>JAXDIH010000033.1:0-11635 GCA_034664105.1 Thermoleophilaceae bacterium
AGCAGCCGCTGGGCGGCAAGGCGCAGTTCGGTGGCCAGCGCTTCGGCGAGATGGAGGTGTGGGCGCTCGAGGCCTACGGCGCCGCGTACACCCTCCAGGAGATGCTCACGATCAAGTCCGACGACACCGTCGGCCGCGTGAAGGCCTACGAGGCGATCGTCAAGGGCGAGAACATCGCCGAGCCCTCCATCCCGGAGTCGTTCAAGGTGCTGCTGAAGGAGATGCAGTCGCTCGCGCTCGACGTGGACGTGCGCTCGGAGGAGGGCACCGGCGTGGAGATGCGCGACGAGGACGACGACCTCCTGAGGGCAGCCGAGGAGCTCGGCATCGACCTCTCCGGGGTGCGCGCCACCGACGGCGAAGCCGCGGACGAGTCCGAGGAGAAGGTCGAGCTCGAGGGCCAGAACGGGCAAACGGACGAGCCCAAGGCCGCCCAGGACGCTGAATACATCGAGGAGTGAGCTCCGCGGGCCGGATGCCGAGTCCTCATCAGAACGCGGGCGGGGACGCCCGCGGGGGTAATTAATTTGATCGACATCAACAACTTCGACGCCATCAAGATCGGGCTTGCCTCCAGCAAGCAGATCCGGTCCTGGTCGAGCGGCGAGGTCACCAAGCCTGAAACCATCAACTACCGGACGCTGAAGCCGGAGAAGGACGGTCTCTTCTGCGAGCGCATCTTCGGTCCCACCAAGGACTGGGAGTGCTACTGCGGCAAGTACAAGCGCGTCCGTTACAAGGGCATCGTCTGCGAGCGCTGCGGCGTGGAGGTCACGCGCAGCAAGGTGCGCCGCGAGCGCATGGGGCACGTGGATCTCGCGGCCCCCGTGTCGCACATCTGGTTCTTCAAGGGCGTGCCGTCGCGCATCGGCTACCTGCTCGACATGGCGCCCAAGGAGCTCGAGAAGGTCCTCTACTTCGCGGCTTCGATCGTCACATGGGTTGACGACGAGGCGCGCCAGAAGGACGTTCCCAAGCTCGAGAAGGAAGTCCAGAAGACGATCGACGCCTACGACGCCGAGCGCGAGGAGCGTGTGCTCGAGCTCAAGGAGTCGCTCGAGCGGCGCCTGGAGTACCTGCGCAGCGGCAAGCAGACCGGCTTCTCCGACGACGACCTGCTCTGGGCGGACACGCTCGACGTGGACCTCAAGAAGCTCGCTGACGAGGATCGCGAGAAGATGGAGAAGGAGATCCGCAAGCAGTTCGACGCGGACATCGCCGACACCGAGGCCTACATCGAGGACGCCTCTGAGCGCATGCGCCAGGTCTGGGAGCTGTTCCAGACGATGGAGCCCAAGAACGTGATCGCGGACGAGACGCTCTTCCGCGAGCTGAAGGACCGCTTCGGGTCGCCGTTCGGCTGGGGCGAGTACTTCCGCGGCGGCATGGGCGCCGAGTCGGTGCGCGACCTGCTCCAGCAGGTCGACCTCGACGCGGAGCGCGAGGAGCTCGAGGACCAGGTCAAGACGGCCAAGGGCCAGAAGCAGTCCCGCGCGGTCAAGCGGCTGAAGGTCGTATCGGCCTTCATCCACTCGGACAACCGGCCCGAGGACATGGTCCTCGAGGCGGTGCCGGTGATCCCGCCGGAGCTGCGCCCGATGGTGCAGCTCGACGGTGGCCGCTTCGCCACGTCGGACCTGAACGACCTCTACCGGCGCGTGATCAACCGGAACAACCGGCTGAAGCGCCTGCTCGACCTCGGCGCGCCCGAGATCATCGTCAACAACGAGAAGCGGATGCTGCAGGAGGCCGTCGACGCTCTGTTCGACAACGGCCGCCGCGGCCGCCCCGTGACCGGGCCGGGCAACCGGCCGCTCAAGTCGCTCAGCGACATGCTGAAGGGCAAGCAGGGTCGCTTCCGTCAGAACCTGCTCGGCAAGCGCGTGGACTACTCGGGCCGTTCGGTCATCGTGGCCGGCCCCGAGCTGCGCATCCACCAGTGCGGTCTGCCCAAGCTGATGGCGCTCGAGCTGTTCAAGCCGTTCATCATGGCGCGGCTCGTCGAGCGCAAGTCGGTGCAGAACATCAAGGCCGCCAAGAAGATGGTGGACTCGATGATCCCCGAGGTCTGGGACGTCCTGGAGGAGGTCATCCAGGAGCACCCGGTGCTGCTCAACCGCGCACCGACGCTCCACCGCCACGGCCTCCAGGCCTTCGAGCCGGTGCTGGTCGAGGGCAAGGCCATCCAGGTCCACCCGCTCGTCTGCCACGCGTTCAACGCGGACTTCGACGGCGACCAGATGGCCGTCCACGTGCCGCTGTCCGCGGAGGCGCAGGCGGAGGCGCGCCTGCTGATGCTGTCGGCGAACAACATCCTGTCGCCGGCGCACGGCAAGCCGCTCGCCACCCCGTCCCAGGACATGGTGCTGGGCTCCTACTACCTCACCTACGGGCCCAACGAGCAGGAGCTCGCCGACCTCGAGGAGACGGTGGTCGCCGGCAACTGGAACGAGAAGAAGAACGGCAAGCGGCCGCACACGTTCCGCTCCGCTCAGGAGGCCGAGCTCTCGTACGAGCACGGCATGGTCTCGCTGCACGACCTCGCCGAGTACCGGCGGCGTCACCGCACGGAGCACACGCTCACGACGGTCGGCCGGATCATCTTCAACGAGCGGGTAGAGCGCGCGCTCGAGGATGCCCTGGGCGACGAGTACGACCCCGAGACCTACCTGTTCGTGAACAGGCCGCTGAAGAAGCGGGACATGAGCGAGGTCATCGAGCGGCTCGTGGACGTGCACGGCCCGTACGCGACGGCACTGGTGCTCGACGCCTTCAAGGACCTCGGGTTCCACTTCGCCACGCGGGCCGGCATCACGATCTCGAAGAACGACGTGGTGATCCCGCCCGACAAGGAGCAGATCCTCGAGGGCTACGAGAAGCAGGTCGTGGAGATCCAGGACCAGTACGACATGGGCCTGATCACCGACGAGGAGCGCAAGGAGGCGGTCGTCGAGCAGTGGACGTCCGCCACGGATGAGGTCGGCGAGGCGATGCAGCGCAACCTCCACCACCTGAACCCCATCTTCATGATGGCCAACTCGGGTGCCCGCGGGTCGTTCAAGCAGATCCGCCAGCTCGCCGGGATGCGCGGTCTCATGGCCAACCCGAAGGGCGAGATCATCGAGCGCCCGATCAAGGCCAACTTCATGGAAGGCCTGACGGTGCTCGAGTACTTCATCTCGACCCACGGCGCCCGCAAGGGCCTCGCGGACACGGCGCTGCGCACGGCGGACTCGGGCTACCTGACCAGGCGGCTCGTGGACGTGGCGCAGGACGTGATCGTGCGCGAGGAGGACTGCGGCACCAAGGAGTTCATCGTGATGCAGCTGCTCGACGAGGCCGACCGGCCGAACGGTCAGCTCGAGGGGCGCTACGTGGCCGAGGAGGTCAAGACGAAGCGCGGTCGCTCGCTGCTGAGCAAGGGCGAGCTGATCACGCAGGCGCACATCGGTGAGCTGGTCGAGGCGTTCGGCGACGAGGAGGCCTCGGTCTCCGTGCGGTCGGTGCTCAAGTGCCGCGCCGAGGGCGTGTGCCAGCACTGCTACGGCAAGGCGCCCGCCACCGGGAAGGTCGTCGCGATCGGCGACGCGGTGGGCATCATCGCCGCCCAGTCGATCGGCGAGCCCGGCACGCAGCTCACGCTGCGGACGTTCCACACCGGCGGTGTGGCCGGCGCGGACATCACGCACGGTCTGCCGCGCGTCGTGGAGCTGTTCGAGGCGCGCAAGCCGAAGGGCCTGGCCGAGCTGGCCACGGTCGAGGGCACGGTCACGGTGGAGGACACCGAGAAGGGCCTGAAGGTCCTCATCGTCGACGCCGCAGGCGAGGAGCACCCGTACGCGTTCCCGCGCCGCACGCGGCTGCTGGTGGAGGCCGGGCAGAAGGTCAAGGTGGGCGATCAGCTCAACGAGGGATCGATCTACCCGCACGACATCCTGGCCTACGGCGGTGACGACCAGCTCGACCGGCGCACGAAGACCGAGCAGTACCTCGTGCGCGAGGTGCAGAAGGTCTACCAGTCGCAGGGCGTCGACATCGACGACAAGCACATCGAGGTGATCGTCCGGCAGATGATGAAGAAGGTCCGGGTGGACCAGAAGGGCGACACCACCTACCTGCCGGGCCAGTTCGTCGACCGCAACGAGATGATGGCGGTCAACGTCACCCTGAAGAAGGAGAAGAAGGAGCAGGCCGAGACCGAGGAGATCATCCTCGGAATCACCAAGGCCTCGCTCGCCACCGACTCGTTCCTGTCGGCGGCCTCCTTCCAGGAGACCACCAAGGTGCTGACCGACGCCGCGCTCGAGGGCAAGACGGACCGGCTGCTGGGCCTCAAGGAGAACGTGATCATCGGGAAGCTGATCCCGGCGGCCACGGGCCTGAGGCGCTACCGGCGGCTCGAGATCGAGCCCACGGAGCCGATCCGGCGCAACTCGCCGGACGAGATCGGCCTGCTCGACGAGTCCGAGCTCGCGGCCGAGCTCGGCCTCGGCGACTCCGGCGAGATCGAGGGCTTCGGGTTCGGCGGAGACGGGGAGGGCGCGGACGCCTTCGGCGACCTCGCCGACCTGCCGGCCGACGGCGACGGCTCCAAGGAGTCGTAGCCACCGCGCTCACGGAGATGCAGTGGACGGGCCGCCCTCGGGCGGCCCGTCTGCTTTACCAGCGCGGGCCGGGCAGGATCTCGGAGTAGATGCCGAGCTTGGCGCGCGCGAGCGGGTTCTGCATCCGGAAGTCGTAGCTCCCCGCGTCCACGAACTGCGGGTTTGCGTTGTAGGTGCCGCTCTGCCGCAGCTGGCCCGAGCCGCAGTCGGTCACGCCGCGCGGCTGCTGGACGTCGTAGACGACCAAGTCCTCGACCTGGTTGGCGCCGGCGTTGAAGCAGTGCACCGGTGGGAACGTCCCGCTCTCGCGCGCCAGGCCGCAGAAGCCGTTGCGGTAGACGGCGCCGCTGGTCTGCGTGGAGGGGCCGGTGCCGGACAGGTCGCACGAGCCGCCGTTCATGGCGATCACGTTGCCGGCCGCCATCGCGCCGTCGCAGTTCGGGTACATCTGCACGCCAAAGCCCTCGTTGTCGTAGAACCAGTTGCCGACGATGCGCGGCCAGAGGGCGTCGCGGCAGTAGAGCCCGTGGTAGTGGTGGTCCGCGAACTGGCTCCCGCAGCCGTGCGACTTGGAGTACTCCATGCGGACTCCGGTGAGCTGGCCGTGGTCCGAGCCGACGTGCACGCACTGGAGGTTCGACACGCGGCCCCCGCGCTGCGCGATGTCGAGGTGGATCAGCGCGGTGTCGTTAGCGGTCACGTCCACGACCTTGTCGCGCGTGGCCGGGCAGCCCGGTGAGCCGTAGCAGCCGAGAATCCGCACGTCCTCGATCGTGGCGCCCGGATTGTCCAGCGCCACGTTGCCGTTGAGCACCGCCGCCTGCTTGGTGCCGTCGGCCTCGCCCTGCGGCGTCACCGTCGTCCAGGCCTTGATGCCGTTCAGCTGGCCGATGTCCTGCGTGCCCTGGCGGATGCAGAGCACCCGTCGGCGGAGCGGGTTGCCCGCGGCGTTGGAGCCGACGAAGGCGGCCAGCGACTCGCTCGGGCCCTGGACGTCGTCACAGCTCGGCTGGGTGGTGACCGTCTCCCAGTCCGTGCGGTTCGGCCTGCCGCTCGAGTCGACAGCGGCGAGGCTTCCCTGGCCGAGGTCGATCGCCACGCGGTACTGGTAGGTGGTGTCCGGCTTGAGGTTGGCGAGCCAGTACGCGGGCCGGGTCGCGCCTGGGCAGTCGGCCTGGAAGGGGGTGGCGCTCGACCAGTCCGTTGTTCCGAGCTCGCGCCACTGCCACATCCACCGGCCCATCATCTCGGAGCTGCAGCGCATCTCCCCGTTGAGGATCGCCGCGTTGGTCCCGACACCCGATGGCGGGTTGGTCTGCGCCGAGCATCCTGACAGCGCCGCGGCGGCAAGGGCCACCAGAAGCAGGGTGCGAACCCCGCGTGTCGGTCCTCCCCAGGCCGTCACGGGGGTGACCATAATGGGTTACATAACCGGGGGACCCCGGTTCGGCTAGCTGACGCCGGCGCTCACGTTCGCGGCCCAGCGGAGCAGCTGCTCGACGTGCTCGTCGGTGAGGCCCTCCGAGGGGTTCGTCTCCACCAGCAGCGTGGGGGCGGTGCGGCGGTCGGCCCACGCGTGGCACTCCTCGTTCATGTTGTCGTCGATCCACGCCGCCGGCCGGTCGGCCGCGTACTCGTCGATCGCGTCGACCTTCCAGTGGGACGACCCGAACACCGCTCGGCCGTCGAACGTGAGCGAGGGCAGGTCCGAGAATGGGAGCTTCAGCAGGTAGGGCAGGTGCTCGTTGGCGCGGTCCTCCCAGCCGGTTGCCCACACAAGCTCGAATCCGTTAGCTAGCCTGATCAGTCGTTCCCCTACAGCCGGGGGGATGCAGTGGGCCACGCCGTCGATCCAGTGCAGGGGCCCTGGGAGCTGTCCCACATCCGGGGCAAATCCGAAGAGGCTGATCACGCCGTCGACGTCGACGAAGAGGATCGGCGGTTTTGTCTCGTTCGTTACCAAGGTGTGGCCTAGCTGTTGCGTGGGAAGCCTAGGTTGAGCAGGGGCCAGGCATTTCTGGCTAAAGCGGAAGGCGCGGGGGCCGATAGCTCGAACAGAGCCTTTTGGGACGCCGCCTTCATACCCGACTCCATCTCTCTTAGTTGACTATCCAACTCGGAATCCTTCTTTCATTGCTATGCGCCCTCGCGACCAACGTGGGCTTCCTGCTGAAGCACCGGGGTGCGAACGCCGCGCCCGACGTGTCGCTGAGGCACCCGGTCGCCAGCGCGGTCGGCCTGTTCCGCTCCAAGTGGTTCACGCTCGGGATGCTCGTGGCGCTGGTGGCCTGGTCGCTCCACGTCGCCGCCCTTGCGCTCGCGCCGCTATCGCTGGTCCAGGCCGTGATCTCCGGGGGTCTCGTTTTCCTGACTGTGCTCGCGGAGCGGTTCTTCGGCTTCACCGTCGGCACCCGTCAGTGGGCCGGGGTGGGCCTCACGGCGCTGGGCCTCGTGCTGCTCGCCGTCACGCTTCCGCACGGTGGCGGGGCGCACTCGAACTACTCGCTGGCGGCCATGATCGCATTCGAGTCGGCTCTCCTGGTGCTCGGCACCTTCCTCGTGCTGTCGCCCGCGCTCGGGTCGCACCAGCACCACGGCGTCATGCTCGGAACGGCGGCCGGCATCCTGTTCGGCGTCTCCGACGTGGCGATCAAGGCGCTCACCGGCTCGGTTGGGGATCTGGGCGTGGCCGGGCTGCTCTCGCCCTGGATGGCCACCTGCATCCTCGCGTCGGTGATCGCGTTCTACGCCTGCGCGGGCGGGCTGCAGAAGGGCGACGCGGTCCCGGTGATCACGCTCACCAGCGCCGCGGCGAACGTCACGGCGATCAGCGGCGGGATCCTCGTCTTCGGTGACCCGATGCCCAGCGATCCAGTCGGAATCGTCCTCCAGAGCTTCGCGTTCGTGCTGGTGATCGTCGCGGCCGCGCTCACGCCGGCGCCGTTGCGGGCGGCTCGCGCCGAGGCCTAGTCGCCAGCGCCGTCCAACGCCGCCTCGCCGCTGCTAGCATCACCCGCCGCATGCCAAGCATCAATCAGCTCGTCCGCAAGGGGCGCACCAAGCCTAAGAAGAAGGTCTCCACGCCCGGCCTCAAGTCAGGTCAGGGTCGCAAGAAGCGCATCGCGGCCCCCCAGCGGCGCGGCGTCTGTACCCGCGTGTACACGACCACGCCGAAGAAGCCGAACTCGGCGCTGCGCAAGGTAGCGCGCGTGCGGCTCACCAACGGCATGGAGGTCACGTCCTACATCCCGGGCGAGGGCCACAACCTGCAGGAGCACTCCGTGGTGCTCGTTCGCGGCGGTCGAGTGAAGGACCTGCCGGGCGTGCGCTACAAGGTCGTGCGCGGCACGCTTGACGCGGCCGGTGTTTCCGACCGCAAGAAGGCCCGCTCGCAGTACGGGGCGAAGGCCCGCTAGCCATGCCCCGCCGCGCCGCCGCCTCCATCCGGCCGATCGAGCCCGACCCGATGTACGGGTCGAAGCTGGTCCAGCAGTTGATCAACAAGGTGATGGTGGACGGCAAGAAGTCCACGGCCGAGCAGATCGTCTACGACGCGCTCGAGATGCTCGCCAAGCGGACCAACAACGAGGCCGTGCCGTCGCTCGAGGAGTCGATCAAGATCCTCACCCCGACGCTCGAGGTGCGCTCCCGCCGCGTCGGCGGCGCCACCTACCAGGTGCCCGTCGAGGTGCCCCAGCGCCGCGCCCGCACGCTTGCCGTGCGCTGGCTCGTCGAGTTCTCCCGCCAGCGGCGCGAGAAGTCGATGTCCGAGCGGCTCGCCGGAGAGCTCGCCGACGCCCAGTCCCAGCAGGGCGCGGCGTACAAGCGGAAGGACGACATCTTCCGCATGGCGCAGGCCAACAAGGCCTTCGCGCACTACCGCTGGTAGCTGAACGGCGGCGAGCAAGGGCTCGCGCCGGGCGTGGGCCCTCCTTCGGGCAAATATGCCCCGAACTGGTGCCCACACTCGCTGGCGTACCCTTTCGCGGGTGCCCCTCTACGAGTTCGTCTGCGACGCCTGCGGCGCTCGATTCGAGGAGCTGACCCCGGCTGGTGGCAAGGCGCCCTGTCCTGCTTGCGGCAACGAGCGGGTGACGCGGGTCTTCTCTCCGATCGCCGAGCCCGGCCTCGGTGTTGGCCTGACCGGCCAGGCGGCGCGCGAGTCCAACTCGCGGCGCTCCGAGCGCGAGGCCGCCAAGAAGGAGCGCTTTGTCGCCGAGCGCAAGCGCAAGCGTGGCCAGGGCCCGCCCGGGGGCTGATCGCTGGCCTCCGGAGTCACCCTGGTTCGCTCCGCGATCGACGCCTACAACCGGCGCGACCTCGCCGAGCTGCGCACCCTCATGAGCGCGGAGATCGAGCTGCGGCCGCCCGTCTCGGCCCTCACCGGCCGCGCCTACCTCGGCCACGAGGGCATCGCCGAGTGGCTGCGCGACGTCGACGACAGCTTCGCCAGCGCCCAGATCGTGCCGCTGGAGGTGCATGACCTCGGCGCGAAGGTGCTCGCGCTCACCGAGTTTCTCGTCGAGGGCTACGAGAGCCGTGTGCCGCTTGGCTCGGAGCTCGGCCTCGTGTGCGACATCGTCGACGGCCACATAGCCAGCTGGCTCGGCTTCTTCAATCACGCCGACGCTCGCGAGGCAGCGGGCGGCTGATCCGTCCGGGCGGCGCGTTACGCGCGCGTGCGCGCGAGTAACCCTAAGGCGCCGGCAAGCGCCGCCATCAGCCCTCCGACGATCTCCAGCGTCAGCCCGCTTTCGGCCTGCCCGCGTGCGCCCTCGAACGAGCTGCCGAGCGCACCCGTCTCGTCGGTCACCGGCAGGTCCACGAGCAGCGCCCACGCCAGCACCGCCGCGCCAAGCACGATCAAAGCGATCGCGGCGGCCCGCGACCCCCCGATCCCCGCCCCCCAAGCCATTGCCGCCACCAAACCGGCCACGAGCAGAAGAGCCCCGCCGTTGCGCTCTAGCCCGCTCAGCTTGCAGCGGTCGGCGAGGTCGGGATCGGTGTCCTGGATCACCTCGCAGGAACCCGAAGCAACGTCAACCGAGGCGACCGTGGAGAACTCCGTCGCCACGAGCAGCACGGCGGCCACCAGCCCGACCGCCACGACGCCGATGGCAAGCGGCCGTGCGCCCCGAAAAGCGCCCGCGAACATGCCCGATTGCCTGCTACCATCACGGGTCGTTTCGCGAGCAGCCCTCCTTTGCTCGCGATCTCGCTCCGGCACGTGGTTCTCAGCCAAGTGCGGTGCGGCGAATCACGTCGATGGACACCTCTACGACATAAGACACTTCCGGGCGGGCACAGCACGCAGCACCGGGCCCGAATTGGGCCTTTTTTCTGCTCGGAAACGAACACACTTCAAGACAGGTCATGGCACGCAAGGTCACACTCGATAAGACCCGCAACATCGGGATCATGGCGCACATCGACGCCGGTAAGACGACGACGACCGAGCGCATCCTCTTTTACACCGGCCGCACCCACAAGATGGGCGAGGTCCACGAGGGCGCGGCCGTCATGGACTGGATGGAGCAGGAGCAGGAGCGCGGCATCACGATCACGTCCGCGGCCACCACGGCGTCCTGGCGCGATCACCGCATCAACATCATCGACACGCCCGGCCACGTGGACTTCACGGTCGAGGTCGAGCGCTCCCTGCGCGTGCTGGATGGCGCCATCGCGGTGTTCGACTCGGTCGCCGGCGTCGAGCCGCAGTCCGAGACCGTCTGGCGTCAGGCCGACAAGTACCGCGTGCCGCGCATCGCCTTCATCAACAAGATGGACCGCATCGGCGCCAACTTCGAGGGTGGCGTGCAGACGATGATCGACCGCCTGGGCGCTCATCCGGTGCCGGTGCAGCTGCCGATCGGCGCCGAGGCCGAGTTCACGGGCGTCGTCGACCTCGTGAACATGAAGGCGATCGTCTACAAGGACGACCTCGGCCAGGAATGGGAGGTCACCGACATTCCCGCCGACCTCCAGGACGCTGCCACCCAGGCGCGCACGGAGCTGATCGAGGCGATCGCCGAGTACGACGACGAGCTGATGGAGGACTACCTCGAGGACAAGCCGATCGAGGCCGATCGCCTGGTCGCCGACATCCGCAAGGCGACGCTCGACATCTCCATGACGCCGGTGCTGTGCGGCTCCGCCTTCAAGAACAAGGGCGTGCAGCCACTGCTCGACGCCGTGATCGACTACCTGCCGAGCCCGCTCGACGTGCCGTCGATCGAGGGCATGGACGCCGACGAGAACCCGCTTACGCGCCAGGCGTCGGACGACGAGCCCTTCGCGGCGCTCGCCTTCAAGGTCATGGCCGACCCGTACGTCGGCAAGCTCACCTACTTCCGCGTCTACAGCGGCAAGCTGAGCGCCGGTGGGCGCGTGCTCAACTCCGTGACCGGCCGCACCGAGCGCGTCGGCCGCATCCTGATGATGCACGCGAACACGCGCGAGGAGGTCGAGGAGGTGTACGCGGGCGACATCGCCGCCGGCGTCGGCCTCAAGCAGACCTCCACGGGCGACACGCTCTCGGCGCCGGACGCGCCCGTGATCCTGGAGCGGATGGTCTTCCCGGACCCGGTCGTGCACCTCTCGATCGAGCCGAAGACGAAGGTCGACCAGGAGAAGCTGTCCGTGGCGCTTCAGCGTCTCGGCGAGGAGGACCCGACCTTCCAGGTGCGCTCCGACGAGGAGACCGGACAGACCGTGATCTCCGGAATGGGCGAGCTGCACCTCGAGGTGATCGTGGACCGCCTCAAGCGCGAGTTCAAGGTCGAGGCCGCCGTGGGACGCCCGCAGGTGGCCTACCGCGAGACGATTCGCAACACGGTCGAGAAGGTGGAGGGCAAGTTCATCCGGCAGACGGGTGGCTCGGGCCAGTACGGCGTGGTCTACATCGACCTCGAGCCGGCGCCGGGCGAGGGCTTCGACTTCATCAACAAGATCAAGGGTGGCGCCGTGCCGTCCGAGTTCATCCCCGCGGTGGAGAAGGGGATCGAGGAGGCGCTCGATTCGGGCGTCAAGGC
>JAXDIH010000043.1:0-27683 GCA_034664105.1 Thermoleophilaceae bacterium
CGCGTGATCAGCGGGTTCGACGAGATGTGGCCGAGCAGGTGGTCCGCCGCGATCAGGATGCGGCGCTCGCGGTCGTGGAACACCGTGTCCGTGGGGGAGTGGCCGGGGCGGTGGTGCACGTGCAGCGTCCGGTCGCGCAGCTCCAGCGCCTCGCCGTCGCGCAGCGGCCTCGTCACCCGCACGGGCGCCCCCCACGCGCGGAAGGCCGCGGACACGGACTGCAGGGCCGACACCACGTCCTCCGGGATGCCGTTGCGCAGCATGACGTCGCGGGCGAACTCGTCGTCGGCCTGCGCCTCGTCCGAGAAGTTCTCCATGAACGGGACCGCGACGTCGATGGCGGCCACCTCGGCGCCCGAGTGCGACGCCACCAGCGACACCAGGCCCAGGTGGTCGATGTGCTGGTGGGTCACGATCACCAGCCCGATGTCCTCGAGCGAATGGCCGAGTCCGGCGATGCCGCGCTGCAGCTCGTCGAAGGACGTGCCCGAGTTCGGCCCGGCGTCGACCAGCGTCAGCGGCTCGTCCTCGATCAGGTACACGTTCACCCGTCCGACCGCGAACGGGGTCGGGATCGCGAGCCGGTGGATCCCCGCCGCGGCGGCGGGGGCGAAGGGGTCGTCGGCGGTCAAGCGCGGATCAGCCCGAGCACCTCGTCGCGCTTCTGCTCCATGTGCTCGCGCGAAACGAGCGACTCGAGGTTGAGCCGCAGCAGCGGCTCGGTGTTGGAGGGACGCACGTTGAAGTGCCAATCGGCGTAGTCGACGGAGATCCCGTCGAGGTGGCTCAGCTCGCCGTCCGAGTAGCGCTCCTCGATCTCCGCCATCTTGGCCTCCTGGTCGGAGACCTCGGAGTTGATCTCGCCCGAGATGAAGTAGCGGGAGCGCAGCGGCTCGAGCAGCTCGGTCATGCGCTTGCCCTCGACCGAGAGCAGCTCGAGGATCAGCAGCGCCGGGATCGTTCCGGAGTCGGCGCAGTAGAAGTCGCGGAAGTAGTAGTGGCCGGACACCTCGCCGCCGAAGGCCGCGCCGGTCTCGCGCATGCGCGTCTTGAAGAAGGCGTGGCCGACGCGATTGACCAGGGCCGTGCCGCCCGAGCGCTCGACGATGTCGCGCACCGCGCGCGAGGCGCGCACGTCGTAGAGGACGGTCGCGCCGGGCTCCTTGCGCAGCAGCGCCTCCGCGAGCAGGGCGGTGAGGAAGTCGCCGTCCACGAACTGGCCGGCGTCGTCGATGAAGAAGCAGCGGTCGGCGTCGCCGTCCCACGCGATGCCAAGGTCGGCACCGGCCTCCCGTACCCGCTCGATGATGAACCGGCGGTTCTCCTCGAGCAGCGGGTTGGGCTCGTGGTCGGGAAACTCGCCGTTGGGCTCCCAGTACGTCTCGGTTCGCTCGAGTGGGAAGGAGTCCAGCAGCGGGCCGACCATCTGCCCCGCCATGCCGTTGCCCCCGTCGAGCACCACCCGCATCGGGGCCACGCGCGACGGGTCGATGTAGCCCAGCGCGGCCTCGCGGAACGGCTCGCTCACGTCCTCGTGCTCGATGCGCCCGGGCTCGGCGGCCGTCTCGCCCGGCTCGCCAGCGGCGACCATGTCGCGCAGCTCCCCGATGCCGGAGTCGCCCGAGAGCGCGAGGGCGGCGCGCTTGACGAGCTTCGCGCCCGTGTAGGCGGCGGGGTTGTGGGAGGCGGTGCACATCAGGCCGCCGTCCAGCTCGCGCGAGCCGACCGTCCAGTAGAGCATCTCGGTGCCCACCATCCCGATGTCGAGCACGGCGGCGCCCTCGTCGGCGATGCCGCGCGCATAGGCCTCCGCCATGGACGGGGCGGACAGGCGCATGTCGCGCCCCAGCGCGATGCGCTGCTCGGACGGCGAGCCGCCCTGCAGGCCGGCGAGCACGCGCGGGAAGGCACGCCCGATCCGGTACGCCAGCCGCTCGTCCATCTGGTCCGGGTAGATGCCGCGGACGTCGTATGCCTTGAAGATCGACTGGTCGACCACGGCCGCGGAGCCTAGAGGGAGGCCACGGCGGGCGCTACGTCGCGCCCGATCTGTTCGACGGAGTCCAGGTCGCGGTGCAGCAGGTGCTGCAGCATCACGCGCTCGACGCCGGCTTCGGCCAGCTCGCCCAGGCGCTCCAGGTTCTCCTCGAGCGTGCCCGCGATCGAGCTCTCGCGCAGCTCGGCGAGCAGGCTCTCACCGTCGCCGTCGCGTCCCTGCCACTCGGCCAGGCGGCCGGCCCGGTCCAGCAGCTCGGCGCGGTCCTCGCCGGCCAGCCAGGTGACCATCAGCGAGAGCGGGATCGAGTCGCGGCCTTCGCCGGCGCACGCCGCGTCCAGCTGCTCGCGGATCGCGACGCATTCGGCGACCGTCTTGTTGACCGTGTTGTACTCGTCGGCATGGCGGGCGGCCATGCGGATGCTGCGCGGCCCGCCGCGGCCGCCGACGATCAGGTTCGGGCGCGGCCGCTGCACCGGCTTGGGCTGGGCGAGTCCCTCGGTCCAGTGCGAGTTGACCATCTGGAGCTGCTCCTCGAGCAGCCGCATGCGCTCGCCGAGCGGAGGGAAGGGAAACCCGTACGCCTCGTGCTCGGCCTGGAGCCAGCCGGTGCCCATCCCCAGCTCCACCCGGCCGCCCGAGACGTGATCGGCCGTGACCACGACCTTGGCCAGCTCGGCCGCGTGCCGGAAGGTGGCGGGCGAGACAAGCGTCCCGAGCCGGACCGTCGAGGTCGTGGCGGCGAGCGCGTTGATCGTCGCCCAGGCGTCCAGGGAGCCGCGCTCGCTCTTGCCGAAGACCGACAGGTAGTGGTCGGAGCGAAACAGCGTCTCGATCCCGTGCCGCTCGCAGGCGCCCGCGAGCGCGCGCCAGTCATCCCAGGTGACGTCCTCCTGCCCTTCGATCATCAGAGCCACCCGCATTAGAGGACTTCCGCGAGCGCCTCTTCGACCGGCTGCTCTCCGGCCACCACGTAGATGGTCAGGTGGGTCGAGCGCGGCTCGTGGAGCACGGCGGCGAGTACGGCGGCCACGTCGTCGCGCGGCACCTGCTCGCGGATCGGCTCGGTCTGGATCCGGACCCGGCCCGTGCCCGGGTCGTCGGTGAGGAAGCCGGGGCGCACGATCGTCCAGTCGCGGTCGCTGGCCGCCAGCGCGGCGTCGGCCTCGGCCTTCGCGCGCAGGTAGACGCTGAACACGTCGTCGTCGTCGGGCGGGTTCTCGGCTCCCACCGAGCTGATCATCACGTAGCGCGGGACGTTGGAGCTCTGAGCGGCTCGCAGCAGCTTGATCGCGCCGTCGCGGTCGATCGTGAGCTTGCGCTCCGGTCCGCTGCCCGGCCCGGCGCCGGCGGCGAACACCATGGCGTCGGCGCCCTCGATCGCGCGGGCCACCTCGAAGGGGCCGGCGGCCTCGAGGTCGCACAGGACCGGCTCGCTGCCGTCCGCGCGCAGGTCGTCGGCGTGCTCGGGCTTGCGGATCAGGCCGCGCACGCGATCGCCGCGGGCCACGAGCAGCCGCGCCAGCCGGCGGGCGACCTTGCCGTGGCCTCCTGCGATTACGACGTCCATGGCCTCAGAGCCAGCCACGCCTGCGGAAGTAGGCCACCATGCTCGAGAGCAAAGCCAGCATGCTCCCGAGGATGATCCAGAAGGCCTCGGTGGAGCCCTCGCCCGGCACGTGCACGTTCATGCCCCAGATGCTGGCGATCAGGGTCAGGGGCAGGATCACGACGCTGAACGCGGTCAGCACGCGCAGCACCTCGTTGACGCGATGGGAGAGCACCGACTCGTTGGTGTCCTCCAGCGCCTCCACGACCTCCTTGAAGTTCTCGAGCATGTCCCAGATGCGCTCGGAGGCGTCGACGATGTCGTCGAAGTAGACCTCCAGGTCCTCGGCCAGGTAGCGCTGCTTGGTGCGCTCGAGGTCGCGCAGCACCGCGCGCTGCGGGCGGATCACCTTGCGGAAGTTGATGATCTCCTGCTTGGAGTTCGAGAGGTCGCGCACGACCTCGTCGGCCAGCCCCTCGAAGATGTCCTCCTCGAGCCGCTCCAGCTTGTTCCCGATCTTGCGCAGCATCGGGAAGCAGTAGTCGAAGGCGTCGTCGACGATCTTGTAGAGCAGGTAGCCGGAGCCCTTGGAGAGGAGCGCGTCGCGCACCTCCTCGGACGAGCGGCAGCGCTCGAACAAGTACTCCACCGGGGGCAGCGGCGCGTTCGGCAGCGTGATCAGGAAGTCGGGACCGATGAAGATGTCCAGCTCGGCCGCGTTGAGGCGCCCGACCGCCTTGTCGAACACCGGGAAGTGGAGAACGATGAAGAGGTACTCGTCGTACTCGTCGATCTTCGGCCGCTGGTTGCGCGACTGGACGTCCTCGTAGTCGAGCGGGTGGAAGTCGAAGTGCTCCTCGAGCCAGGCGCGATCGATCGGAGACGGCGTCTCGATGTTGATCCAGCGCAGCCCGTGCGCCTCGACGACCTCGACGTTCGGCTCGGCGGGGGCCTGCTGAAGCGCGCTACCGTCGGCGCGTGCGCGGGCCGAGCGCCTGAGACGTGGCTTGGGAAGGCTCGGCATAGCGTCTAAGCGGGTCGTCCAACGGGGTCACCCGGATGATTCTACTTGCGAAGCGCGCTATCCTTCGCCGTCATACATAGCCGTTGCATCGAGAGGGGTGGAGGGACATGGCCCTGTGAAGCCCCGGCAACCTCCTCGGACCCAAGGTGGGTTTGAGGGACGGTGCCAATTCCTTTGAGATGTGATCGGACGCCTCATGTGGGCCTCCGTCACAGAGCGACGGAGGCTTTCAACATTGAAAGGGGCGTCCAATGCCTGTCCAGGCACTGGCTTGCAAGGAATGTGGGACTGAGTACGAGCTGGAGGCGCGCTACGTCTGCGACGAGTGCTTCGGCCCGCTCGAGGTCGGCTACGACTACAGCTCGCTGGACCCGGAGTCCGTAAAGCGGCGCATCCAGGCCGGTCCGCAGAATCTCTGGCGTTACTCCGATTTCCTGCCGTTCGCGCAGACGCCGAAGTACGCCCTGCCGTCTGGCTGCACGCCGCTGATGCGCGCGCCACGGCTGGCGGAGCGGCTCGGGTTGCGCGACGTGTGGGTCAAGAACGACGCCGCCAACCCGACGCACTCGTTCAAGGACCGCGTGGTGTCGGTGGCGCTCGCGAAGGCGCAGGAGCTGGGCTTCCAGACCGTCGCGTGCGCCTCGACGGGCAACCTGGCCAACGCCGTCGCCGCTCACGCCGCGGCCGCGGGGCTCGAGTCGTACGTGTTCATCCCGTCCGACCTCGAGGAGCAGAAGATCCTCGCCACGGGCGTGTACGGCACCAAGCTCGTGACCGTCCGCGGCAACTACGACGACGTCAACAGGCTCTGCACCGAGCTGTCGGCCGACCGCGACTGGGCGTTCGTCAACGTGAACGTGCGGCCCTACTACGCGGAGGGCTCGAAGACGCTCGGGTACGAGATCGCCGAGGGCCTCGACTTCACGCTGCCCGACCGCGTGGTTGCGCCGGTCGCATCCGGCTCGCTGTTCACCAAGATCGCGCGGGGCTTCGACGAGTGGCGCGAGATCGGACTGATCGAGGGCGAGACGCCGACGATGAACGGCGCCCAGGCCGAGGGCTGCTCGCCGGTGGCGCAGGCGTTCGAGGCCGGCTGGGAGATCTGCAAGCCCGTGAAGCCGGACACGATCGCCAAGTCGCTGGCGATAGGCAACCCGGCCGACGGCCCGTACGCGCTCGAGCTGGCGCGCCGCAGCGGCGGCGCGATCGACTCCGTGACCGACGACGAGATCCGCGCCGGGATCCGCCTGCTGGCCGAGACCACGGGCATCTTCACCGAGACGGCCGGTGGCGTGACCACCGCCACGCTGGCCAAGCTGGCCGCGCGCGGGGACATCGACCCCGACGAGCGCGTGGTGGCTGTGATCACCGGGGAGGGGCTCAAGACGCTCGACGCCGTCAGGGGCACGTTCGAGGCGCACGAGATCGACGCGAACGTCCAGTCGTTCGACGCAGCCCTGCCCGCGGCTGCCGCTGTTTAGTATTCCCGCCCGCATGGCAGTCACAGTGAAGATCCCGACGCAGCTGCGCAGTGTCACCGGCGGCGAGGGTGAGACGAGCGTGGACGGCGCCGCGACCGTCGGCGAGGTCCTCGACGGGCTCTACGAGCGCTTCGACGGCCTGCGCGACCGCATCGCCGAGGACGGCGGTCTGCGCCGCTTCGTCAACGTCTACGTCGGAGGCGAGGACATCCGCTTCCTCGACGGGCTCGATACCACCGTCGAGGACGGCGACGAGGTGACGATCCTGCCAGCGGTCGCCGGCGGCTGAGCCGCCCTGAGCACGCTCGTCACAGGCGCTCAGGGCTTCATCGGCGCGTGGCTGGCTGAGCGGCTGCTGGACCAGGGCAAGCGGGTCGTGGCGCTGCGCCGCGACTTCGACCCGGACGCGCGCTTTCGCACGGAGGGGATCGAGGAGCGCTGCACGCTGGCGCTGGCCGACCTGACCCACCACGACGCACTGGTGCGGGTGCTCAACGAGCACGAGGTGGACGAGGTGTTCCACCTGGCCGCCCAGACGATCGTGGGCACAGCCAACCGCTCGCCGCTCGCCACGTGGGAGGCGAACGTGCGCGGCACGTACACGCTGCTGGAGGCCTGTCGCAGCCTCGGAACGGTCCGCCGCGTGGTGGTTGCCTCCTCGGACAAGGCCTACGGCGCGCACGACGAGCTGCCCTATCGCGAGGACTTCGCGCTGCAGCCGCGGTACCCCTACGACGTCTCGAAGGCCTGCACCGACCTGATCGCCCGTTCCTACGCGTCCACGTACGAGCTGCCGGTGGCGGTCACCCGGCTGGCCAACGTCTACGGGCCCGGGGACCTGAACTGGTCGCGCATCATCCCCGACAGCGCGCGGGCGCTCGCCCGCGGCGAGCGCCCCGTGATCCGCTCCGACGGCACGCCCGAGCGCGACTATCTCTACGTCGAGGACGCCGTGGACGCCTATCTGGCGATCGGGGCGTCGCTCGAGCGCTCGGAGCTCGGCGGCCGTGCATGGAACGCCGGCTGGGGCAAGCCGATCCCGGTGATCGACGTGGTGCGGAGGCTGATCGAGGTGTCCGGCCGCGAGATCGAGCCGGACGTTCGGGGGGAGGGCACCCCGCACGGGGAGATCGACCGCCAGTACCTGGATTCCACCGCCATCCGCGAGCAGCTCGGCTGGGAGCCGCGCTGGGAGCTGGAGCGCGGCCTGACGGCGACCTGGGAGTGGTACGAGCGACGCTGTAGCTGACCCGTTTTGGGGACCCGCCCTAACGTCGAACGCGGCCCGGGGATCTTTCGACAGGCGGCCATAGGTGAGACGCTTGCGCTCGTCGACCATATGGGTATGCCGGATCCCCGGATCAAGCGCTATGCGCTGGTGCCGAACGCCGGTCCCGACGGCGTGCGGCGCTTCCACCTCGCGCGGGTGGCTAGCGCGTCGCGCTCGGTGCCGGGCGCTGAGCGCCTGGAGCGGATGGAGGAGATTGCGGCCCTGGATCGACCGCGGGACGCCGAGCGTGAGAATGGCGGCGAGCCGCGCCCCTGAGGGTCAGGCGCTTCACGCGCCTGCCTGACCAGAGCCTGTCCGCGCCGGCCCACGCGGCGAAGCACGCTCCGCCGAGCGTGCCGGTGACGGTGAGCAACACGCCGGCCGCGGCCGTGGCGGCCACTCCTTGGCTGCCGAGGATGAGGACCGCGGCAGCCGCTCCGACGGTGGGTCCGACGGGGAGCTGCCCGAGCGTGACGACCGCGATCAGCACCGCGATGGCGTCGAAGAAGGAGGCATCGACCCCGACGGCGTGCAGCAGCATCCAGTTGCGGAAGATCTGGGCGAAGACGGCGATCAGGACGAACCCGAAGACCTTGCTTCCGCCGTCCAGGGAGCGCAGCACCGCCAGGCCGCTCCACAGCCTGCGCCCACCGCGCAGGGCCAGGTGCCGCAATCCGGTGCTCAGCGCCGCGATCACCGCGAATGCGACCAGCGGCAGCCACCACGGCAGCCCGAGCGGTCCGACCAACGTGAAGGACGTGAGCGCGGCCAGCAGCGCCTCGATCGTGAGGATCGGGAACTCCGCGGCGATCAGCGTCGGGACCTGGGGGCAGACGTCGGGCGAGGAGCGCCGCAGGGCGGCGATCCGTGCCGCGACGCCGAGGTGCCCGTTCAACAGGCCGCCGACGACCTGCATGCTCGAAGCGCGGAAGAGGATGCGCCGGTCGACGGTCCCGCCGGCGGCCTCGATGGTGCGGTGCCAGGCCTCGCTGCGCGCGACGAGTGCGACGATCTGCAGGAGCATCGTGACCGCCAGCACCCAGATCGCGGCGCTGGAGAGGGCGGTCTCGAACTCGTCGCGCCGGCCGGCCAGGGCGAGCACCAGCGCCGCCGCGGTCAGCAGCGAGCCTGCGACCGTGATCGCCGTCCGGTGGCGGCGCCCGAAGCGCCGAAGGCCGGTGGTGCCCAACAGCGCTAGGGGGTGCGGCGACCGAGCAGCTTTGCCTGGCGCTTGGCGGCGGCGTCGTGGCGGATCGCCTCGCGCTCGCGCTCGTACGTCTCCCGCTCGGCCTTGCCGACCTTGCGTGCATCGGCGTTGCGAGACGCGATGCCCTCGCGGGTTTCCTTCCAGGCGGCCTCGCCGCGCGTAGACGGCGTGAAGTCGGAGCTGCCGGCGTGATTGGTCATGCGCACCGTCCTAGTACTCCCACTGGAAATGGACCACTGGGGGGCGCAGGGAGCGCGACACCCGACTGTGGGCACTTCTACGAGCATACTCGTGAATCCGCCGACCTATTCGGGGCCACGGCGAATCGTGACCACGTGCCCGGGGTTGATCCCGAAGCGCTCGCCGTCGGGGGCCTGTTCGAACCAGGCCAGGGTGCCGGCACTGCTACGTGCGGCGTTCTCCAGTTGCTTGGCCACTTCTTCTAGCTCACCTCGGAGCTGTAATGCCTCGCCGGTGGCAAGCAGGAGCGTGGTCGTCGCCAAGGGCGTGAGTGTACGCCTTGCCCAGGCGGCGGACGCTCACGGTCGCCTGCCGGTACGCGGGGCAGCTGCCCTGTTTCGCCGCACGGGGAAGCCGGGGCGCGCCGGTGGAACGGGGGCGTACTCAACGGCGGGCTCCCGGCCGCGCGGCTGCGGGTAGAGCCTCATGAGCTCGCGCTCCTCAGCGGGGACGCCCAGCCGCACAGGCAGGCCGAGCGCCTGAACGTCGCTGGCCTGGAGTGGATGGTCATGCGTCCAGGTGCCGGTGGAGAGCAGCCGTGCCACTTCGGCGGCGCGCTTGGGTTCCATGGAACGCTCGAGCAGCCGGCGCGTGAAGTGCTCCACCTGTACGAGCGCCTTGCGGGCAACGTCGGCGAGGATCAGGGTCTGGTCGTCGTGCGAGCCTGGCTGCGCCGCGACGTGCGCGATCGAGGCCGCCGCGTACTGGCCGAGCTGGGGGTCGACCGGTCCCAGCGCGGAGTGGGGGTCGAGCACGATCTCGTCGGCGGCGAGTGCGATCAGTGTTCCGCCGCTCATCGCGTAGTGCGGGACTACGGCGGTCACGCGGCCGGGGTGGTCGGCCAGCGCCGCGGCGATCTGGCTCGCCGCGAGCACCAAGCCCCCTGGGGTGTGGAGCACGATCTCGATCGGGTGGCCGTCGGGGGTCTCGCCGATGGCCCGCAAAACGCTCTCGGAGTCGTCGATGTCGATGTAGCGGACGACCGGAAAGCCGAACAGGGACATCGTCTCCTGCCGGTGGATCAGCGTTATCACCGTCGCCTGGCGGGCGTTGGAGATGCGGCTCAGGCGCCGCTGGCGCTGTGCGGCGAGCCGCGCGCGCTCCAAGACAGGCTGCACCGAGGCAAGAACGAAAAAGAGCCATAGAAGGCTCAGCGGATCCACTGTCCGGGAGAAGTAGGCCACTTCTCCCGCGGCGCAAATGCGGCGGGCGCGCTACTCGTCCAGGCCGACGGCCGCGAGCGCTTCTTCGCGGGTGCGGTAGCCGCGGTGGCGAGTGACCTTGCCGTCTCTCAGGGTCAGCACCCAGGCCATCGGGCTGTCGTCCTCGGCGCCACTGCCGCGGCCCCTGACCGCGCAGCCCCCAAGGAGAACGACCTGATCGCCGACGACCCGAAGGTCGTCGGCGTGGGGACGCAGCTCTTCCCAGATCTCGGCGACCTCTTCGAAGTACGCGCGCACGCCCTCGTGCCCGTTGTAGCCGCCGCTCTCTACGCGAGTGCCGGTGAGAGGCAGGAACTCGATCTCGTCGTCGTAGAGCTCGAGCAGCTCGTCGAGATCCCATCTGCCGATCGCCGCGAAAGTGCGGCGCGCGACTTCCGCGTTCTCCTCCGTCACCGGACGGTTAGTACCACTTTCCCTTGGCAAAGCCGCCGAAGGCGACCAGGCCCACCAGGGCGATGATGAGCCCAAGCAGGAAGCTCCACGCGACCATCACGACGATCCCCACGATGACCAGGATTCCGCCGAGGCCGATTCCACCAGCGCTGCCGCCCGTCCGTCCGTCTGTAGACATGCTCTCTCCTCGATTGTGCCCGGGCTTGTGCCCGCCGATACGTTCGCTGTTTTCGTGGTGACGCCCCCTGCTCCTCCTGGTTGGCACCCTGGTGATTCGGGGTACACGGGTCCGATAGGCCGTGCAACACCAAGAGGGAGGCCGACGTATGGCTGATGATGACAAGCGCGCGGACGAGGAGACCCTTCCGGACACCCCGCTGCACGCGTACGGGCAAGGTCGGGAAGAGGACGTCGAGGGCGACGCTGAGAAGCTGAAGTCCGGCGATCCCCAGGAATCGCAGCGGGAGGAGATCTCAGACGGCGACGAGGAGTCGAACTTCCCCAACGCCGACAAGCACTGAGCGACCCAAGGAGGAGCGATGGAGACCGAGCACGACCCGGCCCGGGATGCGGAGGAGAGCGTCGACGAGGCGACGGGCGCCCTGAACGAAGACAACCCGGAGCCCCCGGACGAGGCAGGCCAGAAGGGCGCGGGCGACGCCACCGGCGCCATCGGCGGGCTGCAACACGGAAGTGAGCCGGACGACGAGGAGGCCCGCGAGCACGAGCGACCGTGAACCAGCTGGCGAAGGCGTCGGGGACGCCCTCCCGGCGGCGGCGGGCTCCCCACGTTCTCCTGGGAAACGGCTAGGCCGGCAGCCCCGCGGCCGCGAGGGCTTCGGCGCGGCTGCCGAGGATCTGCACCCGAACCACCCTGCCGGCGCGGAACTCGTACACCCCTCCGAAGGCGGCCTCGACCGTGACTTCGCTGTCGTGCCCACGAGCGTTCACGCGACCGGCCAGGACCACGCGGTCGCCCAGGTCCATCGTCTCGTCGAGGTCCATGGTGATCTCGGCCCAGGCGTCCCACCATTTCCGAATCGACCGTTCCACGCCGGCCGGGCCCTGAAAGGTCTCCGCGCCCGGATAGCGCTGGTCCTCGATCCACTCGGCGTCCCCGGCGAAGTTGCTGACCATGGCCGCGATGTCACGACGGTTGAACGCGTCAACCGCTCGGCGCACGATCCCCACGTTCTCCTGCGACATCGGCTACTCCGACAGCCCGACGGCTTCGAGAGCCTCGTTCACGTCGAGATAGCTCTGTCCGTGGACGATCTTTCGGTTGCGAAGTCGGAACCTGAACGCCATTCGCTCGCTGATCTCGAGGTGGCTATGCCTGCCTTGCGCCGTCCCCGTGGTGATCGCGACCACCTCGGGACCGTTGTGTCGGAATTCGTGTACCTCCACGAGGAACCAGTGCCACACGGCCGCGTCCTCGTCCCAATACGTGCGGAGGCCCTCGTGTCCCCGGTAGGTCTGGGTGCCTTCCATCTGTCCCCGCATCCCGGGTAGCCACACGCACTGCGGGTCCCAGCAGCCCAGCCAGCGTTCGAGGTCCTCGTCGTTGCACGCGGCAAGGACATTTTGCGCGATTTCGACGTTCTCCTGCGACATCGCCGCCCAGTATCGCGCTGAAAGCGGTGAGGCTGCCAGTCGTTTATCCGTTGCTGAGCCCTCCGGAGGCAGAAGTCGCAGGTTCGAATCCTGCCGGGCGCGTGGCGCGACCCCGCTCCAGGAGCGGGGCGCAGCCGCTTCTCTCCGCAGATTTCGCCGCACGCCGCGAGTTCCGCGCGCCCCGCGATAATTCGCGCCCTTGATGGAGGCCCGCACCTCGGCTGTATCGCCGAACACCTCGGTTCAGCCGGAGCGCACGCTCCGGGGCCTGGTCGTCTACTACCTCAAGCTCGGAGGAATCGGCTTCGGCGGCCCGATTGCGCTGGTGGGCTACATGCAGCGCGACCTCGTAGAAGAGCGGGAGTGGTTCAGCGAGCGGGAGTTCCAGCAGGCGCTCGCGGTCGGGCAGACGATGCCGGGGCCTCTCGCGGCGCAGGTGGCGATGTGGTTCGGCTACCTGCACGCGGGTGCCCGAGGCGCGGTGGCCGTCTCGGTGCCGTTCGTGCTGCCCCCATTTCTGATCGTGACTGCGGTGGCGGTGCTGTACGCGGAGTATCAGGGGCTCGCTTGGGTGCACGACATCTTCGCGGGCGTGGGTCCTGCGGTGTTGGCGATCATCGCGATCGCGGCCTACAAGCTCGCTCGCTCGACCAACAAGACCGATCCGGTGCTGTGGGGCATCGGGCTCGTGCTCTGCGCCGTGACGGCGCTCGCGGGTGCAGAGATCGCCTGGCTGTTCCTGCTTGCGGGTGCTTTCGGCGCGATCTACTACGGAGGGGGGCTGCCGAAGCGCACGCGCACCATTGCTAGCGTGTCGCCGGTCGGGTTGCTCGCGGCTGTCAACGGCTTCGCGTGGACGGGCTCCGGCGTCTCGCTTGGAGCGCTCGGCTGGTTTTTTCTCAAGGCGGGAGCTTTCACGTTCGGGTCGGGGCTGGCGATCGTGCCTTTCCTGCACGCAGGGCTCGTCGATGACTTCCGGTGGCTGACCGAGCAGCAGTTCGTCGACGCCGTGGCGATGGGGCTGATCAGCCCCGGCCCGGTCGTGATCATGGCGACCTTCGCGGGCTACCTCGCGTTCGGCCTCGTCGGGGCCATCGTCGCGACTCTGTGCGTGTTCCTCCCGGCGCTGCTGCTCGTCGTCCTACCGGGCCGGTTAATCCGGCGCCATGAGAACCACCCGCGAGTGTTGGGGTTTGTGAAGGGCGCGACGGCGGCAGCGGCGGGCGCGATCGCCGGGGCCGCCATCGTGATCGGCGGCGACGTGATCGAGAGCGACTGGTCGGTGGTGATCGGCGTCGTCGCGCTCGGCCTGCTGCTCCAGAAGAAGATCAAGGTGTCCGAGCCTGCGCTCGTCGCAGCCGCTGCCGTGGTTGGACTGGTGGCGTTCAGCTAGCCGAACTTGGGCGTCACGCTTCCAGCCGCTCGACGCGGGCGCGCAGTTCGGCCACCTCGGCGCGAGGCCTGCGACGACGGCCCGCTCGACGGGCTCGTGGACGACCTGTTCTCGGATCAGTCGATCATGCTCTCGGCCGGTCACGAGTACCTCGTGCGCGTGAACGACGACCCCGGCCACCCGCAGGTCGTCGAGGTGATCGAAGAGATCACGGCGCCCGTCGTTTCGGACGGCCCATCCGGCTAACTAGGTCGCAAATCGGTCGCAACGGCCGGTTTGACTTCTGCCCTCTTGCGACCCGGTGGAGCCCGATTCAGCTCTAGGATGCCCGTTCGGTGTACGCGCCCGGCAGGATTCGAACCTGCGACTTCTGCCTCCGGAGGGCAGCGCTCTATCCACTGAGCTACGGGCGCGAGTGCGGTTGAGTGTAGACCCGGAATGCTCGTCGCCGTCATCTCCGACACCCACCTGCCGCGCGGCTCGCGCCGGCTGCCCGACGCGTGCGTCGAGCGCATCGCGGCCGCCGACCTGCTTCTCCACGCCGGCGATTTCATGACCGCCGACGTCCTGCGCGAGCTCGAGGCGATCGGGCCGCCGCTGGCGGGCGTGCACGGCAACGTGGACAGCGCGGAGCTGCGCAGGCTGCTGCCGGCGGAGCGGGTGGTGGCGGTCGAGGAGGCCCGCATCGCGATGGTGCACGACGCCGGCCCGTCGGCGGGGCGGCTCGAGCGGATGCGCCTGCGCTTCGGCGGCAGGGCCGACGCGCTCGTGTTCGGCCACTCCCACCTGCCTCTGCACGAGCGCGCCGCGGATGGCTTCCAGATCTTCAATCCCGGCAGCCCGACGGAGCGCCGGCGCGCCCCGCGCCACACGATGGGCCTGGCCCGAGTCGAGGGCGGACGCGTGGAGTTCGAGCTGATCGAGCTCTGGGCCTGACGCAGTGCCGCCTGGCCCTGCGAGCCGGCACCAGCCAGAGCGCGATCGCGCGCTGGCGCGCCTGGCAGCCGGCCGCCCGCACGGTCTGACGGACATCGGAGCGCTCACGCGCACCGACGACGAACTCGAAGAAGAGGCGCGCGAGTCAACATAGGGGGGCCATGGACCTCGATCTGCTCTTCGTCGGCACCGCCGGCTCGGCTCCCAGCGCCCGGCGCGGCCTGCCGGCCACCCTCGTCCGGCGCGGCGGCGATCGCCTGCTGTTCGACTGCGGCGAGGGCACCCAGCGTCAGCTGGTGCGCTCCACCGGCCTCGTGGAGCTCGAGGAGATCTTCATCACCCACTTTCACGCCGACCACGTGCTGGGCCTGCCCGGCATGCTCAAGACGTTCGCCCTGCGCCAGCGCGAGCGGCCGCTCACCGTCTACGGCCCGGTGGGTCTGCGTCGTCTGTTCAACGCTCTGCGACCGATCGTGGGCAGGGTCAGCTTCCCGCTCGAGCTGGTTGAGCTGGAGCCCAACGACGAGCTGGAGCGCGACGGCTACCGGATCGCCGCGTACGCGACCGACCATGGCGTCGCGGCGCTCGGCTACGCGCTCGTCGAGGACACGCGGCCGGGCGTGTTCGACCCCGAGCGCGCGCGAGAGCTGGGCGTGACCCCGGGACCGGACTTCGGCCGCCTCCAGGAGGGCGAGACCGTGAACGGCGTGACGCCCGACCAGGTGATGGGCGAGGCGCGGCGCGGTCGCAGGATCGTGCTGGCCGGCGACACCGCGCCGTCCGAGATGACGCGCCTGGTGGCCTTCGAGGCCGACCTGCTCGTACACGAGGCCACGTTCCTCGACGAGGAGGCCGACCGCGCCGCGGAGACGCGCCACTCGACCGCGCGCCAGGCCGCCGAGCTGGCCGCGGCGGCCGACGTGAACATGCTCGCGCTCACCCACATCTCCCCCCGCTACGGCGGTAGGGAGGTACGCGACGAGGCGCGTGCCGCGTTCACGAACACCGTGGTGCCGCGCGACTTCGACCGCATCGAGGTGCCGTTCCCCGAGCGCGGCGAGCCGGTGTTGGTGAAGGCGTCCGAGCGCGCGCGCGAGCCGGTTGCGGCCGAGGCCTCGGAACGCGAGTCGCGGCCGAGCGGCTGACGGGGGGGCGTCTCAGCTGACGCGGGGGCGTCTCAGCTGACGGGGGCCATCGGGCCGCAGCACTCGATGTCCCGCAGGAGCTGCTCCGCGCGCTCCGGGCCCCAGCGGCCCGAGCCGACCAGGTCGCCCGCCAGGTCCCCCACGCGGGTGAGCCCGTCGCGGGCTTCGTCGTCCCCGGCCAGGGTCTCGCAGAACAGCAGGGCGTCCGCCGCCTCGCGCACGAGCGCGGACTCCGTCGGGCTCAGCGCGAGCGGACCGTCCTCCCGGATGGTCTGCATCAGCCGGCCGTATGCCTGTGCGCGCTCGGAAGTCATGCCTTCACCCGAGGGTAGCGGCCCTGCCGGGGGCAAGACGGACCGTTCGCCACCGCTGGGCGATGCCGATCACGCGCTCGGTCAGCAGGGCAAGCCCCACCGCCGCGATCGGCAGCAACACCAGCTCCAGCCGGTAGGCCTGTGGGTTGTTGGCGAGCAGGAGCAGGAGCACGCAACCGGGGATGGCGGCCTTCATCAGCGAGAAGTACGGGTCGCCGCGCGAGGGGCGCGCCACCAGCGCCACCAGCGCCGCGATAGCCAGCGCTATGCCGGCGTACAGCAGCGCCAGGACCGGGGCGGGGAAGTCGACCGGATAGGTCAGGTCGGTGCTGATCGTGCGCCAGAGCTGGTCGAAGTAGTGCGCCGCGACGAAATGCCAGCTGCTGTCCTCGGGGATGTTGTAGCCCGTGATCACGTAGGCGAGGTTGTCGCGCACCGGGGTGCCGCCGAGCAGCAGCGCCGGCACCGCGGCGGCAATTCCGCTCCCCACCAGTGCCAGGTTCGTCCGCCTGGCCGCCGCGTCGCGGCGCTCCACGAACAGCAGCCACACCACCGCGGGCAGCAGGACCGCCTCCGCGTCGCGGGTGATCGAGAGCGCCGCGATGGCCAGGACCCACAGGGCCAGCCAGCGGCGGCCCAGGTCCTTGACCAGGACGGCGCCCAGCAGGCCCAGCGCCTCCAGCTGCAGGCCCCACGAGTCCACTCGCATCCCGAGCGACCACTTGTACGCGGGAGGGGCGAGCGTGCAGACGATCGCCAGCCCGGCGCTCAGCCCCGGCGGGAACCTCCGCCGCAGCAGCAGGAACAGGACGGGGGCGACGAGCAGGTAGCCGAGCAGCGACGCCACCCGCAGGCCCAGCCCGGGCTTGTCGCCGACCACCGGCTCGGTCGCCGCGGCCAGCGCCGGCACCAGCCAGCGGCGGTGGTAGAAGCGCTTGCTGTAGTCGACCCAGGCCGGGTCGAGCACGCGCCGCACATGGCTGGGCTCGTCCTCGATCGCCGCCACCTGCCGCGCGATCGGCCCCTCGAACACCATCCGCGTGGCCTCCGCCTCGCTGTGACCCTGCACCTCGAGCTTCTGGACCTCGTAGAAGAGGCCGTCGGAGTTCGGCTCGTCGAGCTTGACGAAGCCGGGCACGGCTGCCACCGCCACGACGGCTCCGACCAGGACTGCCAGGATCGCGGTCCGGGGCACATCGCCAGGATAGGACGGGTTAGGTTCCTGTGTCCCGGGTGGGTGCTACGCTCGGCGGGACGTTCCTTTAACCCGGTCCGGTGAGGCCAGGAAGGGGCAGTGCCTTGACTGAGAAGACGGTCCTCGACCGCGAGGACGTGCGCCGCACACTGGTGCGGATCGCACACGAGATCGTCGAGAAGACGGGTGGGCAGGGAGTCGCGGTCGTCGGGATCCACCGTCGTGGCGCCGTGCTGGCCGCGCGCCTGCGCGACCTCGTGGCCGAGCTCGTCGGCGAGCCCGTGCCGCTCGGCGACATCGACATCAGCTTCTACCGCGACGACCTGGCCCGGCGCGACCCGACCGCCCAGCCGGTCGTGCACGCCTCGCACGTCGACTTCCGCGTCGAGGACACCACGATCGTGCTGGTGGACGACGTGCTCTACACCGGCCGCACCGTGCGCGCCGGCATCGACGCCCTGTTCGACTACGGGCGCCCCGAGCGCGTGCAGCTGGCGGTGCTGGCCGACCGCGGCCACCGCGAGCTGCCCATCCGCCCCGACTACGTCGGCAAGAACCTCCCCACGGCCCGCGGGGAGCGCGTGAACGTGCGGGTGGAGGAGATCGACGGGGTGGACGAAGTGGCGATAGTCGAGCAAGTGGGGGACCTGGCATGAGACGTCATCTGCTGTCGGTCGACGACCTCTCGCGCGACGACATCGAGCGGATCCTCGGCCGCGCCGAGAGCTTCGCCGAGGTCTCGGGGCGCGAGATCAAGAAGGTCCCGACGCTGCGCGGCCGCACCGTCATCAACCTCTTCTACGAAGCCTCCACCCGCACCAGCTCCAGCTTCGAGCTGGCCGCCAAGCGGCTCAGCGCTGACCTGGTCAGCATCAAGTCCAGCGGCTCGGCCGTTGACAAGGGCGAGTCGCTCAAGGACACGATCCAGACACTGTCCGCCTACGACCCGGCGGCGATCGTGATCCGCTCGCCGCACGCCGGCGCGGCCGCCCTGGTGGCGCGCTGGACGCGCGCCTCGGTGATCAACGCCGGCGACGGCAAGCACGAGCACCCGACCCAGGCGCTGCTCGACCTCTACACGCTGAAGCGCCGGGTCGGCTCGCTCGAGGGCCTGCGCATCTGGATCGTCGGCGACGTCCTCCACAGCCGCGTGGCGCGCTCGGGCATCCTCGCCTTCTCGCGCATGGGCTGCGAGGTGACCGTCTGCGGCCCGCCCACGCTGGTGCCGCGCGGGATCGAATCGCTCGGCTGCCGGGTGCGCACGACCCTGGACGAGCTCCCGGAGGCCGACGTCGTCTACGCCCTGCGCATGCAGCACGAGCGCATGGAAGGGACCTTCGTGCCGTCGCTGCGCGAGTACGCCGCGCAGTACCAGATCGACAGCAGGCGGCTGCGGCCCAACCAGCTGCTGATGCACCCCGGCCCGGTCAACCGCGGCGTCGAGCTGGCGGCCGAGGTGATCGACTCCCCGCAGGCGCTGATCGTCGAGCAGGTGGAGTCCGGGGTGGTCGTCCGAATGGCGGTGCTCTACGAGCTGCTGGCCGGCCACGACGTGCCCTCCGCGATTCGCTCGGCCGCCACCACGGAGCCCCAGCCCGCATGATCCCGCATCTCGAGCTCGACCGGGCACCGGTTCCGGCTGCCACTGTGCTGATCCGTGGCGCGCGGCTGCTCGACCCGCGCACGGCGCTGGACGGCCGCGCGGACCTGTTGATCCGCGACGGGCGCATCGCCGAGATCGGCGACGCGCTGGAGGCGCCCGACGGCGCCGAGCTGGTCGACGCCGAGGGCCTGCACGCGTTCCCCGCCTTCGTGGACCCCCACGTGCACCTGCGCACGCCGGGCCGCGAGGACGAGGAGGACCTCGACTCGGGCACGCGCGCCGCGGCGGCCGGCGGCTACTGCGCGATCCTGGCCCAGCCCAACACCGAGCCGGCGGTGGACTCGGCGCCCATCCTGCGCTCGCTGCGCGAGCGCGCCCGCGCGGAGGCGCGCATCCCGACCGGCTTCCTGGGGACGATCACCGTGGGTCAGCGGGGCGAGCAGCTGACCGAGATGGCCGAGCTCGCCGAGGCCGGGGCGGTCGGCTTCACCGACGACGGCCTGCCCGTGCGCGCGGCCGGCGTGATGCGCCAGGCGCTCCAGTACCAGCGCCTCGCGGGGCGGCTGCTCGCCCTGCACGAGGAGGACGCCTCGCTGTCGGGGCAGGGCGCTATGCACGAGGGCGAGGTCTCGGCGCTGCTCGGCCTGGCCGGCATCCCGTCGATCTCCGAGTCGGCCCAGGTCGCGCGCGACTGCGCCATCGCCGCCTACGAGCACGGGCGCATCCACGTGCAGCACGTGTCCGCCCTCGAGACGGTCGAGGTGATCGAGCGCGCTCGGGGGGCCGGCACGCAGGTGACCTGCGAGGCCACCCCGCACCACCTGCTGCTCACCGACCAGGCGGTCAGCTCGCTCGACACCAACTTCAAGATGAACCCGCCGCTGCGCGGCGAGGCCGACCGCCAGGCCCTGATCGAAGCGCTGCGTGCCGGAACGATCGACTGCGTGGCCACCGACCACGCCCCGCACGCGCGCGAGGAGAAGGAGCAGCCATTCGAGCTGGCGCCGATGGGCGTCACCGGCCTGGAGACCGCCTTTGCGGCGCTCCACACCGGGCTGGTCCTGCCGGGTGTGCTCGACCTCGGGCTGCTCGTGGAGCGCATGACCGCGGGCGGGCAGCCGTTCGGCCTGCCGGTGCCGCGCATCGAGCTCGGCGCGCCCGCGAATGTCTGCCTGGTCGACCTGGACGCGGAGTGGGAGGTGGGCGAGGCCGGCTACGAGAGCCGCTCGGCCAACTGCGCCTTCGCCGGCTGGCGGGTGACCGGGCGGGTGCGGATGACGATCGCCGACGGCGCGGTCGCCTACCGCGAGCGGACGTTCGCGCTTGGAGCTGTGGCCTAGTGGCGCCTTCCCGCGTGCTGGATCGCGGCCGCGCCGCGCTGGTGGTGGTCGACGTACAGGAGGCGTTCCGCCCGGCCGTGCGCGACTTCGAGCGGGTGGTGGCGGGCGTCGCGGCGCTCGTGCGCGGAGCGCGCATCCTCGGCCTGCCGGTGGTGGTCACGGAGCAGTACTCGAAGGGGCTCGGCTCTACCGTGCCGGAGGTGGCGGAACACATGGACGGGATCGAGCCGGTCGAGAAGCTCACGTTCTCGGCGGCCGCGGCCGACGGCTTCGACCTGGCGGGTCGCGATCAGGCGCTGGTGTGCGGAATCGAGTCGCACGTGTGCGTCTCGCAGACCACGCACGACCTGCTCGACCGCGGCGTGGAGGTGCACGTGGCGCGCGACGCCGTCAGCTCCCGCACGGACGAGAACCGCGAGCTGGGGCTGCACAAGATGGAGGGCGCGGGCGCGATCGTGACCAGCGTGGAAGCCGCTCTGTTCGAGCTGCTGGGAGCGGCCGGGACCGAGGAGTTCAAGCAGGTGCAGGGGCTGATCAAGTGAGCGGTCAGGCATACCTGCTGCTGGAGGACGGCACCCGGTTCGACGGCGACTGGGCCGGAGCGAAGGTGGAGGGCCTCGGCGAGGTGGTCTTCAACACCTCGATGTCGGGCTACCAGGAGGCGGTCACCGACCCCAGCTACGCCGGCCAGATCATCGTCTTCACCTACCCGCTGATCGGCAACTACGGGGTCACGGGCGCTCACATGGAGTCGGACCGCATCCACGCGCGCGCGGTGATCATGCGCGAGGGCGTCGACCGCGAGGACGCCGCCCACGCCGAGGGCGGCTGGCTGGCCTGGCTGCGCGACTGCGGCGTGCCGGGGCTGACCGGCGTGGACACCCGCGCGCTGGTGCGCCACATCCGCGACAAGGGCGCGATGCGCGGCGGCGTGTTCGGCGCCGAGGTGGCGGAGTCCACGGCCCGCGAGCGGCTGATGGAAGAGCCGCCGATGGCCGGCCGCGACCTGGCCCGCGACGTGAGCCCGAGCGAGCCGCAGGTGTTCGCCGGCGGCGACGGCCCGCTCGTGCTCGGCATCGACACCGGCATCAAGAGCTCGATCGTGCGCAACCTGCGCGAGCGCGGGGTACGGCTCGAGCTGCACCCCTGCACCGTGAGCGCCGCGGAGCTGCTCGCCCGCGACCCGGACGCGGTGTTCCTGGCCAACGGGCCGGGCGACCCGGCCGCGCTCGACTACGTCGTCGACACCGTGCGCGAGCTGGTCGGCCAGGTGCCCGTGTGGGGGATCTGCCTCGGTCACCAGCTGCTCTGCCGCGCGGTCGGCCTGGAGACCTACAAGCTGCCGTTCGGGCATCGTGGAGCCAACCACCCGGTGAAGGACCTGGAGACCGGCAAGATCGAGATCACGTCCCAGAACCACGGGTTCGCGGTGGTCGGCCCGAACGGGCAGCGCACGATCGACACCGACGAGCCGGTGCGCTGGGAGACCGACTTCGGCGCGGCCGAGCTGCAGCAGCTGAACCTCTATGACCGCACCGTCGAGGGGCTGGTCCTGCGCGACGTGCCCGCGTCGACGGTTCAGTACCACCCCGAGGCCGGGCCCGGGCCGCACGACGCGCGCCATCTCTTCGACCGCTTCCTGGAGCGCCTCGTTGCCACGTAGGGACGACATCCACAAGATCCTCGTGATCGGCTCTGGCCCGATCGTGATCGGGCAGGCCGCCGAGTTCGACTACTCCGGCGCGCAGGCGTGCAAGGTGCTGCTGGAGGAGGGCTACGAGGTCGTGCTCGTCAACTCCAACCCGGCGACGATCATGACCGACCCCGAGTTCGCCACCGCGACCTACATCGAGCCGCTGACCCCCGGGTCGGTGGCCAAGGTGATCGAGCGCGAGAAGCCGGACGCGATGCTGCCCACGCTCGGCGGCGGGACGGCGCTGGATCTGGCTCGCCAGCTGTCGGAGGACGGCACGCTGGCCAAGCACCGCGTGGAGCTGATCGGCGCCGACTACGACGCCATCCGTCGCGCCGAGGACCGCGAGCTGTTCCGCGCCACGATGGAACGCGCCGGCCTGCGCGTGCCGCGCAGCGCCGCCGTCAAGTCGATGCGCGAGGCGGAGCGCGCGCTGCCCGACATCGGCCTGCCCGCGATCGTGAGGCCCGGCTTCACGATGGGTGGGGCCGGCGGCGGCACCGCATACACCGAGGTCGAGTACCGGCAGGTCGTTGCCGAGGGACTGGCCGCCAGCCCGATCGGCCAGGTGCTGGTCGAGGAGTCCGTGATCGGCTGGGGCGAGTTCGAGCTCGAGGTCATGCGCGACCGCGCGGACAACGTCGTGATCGTCTGCTCGATCGAGAACATCGACCCGATGGGCGTGCACACCGGGGACAGCGTCACGGTGGCGCCACAGCAGACGCTCACGGACGTGCAGTACCAGCACCTGCGCGACCAGGCGATCGCCGTGATTCGCGCCGTGGGGGTGGAGACCGGCGGGTCCAACATCCAGTTCGCGGTCAACCCCGAGACCGACGAGATCGTGGTGATCGAGATGAACCCGCGCGTGTCGCGCTCGTCGGCGCTCGCGTCCAAGGCCACCGGCTTCCCGATCGCCAAGATCGCGGCTCGCCTGGCCGTGGGCTACGCGCTCGAGGAGATCGACAACGACATCACGCGCAAGACGCCGGCCGCGTTCGAGCCGACGATCGACTACGTGGTGGTGAAGTGGCCGCGCTTCGCCTTCGAGAAGTTCCCCGGCGCCAGCGGGAAGCTCCACACCGCGATGCAGTCGGTCGGCGAGGCGATGTCGATCGGGCGCACGTTCAAGCAGTCGTTCGTGAAGGCGATGCGGTCGCGCGAGCTGGACGTGGAGGCGAACCTCGACGGCGACCTGCTGGAGCGGCTCGAGACCCCCTCGCACGACCGCTACGAGCTGATCTTCGAGGCCATCCGGCGCGGGCACACCGAGGCCGAGGTGTGCGAGCGCACGCTCATCGACCCCTGGTTCGTGGCCGAGATCGCGGCGCTGGCGCGCGGCGAGGACCCCGAGGCCGGGCTGGAGCGCTCGTTCAAGGCGGTCGACACCTGCGCGGCCGAGTTCGAGGCGGAGACGCCCTACTTCTACTCGGGCTGGGAGCGCACCGCGGTGCACGAGGTGCGCCGCGGCGACAGGCCCAGCGTGGTGATCCTCGGGTCCGGGCCGAACCGGATCGGGCAGGGGATCGAGTTCGACTACTGCTGCGTGCACGCCGCGATGACCGTGCGCGAGTCCGGCCGCGACGCGGTGATGATCAACTGCAACCCGGAGACCGTCTCGACCGACTACGACACCTCGGACCGGCTCTACTTCGAGCCGCTCACGCTGTCCGACGTGCTCGGGGTGATGGAGGTGGAGCGCCCCGAGGGCGTGATCGTGCAGTTCGGCGGCCAGACGCCGCTCAAGCTGGCCGCCGGGCTGGCGGACGCCGGGGTGCCGCTGCTGGGCACGCCGGTGGAGTCGATCCACCTGGCCGAGGACCGCCCCAGCTTCGGCGCGCTGCTCGACGAGCTGGGCCTGAAGGGACCGCCCTACGCGACCGCCAACTCGCCAGAGGAGGCGCTCGAGGTGGCGGCCGGAGTGGGCTACCCGCTGCTCGTGCGCCCCAGCTACGTGCTGGGCGGCCGGGCCATGGAGATCTGTTACTCCCGCGATGCGCTGGCGGACTACCTGGAGCGGACCGGCGGCGCGACCGGGACAGCGATCTTCCTCGACCGCTTCCTCGAGAACGCGATCGAGGTCGACGTGGACGCCCTCTGCGACGGGGAGCAGGTGCGCATCGGGGCGATCATGCAGCACGTCGAGGAAGCCGGCGTGCACTCCGGCGACTCGGCTTGCGTGATCCCGGCCATGTCGCTCGGCCCGGAGATGCTGAAGCAGGTCGAGCGGGCCACGGAGGCGATCGCGCTGCGGCTCGGCGTGATCGGCCTGATCAACATCCAGTTCGCCGTCTACGGCGACGAGGAGCTGTACGTGATCGAGGCGAACCCGCGCGCGTCGCGAACGGTGCCGTTCGTCTCGAAGGCGATCGGCGTGCCGCTGGCCAAGATCGCCTGCCGGCTGATGCTGGGCGAGCGACTGGCCGACATGGAGCTCGACATCCCGCAGGCCCCCCGCCACGTGTCCGTGAAGGAGGCGGTGCTGCCGTTCGGGCGCTTCCCGGGCGCCGACGCGCTGCTCAGCCCGGAGATGAAGTCGACCGGCGAGGTGATGGGCGTGGCCGCGGACTACCCGACCGCGTTCGGCAAGGCGCAGGCGGCTGCCGGGGCGGAGCTGCCTCGGGCCGGCTCGGTGTTCATCAGCGTCACGGACGGCGACAAGCCGGCCGCCACGCAGATCGCCGGGGCCTTCCACGACATGGGCTTCAAGGTGCTGGCCACGGGCGGCACCTCGCAGGCGATCCGGCGCATGGGCGTGCCGGTGGAGCGCCTGAGCAAAGTCTCCGAGGGCTCGCCGAACGTGGTCGACCGGATCGAGTCAGGGGAGGTCGACCTGGTCATCAACACTCCGACCGGCTCAGGCGCGCGCGCCGACGGTTACGAGATCCGGCGCGCGGCCGTGGCGCGCGGCATTCCCTGCATCACGACCCTGTCGGGCGCCAGCGCGGCGCAGCGGGCGATCCGGGCCGCCCGCAGCGGCGACACCGAGGTCATATCGCTCCAGGAGCTGCACGGCGGGGCCACCAGCCGCTTTACCCGCCGGGTGCCGGAGGACGCCGAGCGGCCGGCATGAAGGTGACCGAGTCCCGCACGCTGGCGCCGCCCGAGCGGCGCAGGGCGCACGTGACCGTGGTGGAGCGGCTAGGCGCCTACCACGTGATCCGCGCGCTCGACTCCGGCGGGCCACAGGACCCGCAGCCGGGGCAGTTCTACATGCTCAGCACGGACGAGCGGTGGGGTGGAGGGGAGGACCAGCGGCCCTATTTGCCCAGGGCGTTCTCCTACGCGCGCGCGCGCGAGGGCGAGCTGAGCTTCCTCCTCGAGGTCGTGGGCCCCGGCACCGGGCGGCTGGCCGAGTTGCATCCGGGGGAGGGACTGGCGCTGGTCGGGCCGCTCGGCGTGGGCTGGCGCCCGCCGGCCGACGGCACGCGACCGTTGCTGGTGGGCGGCGGTATCGGCACGGCGCCGTTGCTGTGCTGGCAGGACGAGCTGGGACCCGGCGCGACGGTGCTGCTCGGCTTCCGCTCCGCGGCGCACGCCGAGGCCGCCGCTCTGTTTGCCGGGCAGGCGGCCGTGGTCACCGACGACGGCTCCATCGGCCGGCAGGCGCTGGTAACCGACCTGCTGCTGGAGCAGCTCGACGCCGACCCGGCCGCGACCGTGTACGCGTGCGGGCCGCCGGCCATGCTCGAGGCGGTGCGCCTGCTCTGCGCGGAGCACGGCGTGCCGGCCCAGCTGGCTCTGGAGTCCGGCATGGCCTGCGGGTTCGGTGCCTGCTTCGGCTGCGTGGTGCCAACGCGTGAGGGCTACATCCGCCTCTGCGTCGACGGTCCCGTACTGGACGCCGACGGCCTCGAGTCCGCGTTGTTTCCCGGGGCCGGCCATTGACCGAGCTCTGCGGCGTGCCGCTGCCCGGCCCGGTGCTCAACGGCTCCGGCACGTTCGACGCCATCGCCGCGCGGCGCGCCTTCGGCGACGCCCTGCTCGAGCGCTTCCCCTTTCACGCCTTCGTCTCCAAGACGATCACGCTGGCTGCCCGCGAGGGCAATCCGCCGCCGCGGCTGTGGGAGACCCCGGCGGGGCTGATCAACTCGATCGGCCTGCCCAACAAGGGCCTCGAGGGCTTCCTCGCGCTCGACCTGCCCGAGCTGGCCGAGCTGCCGGTGCCGCTGATCGTGTCGGTGATGGGCTTCAGCCTCGACGAGCTGGCCACCCTGGTGCGCAGGACCGGGGAGCGCGACGAGGTGGCGCTGATCGAGCTGAACGTCTCCTGCCCGAACGTCGAGACCGGGCTGGTCATGGGCGCGGACCCAGCCGAGACCGCCCGCGCGGTCGAGCGCGTGCGCCCGCTCACCGACCGCCCCCTGATCGTGAAGCTCACGCCGAACGCGGCCGATCCCGCCGCGGTGGCCCGCGCCGCCGAGCAGGCGGGGGCGGACGCCGTGTCGCTGGTCAACACGGTCAAGGGCATGGCGCTCGACCCGCGCACCTCCAGGCCCTGGCTCGGTGGCACCACCGGCGGAGTCTCGGGACCTGCCGTACGCGCGATCGCGCTCGAGCAGGTGCATTCGGTCGCGACGGCGGTCGAGATTCCCGTGATCGGCATGGGCGGCATCGCCTCCGGCAGCCACGCGGCCGCCTTTCTGGCCGCGGGAGCGTCCTGTGTGGCCGTGGGTACCGAGAACTTTCGCGATCCGGCGGCCGGCTTGCGCATCGCGGCGGAACTCGGCGAACCGGCGCCGGTTTGACGCACCGCGGGGGACACGTCCGAGGGGGCGGGTTCCCCACCCGGACCATCGCCCCGCCCCATCCGGGGGACGGCTTGCCTGCCTTTAGGCGGAAGATGCGGGAACTTCTCGTCCCGCTTACCGTTACGGCAAGCTCACCCTTCTGAAAAGCCCTGCAAACAATGACAATACGCTCAAGCTCCCCTAACCAGCCTGAAGCTAAGGTCGAGGTCCAGCTGAATTCGCGGGTTTTTTGCGTATGGACCGTGGACTCCCCGGCTCCAGCGTGTACTATCGCCGCCCATGCCGGCCGCCCCCCAGACGCCCGCCAAGACTCAGTCGGCCGGGTTGGCTCCAGAACGCTCGCTCACCCAGCGGATGGACGCCCTCAAGCGCGCCAACGAGATCCGCACACGGCGCGCGCGCCTGAAGCGCGACCTGAAGGCCGGCCGTGCCCAGATCCACGGTCTCCTGCTGGATCCGCCGGAGTATCTGCTCACGGCCAAGGTCTTCGATTTGCTGCTCGCGGTGCCGAAGTACGGGCGCGTGAAGGTGAATCGCATACTCACCCACTGCCGCATCTCGCCCAGCAAGACCATCGGCGGCCTGTCCGAGCGCCAGCGCAACGAGCTCGTCTCGTTCCTTCGCCGTTAGGCGCGTGAGCACCCCGATCCTGGTCATCACCGGGCCCTCCGGTGTCGGCAAGGGCACCCTGATCAAGGGCCTGCTCGACCGCGTGCCCGGGCTCGAGCTGGCCGTGTCGGCCACCACTCGCAGGCCGCGCGAAGGGGAGGTAAACGGGGTGGACTACCACTTTCTCAGCGAGGGCGACTTCGATCGGCGGGCGGCCGCCGGCGAGTTCGTGGAGCACGCCGAATACGCCGGAAACCGCTATGGAACGCTGAAAAGCGAGCTCGAGCGGCCCGCGCGCGGCATCGTGCTGGAAATCGACGTCCAGGGTGCGCGCCAGGTACGCGAGACGCTGCCCGAAGCCGTGCTGATCTTCATCGAGCCGCCGTCGTTCGAGGATCTGGAGCGCCGGCTGGCCGAGCGGGCCTCCGATCGCCCCGAGCAGATCGAGCGCCGGTTGGCCGCCGCGCGCGCCGAGCTGGCGGCCGCCGGCGAGTTCGACCACCGCATCGTCAACGACGATCTGCAGACCGCTCTGCAGGACCTGAGCAAACTTGCCGCTACCATGTCTCCGCAGTGATCAAACCGCGCCTAGACAAGCTTCTGGACCAGGTCGACTCGCACTACGCGGTTGTCCTGGTCGCCGCCAAGAGGGCTCGGCAGATCAACTCCTACTACCACAACCTCGGCGAGGGAACCTTCGACGAGTA
>JAXDIH010000008.1:0-18705 GCA_034664105.1 Thermoleophilaceae bacterium
GAGAAGATGAACACCGAGGCGGCCTGGGTCTTGAACGGGATGTTGCCCGTGATCAGCACCAGCGAGCCGAACTCCCCGACCGCGCGCGCGAAGGCGAGGCCCGCTCCGGCGATGATCGCCGGCGTCAGGTTCGGCAGGACGATGCGCCGGAAGACGGTCGCCTTGCTCGCCCCCAGCGACTCGGCGGCCTGCTCCATCTCCGTGTCGAGCTCGAGCAGCACGGGCTGGACCGCCCGCACCACGAACGGGAGCGTGACGAACAGCAGCGCGAGCACGATCGACGCCCTCGTGAACGCGACGTTGATGCCCACGGGGCTTTCCGGGCCGTAGAACAGCAGCAGCGTCAGCCCGGCCACGATCGTGGGCAGGGCGAACGGCAGGTCGATCAGCGAGTTGACGATGTTCTTGCCGGGGAACTCGTCACGCACCAGCACCCACGCGATCAGCGTGCCTAACACCGCGTTCACCAGCACGACGATCAGGGACGTGACGAGCGTGATCTTGAGCGAGGCGACCGCCTGCTCGGTGGTCACGGCGCTCCAGAACGTGTCCAGCCCGCCGTCCACCGACTTCAGGACCACCGCGGCCAGCGGGATCAAGGCGACGATGCTCAGGTACGACATGGCGACGCCGCGGCCGAGGACGTCACCCGAGATCGGGAACGCCCTCGACACACGGCCCACCGGCGCCACCGGCGGTGGCGCCGCGGCTGCTTGGCTAGCCGGAGGCAGTGCTCTTCCCCTGCGACTTGAAGATCTCGGCGACGACGCCCTTCTCCGGCTCGAAGAAGGTGTCGTTCACCTCGCCCCAGCCTCCGAACTTGTCGATCTGGAAGAGCTGCGGCGGGGTCGGGAACTTGTCCGCGCCGGGAGTACCCTCGACGACCGGCCGGTACCCCTTGCCGACGAAGATCTTCTGGGCCTCGGGCGTGTACAGGAAGTCGACGAACGCCTTCGCCTTCTCCGGCTCCTTGGACTCGTTGATGGTCGCGACCGGGTTCTCGATCAGGAGCGTCTGGTCCGGCACGACGTACTCGATGTCCTCACCCTGCTGCTGCGCGAGGATCGCCTCGTTCTCGTAGCCGACCAGGACGTCGCCCTTGCCGCTCGCGAACGTCTGCAGGGACTCGCGGGCGCTCTTGTCGAGCACCGGCACGTGGTCGAACAGCTTGGCCAGGTACTCCTTGGCCTGGGCCTCGGACTTGCCCTGCTCGAGCTGAGCTCCGTAGGCGGCCATGATGTCCCACTTGGCCCCGCCCGACGTGAACGGGTTGGGCACGAGCACCTCGACGTCGTCCTTGATCAGGTCGTCCCAGGTCTTGATGCCCTTCGGGTTGCCCTTGCGGACCATGAGGACCACGACCGAGTCGGTCACGAAGCCGTCGTAGTCGTTCTGGTTCCAGTTGGCGTCCACGAGCCCGGCGTCGACCAGCCTCGTCATGTCGGGCTCCAGCGAGAACTCCACGACGTCGGCCGGTAGCCCGCCCTCCACCGCACGCGACTGCTCGCCCGAAGCCGCGAAGGACGTGTCGAAGCCCACACCCTTGCCGGCGGTGGTCTTGTTGAAGGCCGGGATCAGCTCCTTGTAGGCCTCCTCGGGCGTCGAGTAGGCGACCAGGGTCAGGTTTGCCGAGTCGCCTCCACCCGAGGAACCGCCCGAGCTGCCAGAGGTCCCGCCGCAGGCGGCGAGCAGCCCCGTGGAGAGCAGCGCTGCGAGAGCGGCCAGCCTGAGTGTGCGAGTCCAGATCCGGTTCATTGTCCACCTTGTCAATGGGCTTTACGGCGGAGGACCGTAGCACAAAGCCCATAAACCCGGTCGGAATTGAGGGGAGAGGCCCGATGGTCAAGAACTCCCCACCGTCTGCCGATCCACATGGGGACAGTGCCTCGCCGTCTCCTGACCTTCGTCGTTGCCGTGGTCGTGCTCGCCCTTCTGGCGGCACCAGCCGCCCATGCCCGGCCCGCCCGCGACATCGCCGGCGTGGCGCTGCATCCCTGGCAACTGCAGAACTCGTCCGTGCGCGAGCGCGTTTTCGCCGGGGTGGCCGCGACCGGGGCTCAATGGGTGCGCGTGGACATGCCGTGGAACTGGGTGGAGGAGCGCGGCCCGACGGTCAAGTGGGGGCACGGGTCGTGGGGCGCGCTGGACGCGGTCGTGAACTCGGCGGACCGGCACGGACTGAAAGTGATCGGGATCCTCGGCTTCACCCCCCGCTGGGCGAGCGATTCAGGCGATCCCTGGGCCTACCCGTACGCGCGCCCTTTTGAGGACTTCTTCACCGCGGCGCTGAGACGCTACCCGCAGATCCCGGCGTGGGAGCTGTGGAACGAACCCAACTTCAGCCGCTTCTCCAAGCCGGGGCCGGACCCTGGCAAGTTCGTCGAGTTCATGCGCAGCGCGCGCCGCGTGCGCGACGGCGTGGGCTCGCAGGCCAAGCTCATCTCCGGGGGCTTGGCGCCCGGGGTGGACATCGACATCTTCACCTGGCTCAACGAGGTGGCGATCCGGGGTGGCCTCAGCCTGATCGACGGCTTCGGCGTGCATCCGTACAGCGTCGTGGACCCCGACGACCCCCGCTCGTGGATGATGAAGCTCGAGATGATCCACAACCGGCTGGCCGAGCTGGGCCGGCCGGACCTGCCGCTCTGGCTGACCGAGTACGGCTCCCCGACCACGCAGGCGGCGAGCGGGTACGGCCCTCCCCTGAACGACCAGCAGCAGGCCGATCGCCTGCGCAACGCGTTCGCGCTGGCCACGCGCTTCGACTGGATCGAGAACCTCACCTGGTACGAGTACCGCGACAGCTGCGACGAGGCGCTCGACCCGGAGTGCAACTTCGGCCTGGTGCACCTGGACCTGTCCGGCAAGCCGTCCTACGACGCGTTCCGCGAGGTGATCGCCGGCGCGACGGCGAAGCTGCGCCCGCAGCTCACCCTCACCTCGCGAATCCGAGCTGCGCGCCTGCCGGCTCGTCGCTCGGCGGCACGTGCCTCCAAGTTCGCCGCGCCGGCGAAGCACAAGGCTTCGAAGCGCCCGTCGGCGAAGCGCAAGGCTTCGAAGCGCAAGCGCGCGAAGCGCCGCGCGATGAAGACACGCACCGTCAACCGCATCACCGTGAGCGGCGCGCTGACGCTGCCCGGCACGCCGTGGCCGAACGCGTTCATCAAGGTGCTGCTGCCGAGGCGCTCGGGCCCACGGAAGGCCGTGGCCATAGTGGTCAAGGAGGGGTACTTCTGGGCGCGCTTCGAGGGCCCGGAGCTGCGCTCCGGCACGGTCGAGGTGCGCTACTCCGGCTCGGACGTCTACCTGCCGCTCACCGCCCAGGTTCAGGTGGTCAGCTCGGCCACCACCAAGCGGTAGCCGAGGTCCAGCTCCTCCAGGTTCAGCAGCTCCCCGTTGCGACGCTCCCACTCGCCGCTGTCGAGATCGGCGGCGAGCCGCTCGATCGCCGCCTCGACCTCACCGTCGTCGAGCAGGCCGAAGACCGAGATCCCCGCGCGTACGGCCGGGTCCAGGTAGGCCCGCGGCCGGCGCCAGTAGGCATGCAGGAAGCCGTCGCGGCAGTCGTGCGGGATCGGAACCGGCTCGATGCGCCCGCCGCCGAGCGCCTCCAGGGTCTGGTCGAGCGCATACCCGGGCGGCAGGAGGCGGGCGAAGCCGGGGAGGTAGTCGCGCACCAGCCAGGAGTCGTTCAGGGTGGCCGGCTCCCAGTTGAACAACACCACCCGGCTGCGAGCCACGCGGCGCAGCTCGGCCAGGCCGCGCGCGTGGTCGTCCCAGTGGTGATCGGAGAGGATCGCCATCGCGGCGTCGAACGAGTCGTCGCCGAACGGCAGCCGCTCCGCCCGGCCGTCCACGACCGCCGCGGCGCCGGCGGGCCGCTGGGCGCGCATGACGGCGGACGGCTCGACCGCGGTGACCTCTAGGTCGTCAGGCTCGTACGAGCCTGCCCCGGCGCCGACGTTCAGCAGGCTCCGCGCCTCGCCAAGAGCGGCGCGGATGCGTGCCGCCAGGCGCGGGTCTTCCTGGCGTACGTGGGCGTAGCCAAGGCCGAGGGTGTCGTAGCGCTCGTCGCTCAGAGACCCGGAGGATGCCGGACCACGTAGCCCTGCGACGAGCGGTGCGTGGAGGTCCAGCGCGAGCCGGTCTCGCGGATGGCGCTGGTGTCGTAGCGGCGACCGTCGACAACCATGTAGGCGTGCCCCGCGTTGGCGTAGATCGTGATGTGCCGTCCGCGGCCGGGGGCGCCGTAGCTCATGAACCCGGTCGAGTCGAGCGGCGTACGCAGCAGGCCGGCGAAGTGCAGGGCGAAGGAGATCGAGCCGGAGCAGTCATAGCCGGAGTCGAAGTAGCGCCCGTGTCCGCCCCCGTACCTGTACGGCTTGGTCGCGATCCGGTTGCCCGCCGCGATCACGCGCTGGACCGTTCCGCCGCCACGCCGGCGCGCGCCACCGTGGCCGCGACGCTCGAGCGACGGGCCAGAGCCGATGCCGAGCGCCCGGCGCGTGTTCGGGCCGGCCACGCCGTCGGCCGTGAGCCCGTGGCTGCTCTGGAAGCGCTTCACGGCGGCCTCTGTCTGCGGCCCGAAGACGCCGTCCGCGGGCAGCCCGAGCGCGTGCTGCAGGGCGCGCACGCCGCCGGCACGCCGGTGTCCGGCGTGGCCGCGCGCCGCCCGGCTGTGGCCGCGTCGGCGTGCGTGTGAGCCCTTGGGCTTGAGCACCGGGCCGGGTCCGAGCCCGAGCGCCTGGCGGGTCTGCGGCCCCACCACGCCGTCGACGCTCAGCCCGTGCCGGCGCTGATAGCGCTTGACCGCGCGCTTCGTCTGCGGACCGAAGACTCCGTCGGCAGGGACGCCCAGCGCCTGCTGGAGCTGGCGGACGTCGTCCTTGGACTGCGCGGCGTGTGCGCGCACACCGGAGCGCTTGGCGCTGGCATCGGTGGCGGCGAAACCGCAGAGCAGGGCCACCGCGGCAAGCGCGAGCACGGCCGCCCTGGAGGCGGCCTGAACGGGCATGGGTTGCTGGCGGGTTGACGGCATGTGCTTGGACGCCTGCGAGGTGAGCTGACGGGCTCGCGCTGTGCGCTACTCCCAGGCCCCCGGCCCGGGCGATTCGCCCCCGCGGCCCGTGGGCCGCATTGGTTCCCCCGCTCGCCGGACCATGGGCCGCGGCGACTCGGCGTATTGCAGGGCGTCTTTCTATCAGCAGAAAGTCCTGCACGTTGCAGGATTTCTTGCAGTAGGGTCGCGCCCTATGGAGGAGATAACACGCGGAATCCGTCATTGGAGCGCTGTTCATCCCAACATCGGGTGGGTCGTCAGCTCGTACTGGCTGCCCGAGCTGCGGGTGCTGCTGGACCCGCTGGAGGTGCCCGACGAGGTCGAGGGCGTCGGGGAGATCGTGCTCTCGAACCGCCATCACAAGCGATCCGCGTTCGAGGCCGCGGAGCGCTTCGGGGCCGCGGTGCGCGTGCCGCGCGTGGGCCTGCACGAGTTCGACGCGAGCGACCCGGTCGAGCCCTACGACTTCGGCGAGCCGTTCGCCGGTGGGGCGATCACCGCCCACCAGGTGACCGAGCTATGGCCCGACGACGCGGCCCTCCACATCCCGTCGCTGGATGCGCTCGCCATCGCTGACACGGTCCTCTCGAACGAAGGCAGGCTCGAGTTCATGCCCGACGAGTGCTTCGGCGACCGGGAGGCCGAGCAGAGCAGCATCCGAGCCGGGCTGGCCCGGCTCGCGGACGAGCTGGACTTCGAGCACCTACTCCTCGCCCACGGACCGCCGCTGGTGGGCGACGGCCGCGAGCGGCTGGCGAAGTTCGCCGCGCCCGACCACGGCGCATGAGCGCCGGCGCGCACGGGCTGGCGGCTCAGACGAGCTCGAGGAACACCATCTCGGTGGAATCCGAGCGGCGTGGGCCCAGCTTGAGGATGCGGGTGTAGCCGCCTGCGCGCTCCGCGTAGCGGGGTGCGATCTCCTCGAACAGCTTGTAGACGACGAACTTGTCCTGCCCGAGGCGCGCCATCGCGAGCCGGCGGGAGTGGCCGTCGCCCTTCTTGGCGAGGGTGATCAGCCGCTCCAGCTCCGGCTTGACGGCCTTGGCCTTGGCCTCGGTCGTCTGGATGCGCTCGTGGTCGATCACCTCGCGGCACAGGTTCATGAACAGTGCCTTGCGGTGCGCCGCGTCACGCGACAGCTTGCCCTTCTGCTTGCGGTGGCGCATGGGCCGAACAGCCTACCCGGAGCGCAGCGCCAGGCCGCGCGCCTCGAGGGTCTCCTTGACCTCCTCGATCGACTTGCGACCGAAGTTCGGGATCGCCGCCAGCTCGGACTCGGACTTCTGCACGAGGTCCCCGACCGTCTGGATGCCAGCCCGCTTGAGGCAGTTGTACGAGCGCACACCGAGCTCGAGCTCCTCGATCAGGATGTCGTCCATCCCACCGGCGCCCGGTGCGCCGGCGCCGTCGGAGCCGAGGCCCTCGGCCCCGGCGACCAGGGCCGCGCCCTGATCGCGCAGCGCCTCGACGCGCTCGGCGTCGGTGAAGATCGCCAGGTACTTGATGAGGATCTCGGCGGCCTCGCGCAGCGCCGTCTGCGGGTCGAGCGAGCCGTCGGTCTCGATGTCGATGGTGAGCTTGTCGTAGTCGGTCTTCTGGCCGACGCGGGCGGCGTCCACCGAGTACGCCACGCGCTTGACCGGCGAGAAGATCGAATCGATCGGGATCACGCCGATGGGCTGGTCCGGCGACTTGTTGTCCTCCGCCGGGGAGTAGCCGCGACCGTGGCCGATCGTCAGGTACATCTCGAGCTTGGTCTTCTTCTCGAGCGTGGCGATGTGGGTCTCGGGGTTGAGGATCTCGACGCCCGAGGGCAGGTCGATGTCACCGGCCGTCACGTCGCCCGGGCCCGTGATCACGAGCGGCGCCTCGATCTCGGCCGCATCGGAATGCATGCGGCAGACGACTTCCTTGAGGTTCAGGACGATGTCGGTGACGTCCTCCTTGACGCCGTTGATCGTGGAGAACTCGTGCGCGACGCCCTCGATGCGGACGCTGGTGACCGCCGCCCCGGCAAGGGACGACAGCAGCACGCGACGCAGCGAGTTGCCGAACGTGTAACCGAAGCCGCGGTCCAGCGGCTCGATGGTGAAGGTTCCACGGTTGTCTTGGACCTTCTCGGCGGATATCTGCGGAGTCTGGAACTCGATCATGGGGATGCTTCCTTCGGCTGTTGGGCGCGCCCAGCCGGGTAAGGCCGGCGCGCTCGCGTTCACTACTTCGAGTAGAGCTCGACGATGAGCTGCTCCTGCACCGGCGTGGTGATCTCGGCCCGCTCTGGGAGCCGGAGCACCTTCGCCGTCAGGCCATCGTGGTCGGCCTGGAGCCAGGCCGGCACGACGGATGTCAGCTCTGTTGCTTCGCGGACGACTGGTTCGACCGGCGCGCTCGGCCTCATCGTGATCACGTCGTCCTCGCGCAACTGGTACGAGGGGATGTTCACGCGCTTGCCGTTGATCGCCCAATGCCCGTGCAGGATCATCTGGCGCGCCTGGCGCCGGGATGCGGCGAAGCCAAGGCGGACGAGTACGTTGTCGAAGCGCGACTCGAGCAGGCGCAGCAGGTTCTCGCCGGTCACGCCGGACTGCCTGCTCGCCTTGGCGTAGTAGTTGCGGAACTGCTTCTCGAGCACGCCGTAGTACCGGCGGGCCTTCTGCTTCTCGCGCAGCTGGACGCGGTATTCCGACTGCCGCGAGCGCCCGCGACCGTGGTCACCGGGCGGGTAGGCGCGCCGCTCGACGCCGCACTTGTCGGTCAGGCAGCGCTCGCCCTTCAGGAACAGCTTCATCCCCTCGCGGCGACACTGCTTGCACTGAGGTCCGGTTTCGCGGGCCATCAGACACGCCTCCTCTTGCGCGGGCGGCAGCCGTTGTGCGCCTGCGGGGTCACGTCCTTGATGGAGGTGATCTCGAGGCCGGCCGCCTGCAGCGAGCGGATCGCGGTCTCCCGGCCGGAGCCGGGACCCTTCACGAACACCTCGACCTTCTGAAGTCCGTGCTCCATGCCCTTGCGCGCCGCCGCGTCAGCAGTGACCTGCGCCGCGAACGGCGTGGACTTGCGCGAGCCCTTGAAGCCCGCGCCACCGGCGGACTCCCACGCGATCACGTTGCCGTCCTTATCGGTCAGCGACACGATCGTGTTGTTGAAACTCGTCTTGATGTGGGCCTGGCCGAAGGGCACGTTCTTGCGGACGCGCCTGCGGCCGCCACGTGGGCGTCGAGGCTGGGGCATTCCCTTGGTGGTTCCTTACCTAGTGCTTCCTGATCTTCTTCTTGCCGCCACCGGCGGACGAACCGCGCTTCGGACCCTTACGCGTGCGCGCATTGGTCTTCGTGCGCTGGCCGTTGGCCGGGAGGCCGCGCCGGTGGCGCAGGCCCTTGTACGACCCAATCTCCATTAGCCGCTTGACGTTCTGCGAGCGCTCGCGCCGCAGATCGCCTTCCACGAGCAGGTCGTCGACCTTCTCGCGCAGCTTGCGAACCTCGTCCTCGGTCAGGTCCTTGACCTTGCGATCGGGCTCGACCCCCGCCTCGGCCAGGACCTTGTTGGAGGTCGACCGGCCGATGCCGTAGATATAGGTGAGCCCTATCTCTGCCCTCTTGTTGAGGGGAATGTTGATGCCTGCAATGCGCGCCATTTAGTACCCGGTCACCCCTGACGCTGCTTGTGACGCGGGTTCTGGCAGATGACAAGGACGGCTCCGCCGCGGCGGATTACCTTGCACTTCTCGCACATGGGCTTGACTGAGGCGCGGACCTTCATAGCTCCGTGAATCGGGACGTATCGAAACGAGGACCAGCGCAGAGCCCAAGAGACGGCTCCACGCCGACCGAAAAGAGTAGCAGGGGGCGGGCGTCTTGTTCAGGCCGATGCGGCCGCCGGCGTGGCTCCGCTGCCCAGCAGCTCGTGCCACGGGGTCAGGATGCGCGGACCGTCGGCTGTTACGGCCACGGTGTGCTCGAAGTGGGCGGCCATCGACCCGTCCTGGGAGTAGACGGCCCAGTTGTCCTGGCCCATGCGCACGTGGTGCGTGCCCACGTTCACCATCGGCTCGATCGCCAGCACCATGCCCTCCTCCAGCTCCGGCCCGGTGCCCGGCTCGCCGAAGTTGGGGATCTGCGGGTCCTCGTGCATCTCGCGGCCGACCCCGTGGCCCACGAGCGAGCGGATCACCGCGAAGCCGTCGTTCTCGACCCGGGTCTGCACCGCGTGCGAGACGTCGCCCAGCCGGTTGCCGGGGCGGCACTGCTCCACGGCGTCGAACAGGGCGGCCCGCGTGGTGGCCAGCAGCCGGCCGGCGATCGGCGTGATGTTGCCGATCGCGTGCGTGACCGCCGCGTCGGCCACCCAGCCGTCGAGAACCACGCCGATGTCTACGGAGAGGATGTCGCCGCGCTTGAGCTCGTAGGGGCCCGGGATGCCGTGCACCACCATCGAGTTGGGGGACGCGCAGATCGATCCCGGGAAGCCGCGATAGCCCTTGAAGGCCGGCTCCGCGCCCTGCGAGCGGATGAACCGCTCGGCGGCCGCGTCCAGGTCTCCGGTGGTCACGCCCGGCCGCGCCTTCGCGCGCAGGATCTCGTGGCAGCGCGCCAGCACCCGGCCCGCTGCGGCCATCCGGTCGATTTCCTCTGGAGTCTTGAGCTGAATCACTAGATCTCGGCCTCCAAAGCCAGCGTAGCCAGTGTGGCACGTATGTGGCTGTTGACCTCGTCCGGGGCGCGCGTTCCGTCGAATCGGCGCAGCAGTCCCCGGTCCTCGTACCACTCGATCAGCGGCTCGGTCTGGTCGTGGTAGACCTCGAGCCGCTTCTTCACCGTCTCCGGCTTGTCGTCCTCGCGCTGGACGAGGCGCGAGCCGTCCTGATCGCAGACGCCCTCGTTCTTCGGCGGGTCGAACTCGGTGTGGTAGACGTGGCCGTTCTTCGCGCAGGTGCGCCGGCCGGACAGGCGCCGCACGACCTCCTCGTCGGGCGCGTCGATCAGCAGCGCCGCCGTGAGCGAGCGCCCGCGGCTGTCGAGCGCCTTCTCGAGCATCTCGGCCTGGCCGATCGTGCGCGGGAAGCCGTCCAGCAGGAAGCCGTCGTCGGCCTCGCCGGAGTCGAGTCGCTCGGCGATCACGTCGGTGATCAGCTCGTCCGGCACCAGCTCCCCGGCGTCCATGTACTCCTTGGCCTTCTTGCCGAGCTCCGTTCCCTGCTCCACCGCCTCGCGCAGGATGTTCCCGGTCGAGTAGTAGGGCAGGTCGAAGTCGTCCACCAGGCGTTGGGCCTGCGTGCCCTTGCCGGCCCCCGGGGGGCCGAGCAGGACCAGGTTGCGCTCGCTCACTTCAGGAAGCCCTCGTAGTTGCGCATCATCAGCTGCGCCTCGAGTTGCTTCATCGTGTCCAGCGCGACGCCCACGACGATCAGGATCGACGTGCCGCCGAAGTAGAAGTTGGCGCTCGTCTGGTTGAGCAGGATCGTGGGCAGGGCCGCGACCGCGGCCAGGTAGAGCGCGCCCGGGAAGGTCAACCGCGCGAGGATGCGGTCGAGGTATTCCGCCGTGGGTCTGCCTGGCCTCACCCCGGGGATGAAGCCGCCGTACTTCTTGAGGTTGTCGGCCTGCTCGACGGGGTTGAACGTGACCGCCGTATAGAAGTACGTGAAGACGATGATCAGCAGGCACTCGCCGACCAGGTAGGGCCACTTGTTCGGGCTGAAGAAGGCCGACAGGTCCTGGGCCCAGGGGGTCTGTATCAGCTGGCCGACCGTTGGCGGGAACGCCATCAGCGAGGCGGCGAAGATGACCGGGATGACGCCGGCCATGTTCACGCGCAGCGGCAGGTAGGTCGAGCCGCCGCCGGCCATCCGCCGGCCCACCACTCGCTTGGCGTACTGCACGGGGATGCGCCGCTGGCCCTCCTGCATGAAGACGATCGCGGCGATGATCGCCAGCGCCAGGAAGGGCATCAGCACCACGAACACCTGGTCCGAGTTGTTCCACCACTTCTGGACCCCATTCGGGATGTTCGACGCGATCGACGCGAAGATCATCAGCGAGATGCCGTTGCCGATGCCGCGCTGCGTGATCAGCTCGCCGAACCACATCAGCAGCACGCAGCCGGCGGTGAGCGTCATCACGATCACGAACACCCGCCCGAACGTGAACTGCTCCACCACGTCCACGCCGCCGCTCGAGAAGGTGCGGAACAGGAACACGTAGCCGATCGACTGGCCGAACGCCAGCCCGACGGTCAGGTAGCGCGTGTACTGGGTGATCTTCTGCTGGCCGACCTCGCCCTCCTTGCGGAGCTTGTCGAGCGTCGGCACCACCACGGTGAGCAGCTGCAGCATGATCGACGCCGTGATGTACGGCATGATCCCGAGCGCGAAGATCGCGAAGCGCTGCAGCGACCCACCCGAGAACGTGTTGAGCAGGCCGAGGATGTTCGACCCGCCGAAGTTCTCGGAGATCTGGTCGACGGCATCGATGTTGATGCCGGGCGCCGGGATGTAGGCGCCGAACCGGTAGAGGGCAAGCATCGCCGCGGTGAACGCGAGCTTCTTCCGGATTTCTGGGACCCGAAACGCGTTCAGGAACGTCCGGAGCACGGGCTTAGTCCTCGATCAGCTGGCAGGTCCCGCCCGCGGCCTCGATCTTCTCGCGGGCGGTCTTCGAGAAACCGTGCGCGTGCACGGTGAGGCCCTTGGTCAGCTCGCCGTTGCCGAGCACCTTGACCGGCACGGCGCGGCGCGTGGCCAGACCGGCGGTCCGCAGCGTGTCCGGGGTGACCTCGGCGCCGCCTTCGAAGCGCGCGTCGAGGTCGGACAGGTTCACCGGCTGCGTGCGGGTGCGGAACTTCTCGAACGGCATCGAAGTCTTCTTGGTCGGTCCGCGCAGCTTGCGCATGCGCATGTGGATCGGGGTCTGGCCACCCTCGAAGCGGACGCGCTTCTTTGCGCCCGCGCGGGCTCCAGCGCCCTTGTGGCCGCGGCCGGACGTCTTGCCCATGCCCGAGCCATGCCCGCGGCCGACCCGCTTGCGGGCCTTCCGCGAGCCGGGGGCGGGCGCCAACGAGTGCAGCCCGATGCGCTCCTTGTCAGCCATCGGTCACCTCGACCAGGTGACGGACCGAGTGGATCAGGCCGAGCACCGTGGGATGGTCCTCGCGCTCCGTGCTGCGACCGATCTTGCCGAGGCCGAGCGTGTGCAGCGACTCGCGCTGCTTGCGGTTCGAGCCGTTGGCCGAACGGACCTGGGTGATGCGCAGCGTGGCCATTAGGCGGGCGTCTCTTCGGGCGCCTCGAGCGTGGCGGTCTCAGCCGGCTTCCTGTTGTCGTCCAGGCCGAGCACCTCGGCCACGGTCAGGCCGCGCAGCTCCGCCACCTGGCGCGGGTCGCGCAGGGACTGCAGCGCGTTGACCGTCGCCTTGACGAGGTTGATCGGGTTCTGGCTGCCGAGCGACTTCGACAGGACGTCGTGGATGCCGGCGAGCTCGAGCACCGCGCGCACGCCGCCGCCGGCGATCACGCCGGTACCGGGCGAGGCCGGCTTGAGCAGCACGCGCGACGCCGAGTGCACGCCGACGATCTCGTGCGTGATCGTGGAGCCGTGCATCGGAACCTTGAAGAGGTCCTTGCGGGCGCGCTCGACACCCTTCTGGATCGCGACCGGGACCTCGTTGGCCTTGCCGTAGCCCACGCCGACCTGCGACTTCTCGTCGCCGACCACGACCAGCGCCGTGAACGAGAAGCGCCGGCCGCCCTTGACGACCTTGGCGACGCGGTTGATCTCGACCACCCGCTCCTGCATGTCGGAGCCGCGGTCGCGGTCGCGTGTCCTGTCCCTAGAGGCCATGTGGATGACTCACCGTAGCGATCAAAATCTCAGGCCGCCCTCGCGCGCACCTTCGGCGAGCGCCTTGACCTTGCCGTGATAGCGGTAGCCACCGCGGTCGAACACGCACTCCTCGACGCCGGCGGCCTTGGCCCGCTCGGCGAGCAGCTCGCCCGAGCGCTTGGCCTGCTCCATCCGGCCGAGCGGCCTGAGGTCGCCCTCGACCCAGTTGACGGCGGCAACGGTGTGGCCCTGGACATCGTCGATGAGCTGGGCCTGGATGCCGCGGTTGGAGCGGAACACCGACAGCCGCGGCCGCTCCGCGGTGCCCTGCACCTTGGCGCGCACCCGGCGGCGGCGGCGTAGCCGCGCCTGCGACCTGGTCTTGACCGTCATGCGCGCTTACCGACCTTCCTGGCCACGTGCTCGCCCTCGTAGCGGATGCCCTTGCCCTTGTAGGGCTCGGGCGGGCGCTGCTTGCGGATGATCGCGGCCACCTCGCCGACGGCCTGCTTGGAGATGCCGCGCACCACGATGCGGGTGGGCATCGGAACCTCGAAGTCGATGCCGCCCGGGGCCTCGACCTCGACCGGGTGGGAGTAGCCGAGCGCCAGCACGAGCTTGTTGCCCTGGAGCTGCGCGCGGTAGCCGACGCCCTGGATCTCCAGGCGCTTCTCGTAGCCGTTGGTCACGCCCTCGACCATGTTCGCGATCAGGCTGCGGGTGAGCCCGTGCAGAGCGCGGTGCTCGCCGCGGTCCGTCGAGCGGGACACTCGGATCTCGCCGTTCTCGCGCTCCACGGTGATCTGGGGCGAGACGCGCTCTGAGAGCTCGCCCTTCGGGCCCTTCACCTTCACGACGTCCGGCTCGATCGTGATCTCCACGCCATCGGGCACGGTGATCGGCTGCTTGCCGATGCGGCTCACGGCTACCAGACCCTCGCGACCAGCTCGCCGCCCACGCCCTGGCGGCGCGCGTCGTGACCGGTCATGACGCCGCGGGACGTCGACATGATCGTGGTGCCCATGCCGCCGTGCACCTTGGGCACGTCGCCGGCGGAGACGTAGTGGCGCCGCCCGGGCTTGGAGAGCCGCTCGATGCCCAGGATGACCGGCTTGCGGTTGTCCGTGTACTTGAGCTTCACGCGCAGGGCCCGGCCCACGCGGGCCGGCTCGACCTCGTACCCGTCGATGTAGCCCTGCTCGGCCAGGATGCGCGCCAGCTCGGCCTTGAAGGTCGATGCGGGCATCACCACGTCGTCGTGGTCGGCGCGCAATCCGTTGCGGATGCGGGTCAGGAAGTCGGCGATTGGATCGGTTTGCATCGCTACCAGCTCGACTTGGTGAGCCCGGGGATCATGCCCTCGTGGGCGATCTCCCGCAGGCAGATGCGGCACAGGCCGAACTTGCGCAGGTACGCGCGCGGGCGGCCGCACCGCTTGCACCGGTTGTAGTTCCTTGTCTTGTACTTGGATCCGCGCTGCTGGCGGACCCGCTGTGAAGTCTTTGCCATTTACTCCTGTGCCTCTTCGCTGGGACGGTCGGCGCCCTGCTCCGCTTCTTCCTCGGCCGGCGCGGGCTTCTCGTACGCCTCCGGGTTCTCTTCCTTGAGCTCCTCGAGCGCCGCCTGCTCGGCTTCCGCCCGGGCGCGCGCCTCCTCCTTGCGCTGCTCCTCCTCGGCGGCTTCCTTGTCCGCCGAGTCGTCCCCTGGAGCACCTTCGCGCGAGAACGGCATGCCGAGCTCGCGCAACAGAGCATAGGCCTCCTCGTCGGTCTTGGCCGACGTGGTGATCGTTACGTCCAGGCCGCGCACCTGGTCGATCGCGTCGTAGTCGATCTCAGGGAAGATGATCTGCTCGCGCACGCCGATCGAGTAGTTGCCGCGACCGTCGAACGAGCGCGGGTTCAGTCCGCGGAAGTCGCGGATGCGCGGGATCGCCACGGACATCAGGCGATCGAGGAACTCGTACATGCGCGCGCGCCGCAGCGTGACGCTCACGCCGACCGGCATTCCCTCGCGCAGCTTGAAGGCGGCGATCGACTTGCGCGCGAGGCGCACGCTGGGCTGCTGGCCGGCGATGGTGGCCAGCTGCTCCTTGGCGGCGTCGAGCATGTTCGAGTCCTGCTTGGCCTCGCCCACACCCATGTTCAGGGTGATCTTCTCGATGCGCGGGACCTCCATCACGGAGGAGTAGCTGAAGCGCTCCTTGAGCTGGGGACGGATCTCCTGCTCGTAGCGCTCCTTCAGCCGCGGCGGAACCGCGGCCTGTGCAGAGGCTTCCATCAGTCGATCTCCTTGCCGGACTTCTTGGCTACGCGCACGCGCCGGCCGCCCTCGCGCTTGACGCTCACGCGGGTGGGCTCGCCGGACTCGGGGTCGATCAGCATCACGTTCGAGACGTGGATCGGACCCTCCATCTCCACGATGCCGCCGAGCTCCTGGGCGCGCTGGGTGTCGCGCAGGGTGCGGGGCTTGGTGTGGCGCTTGACGATGTTCGCGCCTTCCACGTAGACCCGCCGCTTGACCGGGTCCACTCGCAGCACGCGGCCGGTCTTGCCCTTGTCCTTGCCGTTGATGACGCGCACGGTGTCGTCCTTGCGGACCTTGAGGGCGGCCATCGCTAGAGCACCTCCGGCGCGAGCGAGACGATCTTCATGAAGTTGCGGTCGCGCAGCTCGCGGGCGACCGGTCCGAAGATGCGGGTGCCGCGCGGGTTGTGCTGGGCGTCGATCAGCACGGCGGCGTTCTCGTCGAAGGCGATGTAGGTGCCGTCGTCGCGACCGAACTCCTTCTTGGTGCGCACGACCACGGCCTTCACGACCTCGCCCTTCTTGACGGACCCATGCGGGATCGCCTGCTTGACGGTGCAGGTGATGACGTCGCCGACGCCGGCGTAGCGGCGGCGCGACCCGCCGTCGACGCGGATGCAGAGCACCTCGCGCGCGCCGGTGTTGTCGGCGATCTTGAGCCGGGACTCCTGCTGGATCACTGGCCGGCCTCCGCGATACGACGGTTCGCAGCCGGCCAGGCGCGGACGGGACGAGTCGAGACGGCCACTAACGCGCCCTCTCCAGAACTTCGACGAGGCGCCAGCGCTTGGTGCGGCTCAGCGGCCGGCTCTCGACCACGCGGACGGTGTCGCCGGCGTGGGCCTCGTTGTTCTCGTCGTGCACGTGCAGCGTCGAGCTGGTGCGGACGATCTTCTTGTACATCCGGTGCGGACGGGCGCTGTCGATGCGCACGGTGATCGTCTTGTCGGCCTTGTCCGACATGACGATGCCCTGGCGCACCTTGACGTTGGCCTTGGTGGCCTCCTCGGCGACAGGCGCCTCGGCGCGCGGCTGACCGCTGCGACGCTCGCGCTGCTTCTGGCGGTAGGCGCTCCGGTGGGCGGCCTTGCGCTTGCGCTCGTCGGCGCGCTCCTGGGCGCGCTCCTCGATCGACCGCGAGGGCCTGGCCTCGCCCGTGTGGGCGGAGCGCTTGCCGCGACGGCGCTCCTTGGGGGAGAGCTGCTCCTCGGGCTCGGCGGCGGGCTCCGGCTCGGCAGCGGGCGCCTCAGCGGCAGGCTCCTCAACGGCGGGCGCCTCGGCGGCAGGCTCCTCAGCGGCCGGCTCCTCAGCGGCAGGCTCCTCTGCGGGAGCCTCCTCCGGCGCAGCCGCTTCCGCGGCGGCCTCCTCGGCTGCCTCGTCCGGCTTCTGCTCTTCGTTCAAGTTGTCTTCGTTCTCAGCCATTCCGACTCAATCTGCGGATCTCGGTCTCTACGTCTATGTCGCGCTGGCCTGCCACTGTCAGCACACGCGCCAGGTCGCGCTTCGCCGCCGTCAACCGTGCGGTGTTCTCTAGCTGGCCCGTGGCGTGCTGGAAGCGCAGGTTGAACAGCTCCTTGCGCGCGTTGTCAGCCATCTCCACGAGCTGCGTGTCATCAAGGTTATGCACCTCGACGGGCTTCATCCCTGCCCGCCCTCCCGGTGGACGAACTTGGTCTTCACCGGCAGCTTGTGACCGGCCAGGCGCATCGCCTCGCGGGCGAGCGGCTCCGGCACGCCGGACAGCTCGAACATCACGCGCCCCGGCTTCACGACGGCGACCCAGCCCTCGGGCGAGCCCTTGCCCGAGCCCATGCGGGTCTCGGCCGGCTTCTGCGTGTAGGGCTTGTCCGGGAAGATGTTGATCCAGACCTTGCCGCCGCGCTTGATCTTGCGCGTCATGGCGATACGAGCCGCCTCGATCTGCCGGTTGGTGACCCAGCCGCGCTCGAGCGACTTCAGCCCGTACTCGCCGAACTCCACGCGGGTGCCCCCCTTAGCGTTGCCGCGCATGCGGCCGCGATGTTCCTTGCGCCATTTGACGCGCTTCGGCTGCAGCATCAGAGCCGGCCCCCCTGCGGAGCGCCGCCGCCCTGACCGCCGCGGCCACCCCTGCCGCCGCCGCCGCCCGGTCCACGTCCGCCGCCACCGGGACCGCGACCGCCGCCACCCGGGCCGCGTCCGCCGCCGCCGGGACCGCCACGGCCGCCGCCACCGGGACCGCGTCCCGGGCCACCCGGCCCGCGTCCGCCGCCCGGGCCCACGGCCTGCGGAGCCTCGAGCTCGGTCAGGTCCTGCGCGAAGCCCTTGGGCATGATCTCGCCCTTGTTGATCCACACCTTCACGCCGATGCGGCCGAAGGTGGTGCGGGCCTCGTAGAAGCCGTAGTCGATGTCCGCGCGCAGCGTGTGCAGCGGCACGCGACCATCGGAGTAGCCCTCGGTGCGGGCCATCTCGGCACCGCCGAGGCGACCGGACACCTGGATCTTCACGCCCTTGGCGCCGGAGCGCATCGCGCTGGTCAGCGCGCGCTTCATCGCTCGGCGGAAAGCCACGCGGTTCTGGAGCTGCTCGGCGATCGACTGCGCCACGAGCTTCGCGTCCAGCTCCGGGCGCTTGATCTCGAGGATGTTGACCTTGACCGCCTTGCCGGTCATGCGGTGGAGCTCCTTGCGCAGGGCGTCCACCTCCGAACCGGACTTGCCGATCACGATCCCCGGCCGGGCCGTGTGGATGTTGACCTCGACCTCGTTCTTGTTCTTCTTGATGGTGATCGTGGAGAGGCCGGCGTGCGCGAGCTTGTTCTCGATGTGGTCGCGGATGCCGATGTCCTCCATCAAGTAATCGGAGAACTCCTTCTCGTTGAACCAGGTCGACTTCCAGTCGTGGATGTAGCCGACCCGCAAAGCTTCCGGATGAACCTTCTGGCCCATGGCGGCTACCTCCCGTTCACTGTGGTCGTAAGTTCGATGGTCATGTGGCTCGTGCGCTTCTTGATCGGGGTGGCGCGCCCGAGCGCCCGCGGCCGGAAGCGCTTGATCGTGGGGCCCTCGTCGACGAAGGCCCTCGCGATCCGCAGCTCCTCGGGCCCGAGCTCGTAGGCCGACTCGGCGTTGGCGATTGCGGAGTTCAGCAGCTTGAGGATGTCCCCGGCAACGGCGCGCGGCGCATGCGTGAGGATGGCACGCGCCTGCTCGACCTCCTTGCCGCGGATGTGGTCCATCACCAGGCGGGCCTTGCGGGGCGCGCTGCGCACATAGCGCGAGCGAGCGCGCACGGTCACGTCGCCGTCGGGACGGCGCGACGCGGGCGCGGCGGTCTGAGTGGACGTCTCGGCCGAGCCTCGGCGCCGGCGGGCGGGCTTGGGAGCCTCTTCCTCGGCCTGCTCGGGCTCGGGAGCCTCTGCCTCGACCTGCTCGGGCTCGGGCGCAGCCGCCTCGGCGGCCGGCGCGGCGTCCCCGCCGCCGGCGTCGTGCTCCTCCAGCCGCGCGATCAGCTCGTCCTTCTTGCCCGACTTCGGCAA
>JAXDIH010000095.1:0-16254 GCA_034664105.1 Thermoleophilaceae bacterium
CTCACGCAGAAGGGGTGCCTGGTCGATCGCTCCACGCCCCAGCGTGGATGCACCTCCGTACGGGCACTGCGCGGGCCGGGTCCGTTCCGCGGCTCCAACGCCGTCGCGATCAGCCCAGACGGAAGGAGCGTGTACGTCGCCTCCTCGAGCAGCGACGCGATCGCGGTCTTCAGGCGCAACGCCCGCACCGGCAAGCTGACCCAGGGCTCCGGCGTGGCCGGATGCGTCGCCGCCAAGGGCACCGGGGGGTGCGCGAAGGCTCGCGCTCTCAACGGCCCCAACTCGGTGACCGTGAGCGCCGACGGCAAGAACGTCTACGCCACCTCCGTCATCAGCGACGCCGTCACCGTTTTTCGCCGCAACCGCTCGACCGGCGCGCTGACCCAGGCCCGCGGCCCCCGCGGCTGCATCGCCAACAGGGCGACCTCCGGCTGCGCGACCGGACGCGCCCTCGACGGTCCGGACGTCGTGACCGTCAGCCCCGACGGCCACAACGTCTACGTGGGCGCTTTCGTCGGCAACGCGGTCGCGGTGTTCGCCCGCGACGCGTCCACCGGCGCGCTCACACAGCCGTCCGACACCACGGGCTGCATCGTCAACACGACCACCGACGGCTGCGCCACCGGCCTCGCGCTGGCCGCCCCGGAAGGCATGGCGATCAGCGCCGACGGCAACAACGTGTACGTCGCATCGGCCGTCAGCAACGCCCTCGGCGTGTTCACCCGCGACCCCTCGACCGGGGCGCTCACTCAGGCGACCGACGGCACGGGCTGCATCGTCGACGGCCCGGTCGCGGGCTGCACTACCGGCACCCAGCTGGGGGGCGCGAACGCCGTGGCGGTCAGCCCCGACGACGACAACGTCTACGTGACGTCGCTGACGAGCAACAGCCTGACGACCTTCGATCGCACGCCCGCGACCGGCCAGCTCGCCCAGCAGACGGGCACCTCGGCCTGCGTCATCTACGTCTTCGCGGTCGGCTGCTCACTCGGCCGGGCGTTCAGCCAGCCCGAGGGACTGGCCGTCTCGTCCGACGGCGCCAGCGTCTACGCGGCGGCGTTCGAGTCGGGCGCCATCGACGTCTTCGATCGCAGCTCCACGGGCGCGCTGATCCAGAAGGCCCGCCGAGCGGGCTGCGTGACCACCAAGGCGGCGCGCGACTGCACGCCCGGACGGGCGCTGCGGGAAGTCAGCTCGGTGGCGGTCAGCCCGGACGGCAGGCACCTCTACTCGGCGGCGTTCGAGAGCAATGCCGTCGGCGTCTTCAAGCGAGCGAGATGAAGGGATCTGACATGAGCGAATCCGAAGGCGGCGTCGAGCAGCACGGAGTCACCCGCGGCGACCTGTTGAAGACCGCGGCCGTTGCCGCGCCCGGGCTCCTGCTCGGCGAGCGCGCCGCCGCAGCCGCGGCGCGACCGCGACGACAGAAGCGACCCGACCGCGAGGTCGCGGGCATGAACGTGCTCGTCTTCATGACCGACCAGCAGCGCGGGATCCAGCACTTCCCACGCGGTTGGGCCAAGCGCAACATGCCCGGCCTGACCCGCCTGCAGCAACACGGTCTGACGTTCGAGAACGCGTTCACGAACGCGTGCATGTGCTCGCCGGCGCGCTCGACGCTGATGTCCGGCTACTTCCCCGCCCAGCACGGCGTCAAGTACACGCTGGAAACCGACATGCCGGCGTCGCAGTACCCGCAGGTCGAGCTGGCCACCACCTTCAAGAATCCGGCGAGCGTGGTAGCCGCCGCGGGCTACACCCCGGTCTACAAGGGCAAGTTCCACTGCAACAAGCCGGCGAACGGCTCGACCTGGGTCCCGTCCGATGTCAACCAGTACGGCTTCACCCGCTGGGATCCGCCGGACGCGGGCGCCAACCAGGACGTCCCCGAGGAGGGCGGCGGGATCTACGACAACGACGGCCGCTTCATGAACTCGCAGGGCACCCCCGACGCGGGCACCGAGGGCGCGGTCCAGTACCTGAGCTCAGCGGCCGCGCAGAGCCAGCCGTTCTTCATGGTGGTCTCGCTGGTCAACCCGCACGACGTGCTCTTCTACCCGAAGTCCTACACCAGCGGTGGCTACGACTCGTCATGGCTCCAGGGAGAGATCGAGCCGCCGGCGACCGTGAACGAGGACCTCTCGACCAAGCCGTCGGTGCAGAAGCAGTTCCTGCGGCTCTTCAATGCCAGCGGACCGATCCCGACCCGGCAGATGAAGCGCAACTACCTGAACTTCTACGCCAACCTGATGAAGGCCTCGGACGCCTACCTGGTGAAGATCCTCGACACGCTCGCGAAGTCCGGCCTGCTCGACAACACGCTGGTGATCGCGACGGCCGATCACGGTGAGATGGGCACCGCCCACGGCGGGATGCGGCAGAAGAACTTCAACGTCTACGAGGAGGCGACCCGCGTCCCGCTGGTCTACTCGAACCCGCGCCTCTTCAAGAAGCCCAAGTCGACCAAGTCCCTCGTCTCGCACGTGGACTTCCTGCCGACGCTCGCCAGCCTCGTCGGAGCACCGGCGGCAGCGCGGGACTCGTGGGAGGGAGTCGACTACTCGCACGAGATCCTGAGCCGGTCACCCAAGCCCAAGCCCTCGCAGGACTACACCGTCTTCACGTACGACGACTGGCAATCCGGGCAGGCACGCGGGCCGTACCCGCAGCCGCCGAACCACATCGTCAGCATCCGCGAGCAGCGCTACAAGATCGCGCGGTACTACGACGCTGCGGGCAAGGTGCCCGACCAGTGGGAGATGTACGACCTCAAGGCCGACCCGCTCGAGCGCGTCAACCTCGCCTACAAGGGCCACAAGCGCACTCGCGAGCAGCAGCGCCAGTACAAGCGGCTCCGGCGCAAGCTGGCCCGCGTCGAGCAGACGCGGCTGCAGCCGCTGAGCTGAGCGGGCATGATGCGCCCGTGGACCAGCGCCTGAACGCCACGCACGCACTCTGGTCCACCTACCGCGAGCAGGGCGCCGCCCCGGCCATCGAGCTGCTCGACCCGGAGGTGGAGTTCGTCGCTCACAACGGCCGCATCTACAGCGGCCACGATGGCGTGCACCGGTTCTTCGCCGAATTCGAGGAGCGCGGCGAGCGCTTCATGGCCTCGCCCTACACCTTCGAGCCGCACGATCCGGACCTGCTCGTGATCGGCCACCGGCGCATCCAGTCGGACGACGGCCTGCGCGGCGAGTACCTCTTCTTCGTCCACAGCTTCCGCGACGGGCGGGTCGCGCGCATCGCGGCGTACACCTCCAAGGACGACGCTCTGGCGGACATCACCGCCCGCTCGGCGACGTAGCCGGTCGCGGCGCAGCGGGCCAAGCCCGCTGCTTGCGCTACAACAGCTATCTTGGCTGGCCGTGGCCGATTTCACCAACATCTCGCTTTCGCGCGGCGCCCCGTCGCTCGACATCATCGCGGTCGACGAGTTGCGTGCCGCGGCTCAGCGCGCGCTCGAGCGCGACCCGGGCGGCGCGCTCGCCTACGGCACCTCCGCGGGCTACCCGCGCCTGCTCGAGTGGCTCTCGAAGAAGCACGGCGTTGACCCGAACCGGCTGCTCGCCACCAACGGCTCGATGCAGGCAGACGCCTTCCTGTTCCAGGAGATGGTGTCCCCCGGCGACGTGGTCGTGGTCGAGGCGCCCACCTACGACCGCACGCTGCTCTCGCTGACCAAGCTCGGCGCCGAGCTGCTCGCGATCCCGCTGGAAGCCGACGGGATCGACGTCGGCGCTCTGGAGGCCGCGCTGCAGGAGGGCGCGCGACCGACGCTCGCGCACATCATCCCCAACTTCCAGAACCCCGCCGGCTGCACGCTGGCGCCGGAGAAGCGCCAGCGCCTGCTGGAGCTGGCGCGCGAGTACGGCTTCACGATCTTCGAGGACGACCCCTACGTGGCCCTGCGCTTCGAGGGCGAGCAGCACCCGACCATGCTCGAGCTGGACGAAGGCGGCGACTCCGTGGTGTACGCCTCCTCGTTCTCCAAGACCGTGGCCCCCGGCGTCCGCGTCGGCTACCTCGTCGGCGCCGCGGAGCTGATCGCGGCGATCCGCAAGCGCGCCACCGAGACCTACATCTCACCGAACATGCTCGCCCAGGCGATCGTGGCGGAGTTCTGCGACTCGGGTGCGCTGGACCGCTCCATCGTCACGGTCAAGACGGCGCTGCGCGAGCGGCGCGACGCCACCTGCACCGCGCTCGACCGACACCTGCCGGACGCGCGCTACGTGACCCCGGAAGGCGGCTACTTCCTGTGGGTCGACCTGCCCGAGGGCACAGACGTCGCGGAGCTCGCTCGCCGGTCCGCGGAGCGCGGCGTGGTGTTCGAGCTCGGCAGCGCTTTCATGATCGAGGGCGGGGACAACTCGCTGCGCCTGGCCTACTCGGGGGTGCCGCCCGAGCAGATCGAGGAGGCCGTCGCGCGCATCGCCGAGGCGTACCGGGAGCTCCCAGCCCCCGCGCGTGCGTGATCGACCTCGAGCGCCCGCGCGACGCGGGCGCTCTCCTGCGCGACTCGCTGGTCGTCTACGTCCGGCACTTCTGGACCTTCCTGGCGCTGGGCGCGCTGGTGGTGGTGCCGTCCGAGCTGGTCGTGAGCGGGGTGGGCATGGAGCAGCTCACCTCCGGCTACGACAGCACGCCGAGCTTCGCCGAGGCGGCGATCCCGGCGGCGGTGTCGTACCTGGTCGTGGCGCCGCTGATCACGGCGATCTGCGTGTACGCGCTGCAGTCGGTTGCGGCCGGCGGCTCGCCGCGGGCGCGCGAGGCGCTGGTGAAGGGCTTCGAGTCGTTCAGCCCGATCTTCTTCGCCGTGGTGCTCGCGGCGCTGGGGACTCTGCTGGGAGCCGTGTTGATCCTGCCCGGGATCTACCTGTTCGTGCGGTGGTACTTCGTGCCGCAGGCCGTCGTGCTGGAGGGCGCGCACGGCCCGGCGGCGCTGCGGGCGAGCGGGCGGCTGGTGGCGGGATCCTGGTGGCGCACGCTGGGCCTGATCGTGCTGGTCAACGTGGCGGCGCTGATGGTGGCGATCGTGCTGGGTGCGCCGTTCACGGCCGCCGCGAGTAGCGCCGACCGCGCCATCTGGGCGCTGATCGGGCAGATCGTGGCCAGCGTGGTGACACAACCCTTCGGAGCGCTGTTCTCGACGCTGCTCTACTTCGACCTGCGAGCGCGCAAGCGAGCGACGCTGGGTTGATGGACGCCGGCCGCGTCCTTGCCGATCTGCGCGAGCTCGACCGGCTCACCGGCGGGCCTGAGGGTGCTCGGCGGGTCTGCTGGACCGCCGAGTGGGCGCGGGCGCGTGAGCTCCTTCGTTCGCGTCTCGAGGAGCTTCCCGTGGACGTCCAGGTCGACGCCGCCGGCAACCTCTGGGCCGAGCTGCCGGGCGAGCGGGACGGCTTCGTCATCGTCGGCTCGCACGTCGACTCGGTGCCCGGCGGCGGCTGGCTCGACGGCGCCCTTGGCGTGTTCGCCGCCGTCGAGGTCCTGCGCACCCAGGCCGCCGCCGGTCGGCCGGCGGTCGGGCTGCGGCTGGTGGACTGGGCCGACGAGGAGGGCGCCCGCTTCGGCCGCAGCCTGTTCGGCTCCTCCGCCTGCGCCGGGACGCTCGACGTGGACGAGGTCCGCGACCTGCGCGACCGCGACGGCGAGCGCCTGGAGGACGTGGTCGCCCGCCACGGCGTCGACCTCGACCACGTTCACGAGTCCGGTGCTCGGCTGCGCGGCGCGCGCGCCTACCTCGAGCTGCACATCGAGCAGGGCCCGGTGCTGGAGAGCCGCGGCGAGCCGGCCGCGGCGGTGCTCGGCACCTGCGGCGTGGAGCGCCACGTCGCCGCCTTCACCGGTCAGACCGCCCACGCCGGCGCCACGCCGATGGCCCTGCGCCGCGACTCCTTCGCCGCCACCGCGCAGGCGGCGCTGGCCATCCGCGAGGTCGGCTTCCGCCACGACGGTGTCTGCACGGTCGGCGGTGCCACGAGCAAGCCGGGCGTGGTGACGGCGGTCGCCGGCCACACCGACATGCTGCTCGACCAGCGCCACCTGGACCCCGACGCGCTGGCCGCGATGCTTGCCGAGGCGCGGGCCGCGTGCGAGCGCGCCGCCGCCGACCAGGGCTGCGAGGTCGATCTGCGCTACCTCTGGTCGATCCCCCCGATCCCCTTCGACGACCGCCTGATCGAGCTGGCTCGCCGGGCGGTGGTCGAGGCGGGCGGCAAGGACACCGCAGTCCCCAGCGGTCCGCTGCACGACGCCGCCGAGATGGCGCGCCTGCTGCCGACCGTCATGGTCTTCTCATCCTCCTCGCCGCCGCTCTCCCACACCAAGGAGGAGGACACGCCCGAGGGCGACCTGCGCGTGGCGATCGACGCCTACGGGCGCACTGTGGATGCCACGCTGGGCCTGGCGGCCGCGGGGGAGCTGCCGCCGCAAGGATGACTTCCGGCCCGCGCGTCGAAACCGACTCGCGAGCTAAGGAGGCCTGGCGTGGATACATCGAAGCTGAGCGTTGGTGAGCAGATCGCGGGAGTGAGCGGGGTAGTCCTGCTGATCTCCCTGTTCCTGCCCTGGTACGGCGTCGACGTAAGCGTCGGTGGCTTCTCGGCCAGCGAAAGCGCCAGCGCCTGGGAGGCGATGGGCTTCATCGACATCCTGTTGTTCCTCGTCGCGGTGGTCGCCATCGGCGTGCCCGTGGCGCGAGCCATGGGATCGCTGCCGGACGATGTTCCGGGGCCGCTCCTGCTGGTCGCAGCGGGTGCCGTCGGACTCCTGCTGGTGCTGTACCGCCTGATCGACATCCCGGCGCCGGACATCCCGGACGTGGCCGGCAACACGATCGACTTCGGACGCAAGCTCGGCATCTTCGTCGGCCTGATCGCCGCTGGCGGAGTCGCCTACGGCGGCTGGCGGGCCAACGCGGAGAGCCCGGCCACGCCGGCGCCAACGGCGCCGCCCGAGCCGAGCACGCCCTAGCTAGCGCCCGTAGCGTTCTTTGCCCAGCACCAGCTGATCCGGCAGCGCGACGCGCGCGGGCGGCGAGGGGTCGGCCACCACCGAGACGGTCTCGGCCACGCTGCGCGTGATCGAGTGGGTGGAGCCGTCCGCGTCGATCAAGATCTCGTCGTCGGCTGACTGGCTCAGCTTGCCCTCGAGGCCGGGGTGCAGCCCCGTGTCCTTGAGGTAGTGCAGCAGGTCCTCGGCCTCGTTCTCGAAGCGCAGGATCCTCACGCTGGCGCCTTCCTCGACGTCGGCCAGCGGCACGCCCTGCTCGCGCGCGCCCTCGAAGATCGGGTGGCCGTGCGGGCAGGTCTTGGCGTCGCCGATCGCGCTCAGCATGCGCTCCTCGACCACCGGCGACATCCAGTGCTCGAGCCGCTCCGCCTCCTCGTGGACCTGGTCCCACGGGATGTCGAAGACGTCGGTCAGGAAGCGTTCGATCAAGCGGTGCCGGCGCACGATCCCGGAGGCGTGCTCGTGGCCGCTGTCCGTGAAGCTGAGGCTCTTGTCCGCGGCCCGCGTCACGTAGCCGTCGCTCTCCAGCCGTCCGATCATCTCGTGGACGGTGGGCGCCGACACCTGCATGGCGCGAGCGATGTTGGCGCCGGTGATCGGCAGACCGGCCTCCTGGAGCCAGTAGATGATCTGGAGGTACTCCTCCTCGGCGACGGTGGCCTGGTCGTGGGACATCGGCTGATCCTAACGCGCGACTAGAGTGGCCCGCTGTGCAGCTCGGCCCAGACGACCGCGTGATCGTGACCGGTGCCTCGCGCGGCATTGGCGCCGCGATCGCCGACGCTTTCGAGAAGCGCGGCTGCACCGTGGGGCGAGTGTCGCGCTCCGGCGACCCGGCGGCGGACGTCGCCGACCGCGAGTCGATCACCAGCGCGCTCGACGGCTTCGGACAGATCGACGTGCTCGTGGCCAACGCCGGGATCGCCCACTACCTGCCCTTCACCGAGATGCCCACCGAGCAGATCGAGCAGCTCACGCGGGTCAACTGGCTCGGGACCGTCTACACCGTCAAGGCGGCTCTGCCGGGCATGCTCGAGCGGCGCCGCGGCCACGTGGTGATCGTGTCCTCCGGCGCCGGCATCCGCTCGTTCCCCTCAGCGGCGGCCTACGGCGCCACCAAGGCCGCGCAGCGCGGCTTCGGCGAGGCGCTGCGGCACGAGCTCAAGGGCACCGGCGTGGGGCTGACGATGGTCTACCCCGGCCAGGTCCGCAGCTCCCTGCACGACCACGAGAAGGACCGCATGCCGGACTGGTACAAGCTCGAGCGCGGCGTACCGCCCGAGCCGCTCGCGCAGGCGATCGTCGAGGGAGTCGAGCAGGACAAGCGCGAGGTGTTCCACCCGCGCAACGTGCGCCTGTTGCGCATCGTGCACGGGCTGAAGCCGTCGCTGGCGGACGCCCTGCTGCGGCGGATCATGCACCGGAGCGCCGCCCCGTGAGCCTGCCGCTCTCCCCTCCCGTGCAGCCGCAGCTGGCCAAGAGCGCGCGCGAGCTGCCCACCGGCGACGACTGGTGCTACGAGCCCAAGTGGGACGGCTTTCGCACGATCGTGTTCCGCGACGGGGCCGACGTGCAGCTCCAGAGCCGCAACGGCAAGCCGATGAACCGCTACTTCCCGGAGATCGTGGAGCAGGCGCTGGCGCTGCCGGCACAGCGATACGTGCTCGACGGCGAGATGGTCGTCACCGTCGACGGCATCCAGGAGTTCGACCTGCTCTCCCAGCGCATCCACCCGGCCGCCTCGCGCGTCGAGCGCCTCGCCAAGGACACGCCGGGTCAGCTGGTGGCATTCGACCTGCTGGCCGAGGACGACGAGACCCTCCTGGAGCTGCCCTACACGGAGCGCCGCAAGCGGCTCGCCGCGCTGGTGACCGACCCGGTCGACCTGACCCCGGCGACCGACGACGCGGAGGCCGCGGGCCAGTGGCTGGCCGGCGCCGGCGAGGGCGTGATCGCCAAACAGGCGTCGGCGCCCTACCGCCCCGGTGAGCGCGTCGGCATGGTCAAGATCAAGCGCGTGCGCACAGCCGACGCCGTGGTGGCCGCCTTCCGCTTCGGCAAGGAGCCCGGCACCGTCGGCTCGCTGATCCTCGGCATGTACGACGACGACGGCGAGCTGCACGTGATCGGCCACACGTCCAGCTTCCGCGCCAAGGAGAAGCGCGAGCTGCTCGGGCTGCTCGAGCCCCATCGCACCCACGAGCGCGGCTCTGGCGAGCCGAGCCGCTGGAAGTCGGACGAGGAGCTGGTCTGGGAGGGCCTGCGTCCGGAGCTCGTCTGCGAGGTTGCCTTCGACCACATCACCGGCCAGCGCATCAGGCACGGAGCAAAGTTCTTGCGCTGGCGAACCGATAAGGAGCCGCGGGAATGTCTCACCGCTCAACTGCGCGACTGACGCTCACGCTGCTCGTGCTGGCCGGCGCGCTGGCCCCATCCGCACAGGCCCAGTACTCGGTGCCGCCCGACAACCCGTTCGTCGGCACCCCCGGCGCCCGCGGCGAGATCTACGTGTCCGGGATGCGCAACCCGTACCGCTGGTCGTTCGACCGCGCCAACGGCGACATGTGGATCGGCGACGTGGGCGGCAGCGCCTCGGGCAACGACTTCGAGGAGATCACCCACCTGCCCGCCGCCAGCAGCCGCGGCGCGAACCTCGGCTGGAACTGCCTGTCCGGCAACGCCACCGAGAGCGGCTGCACGCCGGCCAACTACTTCCCGCCCGTGCACACCTACGCGAGCGGCCCCGACGTGGTGGTGGGCGGCTACGTGGTGAGAGACCCCGACCTGCCCGGCTTCGCCGGCAGCTACCTGTTCGGCAAGTTCAACACGGGCGTCTACCAGCTCCAGGCCAACGGCACCGCCGCGAGCCTGAACGTGAGCGCGCCCGGGCTGTCCGGGTTCGGCGAGGACGGCGTCGGCCACCTCTACGCGACCAGCCTGAACGGGCCGGTCTACCGCCTCAGCCAGAACGGCTCCGCGCTGGCCCTCACCAGCATCGGCAACTTCAACCAACCGCTGGCCGTGGCGGCCGCGCCGGGCGATACCGAGCGGCTCTTCATCGTCCAGAAGACCGGCGCGGTCAGGGTGCGCACCGGCGGCCAGGTGAGCGACTTCCTCGACATCAGCTCGCTTATCAACACCGCCGGCGAGCAGGGACTGCTGGCGTTCGCCCTCGCGCCGGACTACGCGACCAGCGGGCGCGTGTTCGCCTACTACACCGACAAGGGCAACGACCTCCAGCTGGACGAGTTCCGTCGCACCGGGGAGGGCCCGGATCGCTCCGACCTCTCGACGCGCCGGCCGCTGCTCACGATCCAGCACGACCAGGCGATGAACCACAACGGCGGGCAGCTGCTGTTCGGCCCCGACGGCAAGCTCTACCTGTCCACCGGCGACGGCGGCACCCAGGGCGACCCGGAGGGCGACGCCCAGAGCCTCGGGTCGCTGCTCGGCAAGGTCCTGCGCCTGGACGTCGGCATCCCGCCCGCCGCGGTGGACACCGTCGCGCCGCGCCTGCGCACGAAGGTCAAGCGCCGCCAGCGCGTGCTGCGCCTGAGCGGAGTGGTGGCCTACGCGCGCTGCAACGAGGCCTGCTCCGTCGTGGCCGGTGGCCAGCTGCGTATCGGCAAGCGCGCCTACCGCCTGCGCCGGGTCGGGAAGACACTCGACGGCGTGCACCGGGTGCGCACGAGGCCGAGCCTCGCGCCCAGGGCGCGCCGAGCGCTGAAGCGAGCCCTGAAGCGCCACCGCAAGGTGTCGGTCCGCGTGAACCTGCGGGCTCGCGACGCCACCGGGAACCGCTCGCCGCTGGCCCGCAAGACGGTCCGCGTCAGGCGCTAGGAAGCCGTGGCCCTCCGGGCGACCACGGGGCTGGTCGTCACCGCGTTGCTGCTGGCAGCGCTGGCTCCCACCGCGCACGCCAGCCCCCACCCGGGCTACCGGGTCCCGCTCGACAACCCGTTCGTGACGACCCCGGGCGCCCAGCCGGAGGTGTACGTCCGCGGGATGCGCAACCCCTACCGGTGGTCGTTCGACTCCCCGACCGGCGACATGTACGTGGCCGACGTCGGCGGCAACCTGCGCGAGGAGATCAGCTACCTCCCCCGAGCCGAGATCGCCGGCGCCAACCTGGGCTGGCACTGCTTCGAGGGCACGCTGGTCCAGAAGGTGTGCGACCCGCCCAACTACTTCCCCCCCTCCCACGAGTACCCGAGCAGCCCGGACGTGGTGATCGGCGGCTTCGTGGTGCACGACGCCGACCTGCCGTCGTTCGCGGGTCGCTACCTGTACGGCAGGTACGACAGTGGCCTCTGGGTGGTCGGCCCGCAGGCGGCCGGACTGGCGACCAACGTGGCGGCCGTCGGCACCGGGGTCACGAGCATCAGCCAGGACGCCGCCGGCCATCTCTACGTGACCACCTACGACGGCCCCGTCTACCGCCTCGGCGAGAACGCCGGCGCGCTGACCCTGACGCAGATCGGCGTGTTCGAGCGCCCGGTCGACCTCGTCTCCCCGGCGGGCGACGCGAGCGAGCTGTTCGTCGTCGAGAAGCGCGGGCAGGTGAAGCTGCTGTCGGGAGGGGTGGTGAGCGACTTCCTCGACATCAGCGACAGGGTCCAGGACGAGGCCTACGAGGAGGGGCTGCTCGGGTTCATCGCCGCGCCGGACTACGCGAGCAGCGGCCGGGTGTTCGCCTTCTACAGCGATAACAACGGCGACATCCAGGTCGACGAGTACCGCCGCACCGCGACCGGTCCCGATCGGTCCGACCCGAGCACACGCAAGCCGCTGCTGACCATCCGGCACCGGCAGGGAACCCATCACCACGGCGGCCAGATGAACTTCGGCAGCGACGGCTACCTGTACCTGTCGACCGGCGACGGTGACCTCAAGGTCGACCCTCAGAACGACGCCCAGAGGCTCGACTCGCTGCTCGGGAAGATCCTCCGGATCGACGTCCGGGCCGGCAAGGCGGACACGAGGGCGCCCTCGCTGAAGGCGATCGTGAAGAGCGCTCAGGCGGTGCGGCGGCTCGGGGGAGCGGTGGTCGCCGCGGGCTGCGGCGAGCGGTGCAGGATCACCGCGAGCGGACGCGTGCGCATCGGCGGGCGCGCATATCCCCTGCGGCCGGCCGTGCTCGTGCCGCGCGGCAGCCGGCCCGTCCGCACGAAGCTGCTGCTCACGCCTGCCGCCAAGCGGGCGCTGAAGCGCGCGCTCGCCCGCGACCGGGCGGTGTCGGCTCGGATCGGCCTGCAGGCCGAGGATCCCACCGGCAACGCCTCCAAGCTGGTCGCCCGCACGGTGCGCGTCACCGGCTGAGCTCGCGCATCCGCCGCTCGAGGAAGGCGCGCTCGGCCGGGTTGGCGGCCAGCTCGTGCGCGCGACCGTAGGCGGCAGCGGCCTCCTCGTCGCGCCCGAGGCGGCGCAGCAGGTCCGCGCGGGTGGCGTGCAGCAGGTGGTAGGCCTGGAGCGGCTCGCTGTCGAGGCGGTCGATCACCTCCAGCCCGGCCTCCGGACCCGCTGCCATCGACACGGCCACCGCGCGGTTCAGCTCGACGACGGGCGCGCGGTAAATCGACACATCCGGCTCAACGAAGGCCTGGCTCTCGCGCTGTTTACAGGCGCCCGGCGCGAGCCCCGGGCGTCACTCTTTCTTCGCCCGCGACGGCTGCACCCGCTTGGGCTCGCCCTTCTGCTTGCCGAAGTGGGGTGGCCAGGGCGCGTCGCCGAGGCCCTCGGCCTCGTCGCGGGCCGCCAGCTCGTGCAGCGCCTCCAGGCTGCCGGCCGCCGCGTGCAGCCCGGCGCTCGGGTCGCCCTGCTCGAGCAGGCGCCCCGGCACGGTCGCGAGCGTGAAGTCGCCCAGCTCGGCGTCCGGCACCTCGTCCCACTCCAGCGGCGCGGACACGCGCGCGTCCGGGACGGGGCGCACCGAGTAGGCCGAGGCGATCGTGCGGTCGCGCGCGTTCTGGTTGTAGTCCAGGAACACGCCCACGCGCTCCTCCTTCCACCACTTCGAGGTCGCCTTGCCGGGCATCCGCCGCTCGACCTCGCGCGCCAGCGCGAGGGCGGCGCGGCGCACCTCGGTGAAGTCCCAGCGCTGCTCGATGTGGGCGTACACGTGGATCCCGCGCGAGCCCGACGTCTTCGGGTAGCCGGTGAGCCCGTGCTCCTCCAGCACCTCGCGGACGCAGAGCGCCACCCGGCGCACGTCGTGCCAGTCCGAGGAGCCCGGCGTGGGGTCGAGGTCCACGCGCAGCTCGTCGGGGTGATCGGCGTCCGGGCGGCGCACCGGCCACGGGTTCCAGTCGATCACGCCGAGGTTCAGCCCCCAGGCGATGTGGGCGCGGTCCTGGAGCGTCAGGTAGTTCGCGGTGCGCCCGCTGGGGAACGACACCTCGAGCTGCTGGACCCATTCCGGCGCGGTCTTGGGCACGCGCTTCTGGAAGAAGAAATCGTCGTCGGCGCCGTTGGGGAAGCGCTTCATCGACGTGGGCCGGTCGCGCATGTGCGCCAGCAGCGGATCCGCCACGGCGAGGTAGTACTCGAGCAGGTCGAACTTGGTGTATCCGGGCTCGCCGAAGAACACTTTGTCCGGGTTCGAGAACTTCACCTCGTGACCGTCGAGCTCCAAGATGACCTGGTCGCGTTCCATTTCGTCAGCATATGACCGGTGGCGGAGCTGGAACTCATCGCTGGTGACGTGACGCGGCTCGAGGTCGACGCGATCGCCAACGCTGCGAACACGCAGCTGCGGCACGGCGGCGGCGTGGCCGGGGCGATCTCGCGAGCCGGTGGCCCGGGCGTGCAGCACGAGTCGGACGAGCGCGCGCCGATCGGCCTGGGCGAAGCCGTGGAGACGACCGCCGGCGACATGCCCGCCCGCTGGGTGATCCACGCGGCCACGATGGAGCTGGGCGGCCCCACGTCCGCCGAGATCATCGCCGACGCCACGCGCTCCACGCTCGCGTGCGCAGAGCGGCTGGGCTGCCGCTCGCTCGCCCTGGTGGCCTTCGGAACGGGCGTGGGCGGCTTTCCACTCGACGAGGCGGCCGGACTGATGGTCGGCATCGCCGAGGAGCACGAGGGCGGCTTGGAGCGCATCCTGTTCGCGGTGCACGGCGACGAGGCGGAGCAGGCGTTCCGCGCGGCGCTTGGCTGAGCTGCCGGCGCTGGTCGCGCCGGACTCCTTCAAGGGCACGTTCTCGGCGCGCGAGGTGGCGGCCGCGGTCGCGCGCGGTCTGCGGGCCGCCGGGCGCGAGGCGCACGAGCTGCCCGTGGCCGACGGCGGCGAGGGGACGATCGACGCGCTGCTGTCCACGCTCGCGGGCGAGCTGACCACCGTGCGGGTCGGCGATCCGCTCGGCCGGCCGATCGACGCCGAGTTCGCACTCATCGACGCCGGTCGCACCGGGATCGTGGAGATGGCCAGAGCCAGCGGCCTCGGTCTGGTGGCCGAAAGCGAGCGCGACGCCTGGGCGGCGTCCACGCGCGGCACCGGCGAGCTGATCGTGGCGGCGGTCGAGGCCGGCGCGGAGCGCGTGATCGTGACCGTCGGCGGCTCAGCCACCACCGACGGCGGCGCGGGAGCGCTGGAGGCGCTCGAAGAGGCAGGCATGACCGTCGAGATGGATGTCCTGTGCGACGTGCGCACCCCGTTCGAGGCCGCCCCGCGCGTGTTCGGTCCTCAGAAGGGCGCCGACCCCGCGCTGGTGCGCAAGCTCGAGCAGCGCCTGGACCGGCTCGCCGAGAGCTTCCGGCGCGACCCGCGCGGCGAGCCGATGACCGGCTGCGCGGGCGGACTCTCGGGAGGCCTGTGGGCTCAGTACGGGGCGCGGCTCCACGACGGCCCGGCGTTCGTACTGGGCGCGCTCGGGTTCGACGAGCAGATGCGCGCGTCGGCCTTCGTCGTGACCGGCGAGGGGCGCATCGACGAGCAGACGCTTCAGGGCAAGCTCGTCGGCGAGGTGGCCACGCGCTGCCGCCAGGCCGGCGTCCCGTGTCACGGGATCGTCGGCCGCAACGAGCTGGATGCGTTCGCGCAGCGCATCCTCGACTTCGCCTCGCTCAGGGAGGCCACCACGCTGGAGGAGCTGGAAGACGCAGGGCGTCGTCTGGTCGACTCGTGAGGCGCGCCCTCACCGTCGTAGGGCGCTCGCTGAAGGCGTTCTACGACGACCAGATGACCCAGCACGCGGCCGCGCTCACCTACTACGCGCTGATGTCGCTGTTCCCCGGCGTGCTGCTGGCCCTGTCGCTGCTCGGCCTGCTGGGCCAGTACCCGGAGACCTACAACGCGATCGTCAACTATCTCCGCGACGTCGCGCCGCCGTCGGTGGTCGACCCGATCGACCGCTCGCTGCGCGGCGCGCTCCAGAGCAAGGGGACCGCCGCGACCGCCCTGGCGATCAGCGTGGTGGTCGCGTTCTACGGCACCACCGGGCTGCTGGAGAGCATTCGCCGGGCGCTCAACGTGGTGTTCGGGCTGAAGGGGTCGGGCCGCAGCTTCCTGCGGCGCAAGACCGTCGACGTGCTGTTCACGATCGTGCTGATGGCGCTGGTCCTGGCCAGCCTGATCATGGTCTTCGTCGGCGGCCGCCTGGCCCGCGACCTGCTCGGCTTCGCCGGCCTGGGAGCCACCGGCGCGGACATCTGGAACGTCGTGCGCTGGCCGGGAGCGGTGCTCGTCGCGATGCTGGTCTTCGCGCTGATCTACTACGTGACGCCGGACGTCGAGCACCGCGGCTTTCACTGGCTGACGCCGGGAGCGGTCGTGGGCGTCCTGCTCTGGCTGCTGGCGTCGCTCGCGTTCTCCCAATACGTGTCGAGGATCGCGGACGTGGGCGCCGTCTACGGCGCGTTCGCCGGGGCGATCGTGCTGGTGGTGTGGCTGTGGCTCACCAACGTCGCGCTGCTGCTGGGCGCGGAGCTGAACGCCGAGATCGAGCGTCAGGTGCGGCGAGCGACCGACACCGAATAGGCCGGCCCGCGGAAGCGCAGGATCGCGTCGTCGGAGAGCTCGATGCCGTCGACGACGCGGGTGGGGTCGAAGACCAGCACGTCCCCCTCGCGCTCGCGCTCCAGCTCCGGCCCGTCGAGCACCAGGCGCCCCACGTCCACATGCTCGCGCTCCTCGGGCCAGGCCACAGTCGGGTCGTCGACCGCGTCCTCGTCCTCCGCCACGATCACCTGGAGCCGGAAGGCGGACTCGCCGCGGCCGACGATCTCCTCCTGCAGGTA
>JAXDIH010000014.1:0-2581 GCA_034664105.1 Thermoleophilaceae bacterium
GCCCACAACGTGGCGTTCAGGCGGGCGCTTCTGCTGGAGCTCGGAGACGAGCTGGCCGACGAGCTCGATGTGGACGCTGGGCTCAACGAGCGCTTCCTGGCCGACGGCAAGGTCCTGCTCTTCGAACCCGCCGCGCGTGCGCAGCACCTCGACGTTTCGCGGCCGGCGCCGTGGCTCCAGGAGCGCTTCCTCAACGGGCGTACCTACGCCGGCCAGCTCGTCGGGCGCTGGGGATGGCCGCGACGGATCGCCTACGGGTTCGGCTGGCCGCTGATCCCCTTCGTGCGCTTCGCCCGGCTGGCGCCGGTGGCACGGGAGGCCGGTGTGTCGCGCCGGGCGATGCCCGCGTTCGTGCTCGCCCTCATCCTGGCCTCGGCGGGCGAGGGGGCCGGGTACCTGCTCGGGCCCGGCACGGCGCCGGCGTGGCGGCGGCGCTGTGAGATCGAGAAGGGCCGCCACGTGCGGCGTGGCGAGGCCTCGGCCGCGCTCGGGCGAGTGCTCGCGGTGAATGAGCCTGCCTAGCGCCACCGTGGTCGTGCCCACCCGCCGGCGCCCGCAACAGCTGGCGCGCTGCGTCGCGGCGCTCGAGGCACTCGACTACCCGCGCGACCTTCTCGAGATCCTCGTGATCGACGACGAGGCCGGCGCGGGACCGTCCACGGCCCGCAACCGGGGGCTCGCGTCAGCCCAAGGCGAGGTGGTGGCGTTCACCGACGACGACTGCGAGCCCGCCGCGGACTGGCTGCGCCTGCTGGCCGAGGCCTGGATGCTCGACCCCGAGCGGGGATACGGGGGCACCGTGAGCAATGCGCTCGAGAACGACCTCGCCGCGGAGGTGGCACAGCGCATCATCCTGGCGGGCTACCGCCACCTGAACCGGCCCGGGGACGCCCGCTTTCTCACCTCGAACAACCTCCTCCTCCCCACCGCGGCCCTACGGGAACTCGGCGGCTTCGAGCCCTCGCTGCGCACGTCCGAGGATCGCGACCTCTGCGACCGCTGGCGGCTCGTCGGCCGCCGGCTGGACCAGGTCCCGGAGGCGGTCGTCCGCCACCGCCATGCCGGCGGTCCGCGGGAGTTCTGGCGCCAGCACGTGGCCTACGCCCGCGGCTCGCGCCGCTATCACGTGCTCCACCGGGAGCGCACCGGCTCGCTGCCGCGCTTCGAGCCGTCGTTCTACGCCCGCCTGCTCCTACGCCCCGGCGCGCCACGGCTCCGCTCCACCGCGCTGGTGGTGCTGTGGATGGCCGCTACGGCGTGGGGATATGCGGGGGAGGTGCTGCGGCCTCAAGGGCGGATCGGTGCTGCGTCCTGAACTTTCAGAGGCGTGACCGGCGCCCCGTCGCTCCAGCGGCCGTTGGAGCGATGCCTGCGCGTCTTCCCGAGCGCGTATGAGCAGTGTCTGCCGGCGTAGGCGCAGTCGCGCAGGGCGTCCCAGACCTTCCAGCAGAAGTTCCAGTCGTAGGCATTGGCGGTGCCCTTGGGGCTGGCGCACACCCCGTGACCGGAGGAAAGCGCCGGGCTGCCGTGCCTGTCGGTCCTCGTGAGCACCAGGTCCTTGTTCCTCTTGGGGATGTGGCGCAGCTTCGGGAAGATGGCGTTGCAGCTGCTGTTTGCCTTGTCGGGCCGCGCGAGGATGCCCTCGGCGCCCGAGTGGCACTGGATCTTGACCGTGGCGGGAATGCCCGCCAGGGAGTCATCGACGGCCGGCTCGTCGAACCCGTTCAGTCCTCCGTCGTGAGGGTCATCGAGGAAGATCGCTCGCGGCTTTGGCAGGTGAAGGGCGCGGTACCGGTTGGCGAGGTTCGCGGTGATGATGCCGCCGAAGGAGAGACCGAAGTAGCTGGTCTTCTTGAGCTGGGGCTGCACTCGCCTCGGGCGGGCCCGTAGGAAGGCCAGTGCGCCGCGGATCCCCTTCACCGAGGACGCCACGCATGGCTCGATGTCGAACGGGCCTGGGCAAGGTGCGGCGATACCGGTCTGCCACCGCGGGTAGATCACGACGTTCCCCTTGCGCACCGTGTGGCGGATCAGCTCGTACTTCGTGGCGTACCCCTGGAACTCGTAGTAGCCGTGCATGACGATGGCCAGCGGAGCCTTCCTGGGCCGTGGCCTGCTGGGCTCGAACACGTACCAGGCGTTGCTGCCGGCCCCGCCCGCGCTGACGCGCCAGCCGGCGTGGGCATAGTCGCTGCTGCCGGGCCCTGATCTCGGCTGAGCCGGCGGTGTGGCCGCCGAGGCAGCAGACGCACACACTCCCGCAGCCACCACCAGCCCGGCGGTCAAAGCCGTGAGCCGCAGAGGCGAGCTACTTGATCTGGTCGTAGACCTTGAACATCGGCAGGTACATGGCTACCACGATGAAGCCGACGATGCCGCCGACCACGATGATCATCACGGGCTCGAGGATCGAGGTGAGCGCCTTCACGGACGCGGCCACCTGGTCCTCGTAGAAGTCGGCGATCTTGCTCATCATCGTCTCGAGCGCGCCCGTCTCCTCGCCCACGCCGATCATCTGGGTGACCATGATGGGGAAGGCGTTGGGCACCTTCTGCATGGGCGCGGTGATCGTGCCGCCCTT
>JAXDIH010000209.1:0-18095 GCA_034664105.1 Thermoleophilaceae bacterium
GGCCACGCCCGACTCCGCCACGATCCGGTCCACTCCCACCGCGCGCACGCCATGGTGGCTGAACAGGTCATAGGCGGTGTTCAGGATTCGGTCCCGTGCCCCCACGTTGCGAGGATACTTGCTGGTCCACCGCCCCGATACCCCCCAGACGGATAGGGAACTCCCTCACTAAGGGCAGTGTGGGGCCGCAACCTGCTGGATCACCTGATCGCGCTGCTGCCGGAGGCGCTCGCCGAGGACGGCGTGGCGTACGTGATGCAGCTCTCGATCCTCAGCCAGGAGCGCACGGCCGGTCTGCTGGCGCAGAACGGCTTCGAGGCCAAGGTGGTCGACTACTCGTTCTTCGAGGTAACCGACCTGTTCCAGCGCGGCCAGGAGCACATCAAGCACGTGGAGGGGCTGACCGACGCCTACCACCTGACGTTCGGCGACCAGGAGGTGATGGTCGCCTACCTGCTGGAGGTGCGCAGGAGCGCCGTCCGGCCTTCCTCGTAGCGTCGGGGCGGTGATAGCCAAGGTCGAGCCGTTGACGCCCGCGCGCGCCCTGCGTGGGCCGTTCGACTATCGGCTCGGCGCCGAGCTGTCCGGGGTGGGGGTGGGCAGCATGCTGGTCGTGCCCTTTGGCAGGCGCCGCCTGCTGGGCGTCGTGGTGGACCTGGCCGGGACCAGCGACGTGCCCGCCGAGCGGCTGGTGGAGCCGCTGTCGGCGCTCGAGGCCAACGTCCCGGAGACGCTGGTGCGGCTGGGGCTGTGGGTCGCCGCCGAGTACGTCTCCACGCCGGCGCGCGGGCTCGCGCTCGTGCTGCCGCCGGGCACCGGAACGGGCTCGGGGCGGCCGCTGGTGCCGCGCCGGTCGCTGCGGGCCACGCTCACCGACGAGGGCCGCGCCGCGGGCGACCTCCGCCTCGGGGAGCGCCAGCGCGCGGTGCTGGAGGCCCTTTCCGCAGGCCCGCTGGGTGCGGCCGCCGTGGCTCGGCTGGCCGGCGCCGACCACTCCACTCTGCGCAGCCTGGAGCGGCGCGGGCTGGTGTCCCTCGAGCAGGCGACCGAGGCATCGCGCCGGCCGCGCATCGACGGCGTGGGGGCGCGGTCGGGCACCGTGGAGCCGACGGCGGCTCAGCGCGCGGCGCTGGAGGCCATCCTCGCCCGCATGGCCGAACCCGCCGGGCGGCCGCTGCTGCTGGCCGGCGTGACCGGCAGCGGCAAGACGGAGGTGTACCTGCGGGCGGTGGCGGCGGCACTGGAGCGCGGCAAGTCCGCGATCGTGCTCGTGCCCGAGATCGCGCTAACGCCGCAGACGGCGGGTCGCTTCGTCGAGCGTTTCGGCGACGCCGTGGCGATCATGCACTCGCAGCTCTCCGCGCGCGAGCGCTACGACGAGTGGTGGCGCATGCGCCGCGGCGAAGCGCGTGTGTGCGTCGGGCCGCGCTCGGCCGTGTTCGCGCCGTTCGACGACCTCGGGCTGATCGTCGTCGACGAGGAGCACGACTCCTCCTACAAGCAGGAGGGCGACCCGCGCTACGACGCGCGCGTGGTCGCCGAGCGGCGGGCCGAGCTCGAGGGGGCCCTGCTGCTCGCCGGCAGCGCGACGCCGCGCCCCGAGAGCCAGGTTCGCTACGAGCGGCTCGAGCTGCGCGAGCGGGTGGACGGGCGCGGCCTGCCGCCGGTCGAGGTGGTGGGCATGGCGGGGGTGTCAGGGCCGCTGCACGAGCACACGCGGCGCGAACTGGACGGCGTCCGGCGCCGCGGCGAGAAGGCGATCGTCCTGCTCAACCGGCGCGGCTGGTCGAACTTCCTCTCCTGCCGGCTGTGCGGGCGCGTATGGGAGTGCCCGGACTGCGACGTGACGCTGGTGCTCCACCAGGCGGCGGCCGAGCTGGCCTGCCACCACTGCGGTCACCGGGCGCGGGTGCCGTCGGAGTGCCCGGACTGCGGGTCGGTGTCGGTGGCGCGCCACGGCGCCGGGACCGAGCAGCTCGAGCGCGAGCTGGAGGAGGTGGTCCGACCCCTGCCGGTGTTCCGGCTCGACTCTGACGTGGCGGCCAGCTCCGGGATCGTCGGGGTGCTGCGGGCGTTCGAGGCGGCCGAGGCCGGGGTGCTGGTCGGGACCCAGATGGTGGCGAAGGGGCACGACTTCCCCGACGTGACCCTGGGGGTCGTGCTCGACGCCGACGCCACGCTGCGCTTCCCCGACTTCCGCGCCGAGGAGCGCACGTTCTCGCTGGTCGCCCAGCTGGCCGGGCGCAGCGGCCGCGGCAAGCGCGGGGGGCGCGTGATCGTGCAGGCGCTGGAGCCCGATGCGCGCGCGCTGCGCCACGCGGCCGCGCACGACGCGAGCGGGTTCCTGGCGGACGAGCTGCCGCGGCGCGAGGCGTTCGCCTACCCGCCGTACGGCCACCTGATCCGGGTGGTGTGCTCCGCCACGGAGGCCGGTCCCGAGCATGAGGCGGCGACCGCCGTGCGGGTGCTGATCGAGGCGGCCGGCGTGCCGGCCCTCGGGCCCGCGCCGCTGTTTCGCCGCCAGGCGCGCTACCGGGCGCAGCTGGTGGTGCGCTCGCGCGAGCGCGAGCCGGCGATAGCGGCCGTCAGGGCGGCGGTGGAGGCCGTCGCGGCGGACCGCAAGCACGCCGCGGCGGCGTTCGCGGTGGACGTGGATCCGCAGTAGATCGCGCCCCCTCTGGGCGCCCTGCGGACCCTTCCCCAAGCGGCGCGCGGGAAGCTAGACTCGCCAACACATGGCGCAGGAGAGGGACACGGACACCACCGAACCGGCAGCCACGGTGCCGGCGCCGGTCGAGTCGGCGCCCGCCGAGGTGGAGGCCGTCGAGGTCGAGCTCGCCGAGCCGGAAGAGGCGCCGCCGCTGGATCCCGAGGTCGAGGCGCGCCGCGCCGCGGCGATGACGTTCATCCGCCGCCTGGGCGACCCGGTGCTGAAGTCGCGCGCCACGCCGGTGGACCGCTTCGACGAGTCGCTGCGCCGGCAGGTGAGCCGGATGGCCGGGATCATGAACGACGCCCTGGGCGTCGGGCTCGCGGCGCCGCAGCTGGGCATCTCGCAGCGCCTGCTGGTCTACCGAGTCGGCCCCGACGCGCCCCTGACCGTCCTGGCCAACCCCGAGCTGGAGTGGGTGAGCGGCGAGCTGGAGCTGGGCGAGGAGGGCTGCCTGTCGATCCCGGGAGTCACGGTCGACGTCGACCGCCCGCTCCACGTGCGGGTGCGCGCCCTCGACGAGGAAGGCGAGGAGCGCCTGGTGGAGGCCTCCGGCCTGGAGGCCCGAGTGATCCAGCACGAGATGGACCACCTGGACGGAGTGCTGATCCTGGAGCGCACGACCCGCGACGAGCGCAAGCGCGCCCTGCGGGAGCTGCGCGAAGCCGAGCAGCGCCGGGCCGAAGCGGCTTAGGGCGCCTCGGCAGCGGCCATGGTGACGGCCGACGAGATCGCCGGCGTAGCGCTGTTCGAGGGCCTCGACCAAACCCAGCGCGAGCGGTTGTGCCGGGTGGCGGCCGACGTCACCCTGGTGGCCGGCGAGTACGCCGCTCCGGAAGGCGCGGAGCGCGCCCTGTTTGCCGTGCTCGCGGGCCGGATCGAGCCCACCAGGCTGGTCGACGGGATCGAGCGCGTCCTCGGGGAGCGCCTCCCGGGCGACATCTTCGGCGAGGTCCCGATCGTGCTCGGGACGGTCTTCCCGGTGGGGTTCCGCGCGGCCGAGGCGTCGCGCGTCATGCGGATCGAGCCTCACGACTACCACGCGCTGGCGTCAGTCGTACCGGACGTCGCCACGGAGCTCGGCAGGCTCGCGGCGCACCGCATGGGCGGCGCGCGGGGGCTGCAGGGGATCGCGGCTGAGCCGCCACCGCCGCGCGCGATGGTGGTCGGCGATCGCTGGGACGCGTCCTGCGCCGAGCTGCGGCGCTTCCTCGACCGCAACCAGGTCACGTTTCAGTGGATCACTCCCGATACGGCCGACTCGGCGGAGTCGTGGGGCGGCCCGTTGCCGCCTCAGGGAGACTGGCCGGCGATCCAGGTCGTCGGCGGCAAGACCGTGGTCAGGCCTCATCTGCGCAGGGTCGCCGACCTGCTCGGGCTGGGGACCGAGGCGGCCACCGCCGAGTACGACACCGTCATCGTGGGTGCCGGTCCCGCCGGATTGGCGGCGGCGGTCTACGGAGCGTCGGAGGGGCTGAACACGATCGTGGTCGAGCGGGAGGCGCCCGGGGGCCAGGCCGGCACCTCGTCGCGGATCGAGAACTACCTCGGCTTCCCGTCGGGCGTGTCGGGCGACGAGCTCGCAAGCCGGGCCCTGCAGCAGGCGCGGCGGCTGGGCGCCGAGATCCTCGTGACGAGGTCGATCTCGCGGATAGACGCCGCGACCCGGCAGCTGCATCTGGACGGCGGCGACGTGCTCCGTGCTCGCACGATCATCCTGGCCTGCGGCGTCGCGTGGCGGCAGCTGTCGATCGAAGGGCTCGACCGGCTGGCTGGCAAGGGCATCTCCTACGGCGCGGCGCGCAGCGAGGCGCCGAACACCCACGGCCTGGACATCCACATCGTCGGCGCCGGGAATTCGGCGGGGCAGGCGGCGCTGTTCTTCTCCACCCACGCGCGCAGCGTGACCATCCTCTGCCGCGGCGACGGGCTCGAGAAGAGCATGTCGCGCTACCTGATCGATCAGCTGGCGACGCGGCCGAACATCCTCACCCGGTTCGGGGTCGAGGTGGCCGCTGTGCACGGCGAGCTCTCGCTGGAGGCCGTCGACGTCCGCGACGCCGCGACGTCGGAGATCACCCGGCTCGAATCGGGCGGCCTGTTCATCTTCATCGGCGCGGATGCCGAGACGGCATGGCTTCCGTCCGAGATCGCACTCGACCGCCGCGGCTACGTGCTCACGGGCTCCGACATGCGCGACACGGGTCGCTGGCCGCTAGAGCGCGATCCGTACCTGCTGGAGACCAGCGTCCCCGGCACCTTCGCCTGCGGCGACGTGCGCTACGGACCGATCAAGCGAGTCGCCGCCGCGGTCGGCGAGGGCAGCATGGCCATCGCCTTCGTGCATCAGTTCCTCAGGGACTCTCGAGCTTCAGCAGCTCCTCGTACGCCGGCAGCGTGAGGAACTCCACGAACTCGTCTCCGCTCAGCGCCACCCGCTCGAACAGCGAGCGCGACAGCTCGGGCCGGCCTTCCGACTGGAACCACTCGTCGTCGCCGATCTCCTCGCGGATCTTCTCCAGCTCCTCGCCGGCCAGCCTGCGCACCAGCTCCGGCGTGATCGGCTGCCCGTCGTCCAGCACCTCGCCGTGGTGGATCCACTGCCAGACCTGGGCGCGCGAGATCTCCGCGGTCGCGGCGTCCTCCATCAGCCCGTAGATGGCCGCGGCGCCGTTGCCGCGCAGCCACGAGGAGATGTACTGGATGCCCACGTTCACGTTCAGCCGCAGCCCCTGCTCGGTGACCTCGCCCGGGGTCTGCGCCACGGACAGCAGGTCCGCGCCGTCCACGGACACGTCGTCGCGCTTGCGGTCGACCTGGTTGGGGCGGTCGCCGAGCACCTCGTCGAACGCCTCCATCGCGACCGGCACCGAGTCGGGGTGGGCGACCCAGGTGCCGTCGAAGCCCGCGTTGGCCTCGCGCTCCTTGTCCGCGCGCACCGCCTCGAAGGCGCGGCGGTTGGCCTCCTCGTCGGTGCGGGACGGGATCACCGCCGACATCCCGCCCATCGCGTGCGCGCCGCGCGCGTGACAGGTCTTCACCAGCAGCTCCGAGTAGGCGTGCATGAACGGCACGGTCATCGTCACGGCTGAGCGGTCCGGCAGCACGAAGTCGGGCCGCGAGCGGAAGCGCTTGATCATCGAGAAGATGTAGTCCCAGCGGCCGGCGTTGAGACCGGCCACGTGGTCGCGCAGCTCGTACAGGATCGCGTCCATCTCGAAGGCCGCCGGTGCGGTCTCGATCAGCACGGTGGCCTTCACCGTGCCGCGGTCGAGGCCGAGCGCGTGCTCGGCGATCAGGAAGGCGTCGCGCCAGAGCGCCGCCTCCTGGGCCGACTCGAGCTTGGGGATGTAGAAGTAGGGCCCCGCGCCGCGCTCGAGCAGCACCTCGGCGTTGCGGTGCACGTACAGCCCGAAGTCCATGAACGCGCCCGCCACGTGGTCGCCGTTCAGCCTCAGATGGCGCTCGGGCAGGTGCAGCCCGCGCGGCCGCACGAGCAGGACCGCGGAGTTCTCCTCGAGCCGGTAGTCCTTGCCGCCTTCCGAGTGCTCCATCGAACCGCGGGCGGCGTCGGCGAGGTTCACCTGGCCGCCGACCATGTTCGACCAGTAGGGCGAGTTCGAGTCCTCGAAGTCCGCCATGAACCCGCGCGCGCCGGAGTTCAGCGCGTTGATGACCATCTTGCGGGAGGTCGGCCCGGTGATCTCCACGCGCCGGTCCTGCAGCGCCGCCGGCACCGGGGCGATCGTGAAGTCCTCGGGTGCCGACACGAAGTCGAGCGTGCCGCCCGCGTCGAGCTCGGCCTGCCGCTGCTCCCGGGCGCGCAGCAGCTCCCGCCTCCGTGCGTCGAGCTGCTCGTGCAGCTGTCCCACGAGCGCCAGCCCGTCGTCGGTGAGCACCTCGTCCCAGCGCTCCTCGACATTTGCCCTGATCTCGATCATCACGCCCTCGTCAGCTTCTTGTAGGTGATTCGGTGCGGCCGGTCCGCCTCAGCGCCCAACGTTCCCCGTCGATGCTCTTCGTACGCCTCGAAGTTTCCCTCGAACCAGGCGACCTGGGAGTCCCCCTCGAACGCGAGCACGTGAGTGGCCACGCGATCGAGGAACCAGCGATCGTGCGAGATGATCACCGCGCAGCCCGCGAACGCCAGCAGCGCCTCTTCCAGCGCGCGCAGGGTGTCGACGTCGAGGTCGTTGGTCGGCTCGTCCAGCAGCAGCAGGTTGCCGCCGCGGCGCAGGAGCTTGGCGAGGTGCACGCGATTGCGCTCCCCGCCCGACAGCACGCCCACCTTGCGCTGCTGGTCCGACCCGCGGAAGTTGAACCCGGCGACATAGGCGCGCGAGTTCATCTCGCGCTCGCCGACCTTGATGTTGTCGTAGCCGTCGGAGATCTCCTCCCAGACGGTCTTCTCGGGGTCGAGCGCGTCGCGGCTCTGGTCGACGTAGGCCAGCTCCACCGAGTCGCCGAGGCGCAGCGCGCCGGCGTCGGTCTCCTCGTCGCCGACGATCATCCGGAACAGGGTCGTCTTGCCGGCCCCGTTCGGGCCGATCACCCCAACGATGCCGGCGGGCGGCAGCGTGAACGAGAGGTCCTCGATCAGCAGCTTGTCGCCGTAGCCCTTGCGCACGCCCTCGGCCTCGACCACCACGTCGCCGAGCCGCGGCCCCGCCGGGATGTGGATCTGCACCTGGTCGAGCTTCACCGCCGACTCCTCGGCCAGCAATGCCTCGTAGCGGTTGAGCCGCGCGCGCGACTTCGTGCGCCGCGCCCGGGGCGACTCGCGCACCCACTCCAGCTCGCGCGCGATCGTGCGCTGGCGCGCCGACTCCTGGCGCTCCTCCTGCAGGAGCCGGGCCTGCTTCTGCTCCAGCCACGACGAGTAGTTGCCCTGGAAGGGGATGCCGCGCCCGCGGTCGAGCTCGAGGATCCAGCCGGCCACGTTGTCGAGGAAGTAGCGGTCGTGGGTCACAGCCACGACGGTCCCCTTGTAGTCCTCGAGGTGCTTCTCCAGCCAGGCGACCGACTCCGCGTCGAGGTGGTTCGTGGGCTCGTCGAGCAGCAGCAGGTCCGGTGCGGCCAGCAGCAGCCGGCAGAGCGCCACGCGGCGGCGCTCGCCGCCGGAGAGCGTCGTCACGTCGGCATCGCCGGGCGGCAGGCGCAGCGCGTCCATGGCGATCTCCACGGTGGTGTCGAGCTGCCAGGCGTCGGCCGCCTCGATGCGGTCCTGCAGCCGGGCGAACTCGCCGGCGTTCTCCTCCGAGTAGTTGGAGGCAAGCTCGTTGAACCGGTCGAGCATGTCGCGCACCTCGCGCACGCCGTCCTCGACGTTCCCCCGCACGTCCTTCTCGGGGTCGAGCTGCGGCTCCTGCTCGAGCAGGCCGACGGTCGCGCCCGGCGCCAGCTGCGCCTCGCCCCGGTAGCCGTTGTCCTGCCCGGCCATGATGCGCAGGAGCGTCGACTTGCCGGAGCCGTTGGCACCGAGCACGCCGATCTTCGCCCCGGGCAGGAACGAGAGGGAGATGTCCTCCAGAACCCGCTTGTCGGGCGGGTGTGTGCGGGACAGCTTGTACATCGTGAAGATGTATTGGGTCGACATGGACGGTCGAGGATAGAGTCCGGCCGTGGGCCGGGACGTGTCCGGGGCGGTCTTCTCGCGCGAGGACCGGCAGCGTTACCGTCAGAAGGTGCGGGCGTGCCTGGACGTGTTCGCCCGCATGCTGGGCGAGGCGCGCTTCGATCCCGAGCGGCGTTCGGTGGGTCTCGAGATCGAGTTGAACCTCACCGACGAGCAGGGCGACCCGGCGATGCTGAACGCCGAGGCGCTCGAGGCGATCGCCGACCCCGACTTCCAGACCGAGCTGGGTCGCTTCAACCTCGAGATCAACGTGCCGCCGCGGCTGCTGGAGGGATCCGCGTTCGCGGAGCTGGAGGACGATGTGCGCCGCGACCTCAACCACGCCGAGGAGCGAGCGCGAACCGTGGGGGCCCACATGATGCTGATCGGCATCCTGCCGACGGTCACGGAGGAGCACCTCACACGGGACAGCTTCAGCGACAACCCGCGCTACGAGCTGCTCAACGAGCAGATCTTCGCGGCGCGCGGGGAGGACCTGGAGATCTCGATCAACGGCGTGGAGCGGCTGTCGACGTTCGCCGACACGATCGCGCCCGAGGCGGCCTGCACGAGCGTGCAGCTGCACCAGCAGGTCGAGCCCGAGGCGTTCGCGAGCTTCTGGAACGCGGCCCAGGCGATCGCCGGGCCGCAGGTGGCGGTGGCGGCGAACTCGCCGTTCTTCTTCGGCAAGGAGCTGTGGCGTGAGACGCGCATCGCGCTGTTCGAGCAGGCGACCGACACGCGGCCCGACGAGCTCAAGGCGCAGGGAGTGCGGCCGCGCGTGTGGTTCGGCGAGCGCTGGATCACGTCGATCTTCGACCTGTTCGAGGAGAACGTGCGCTACTTCCCGGCGCTGCTGCCGGTGTGCGAGGACGAGGACCCAGCGGAGACGCTCGAGCGCGGCGACACGCCCTCGCTCGCGGAGCTGCGCCTCCACAACGGCACGGTCTATCGCTGGAACCGGCCGATCTACGACGTCGTGCGCGGACGGCCGCACGTGCGCGTGGAGAACCGGCTGCTGCCGTCCGGCCCGACCGTGGTGGACATCTGCGCGAACGCCGCCTTCTACTACGGGCTGGCGCGGGCGCTGGTGGTGGAGGAGCGGCCACTGTGGACGCGCATGTCCTTCTCAGCCGCGGAGGAGAACTTCCACGCCGCGGCGCGCGACGGGATCGACGCGCGGCTCTACTGGCCCGGCATCGGTGAGGTGCCCGTGAGCGAGCTGGTGCTGCGGCGCCTGCTGCCGGCGGCTCACGAGGGGCTCGAGCAGGCCGGGATCGCGGCCGCCGACCGGGACCGGCTGCTGGGCGTGATCGAGCGCCGCTGCGTGACGATGCAGAACGGAGCGGCGTGGCAGGCGGCTGCCTTTCACCGGCTCTACGACGCCGAGGGGTTGGACCGTCTGGAGGCCCTGCGGCGGATGACCGTGCTCTACCGGGAGCAAATGCACGCCAACGAGCCGGTGCACACCTGGGCGCTGCCTTAGCGGCGCATGGCTTGTCGGGCTCGGTCCGCCCCAGGGGTGGGCCCCGAAGTGGGGGCCATGTCTGACGTTCGGGGCCCACGCCTCGGCAGGTCACCCTTCTATCGCTGTCTTTTGCGCCCGGGCGTCCCCGCCTAGGGCGCGGGAACGCCGGCGCTCTCGAAGTGAGCGCGCATGCCGTCGGCGAGCGCCAGCGCGCCCGTGAGCGGGCGGACCATCACCACGAACTCGTCGATCAGGCCGTCGGCGTTCTCGTGGAGGAAGTCGGCGCCCTGGAGCTCCCGGTCGCCGACCCGGGCGGCGAAGACGAGCGAGTGGTCCGCGGCGTCCGGCGCGCCGATGACGCGCTCGTAGCGGAAGTCCTCGAAGACGGTCATCACGCCCTCGAGCAGGGCCCGGACGGCGTCGGGGCCGTGGTAGGCCTCGTGGACGATCGGACTGCGAAAGACGACATCGGCCGCCAGCGTCGCGACGGCGGCGTCGAGGTCCTGGGCCTCGACGGCGGTGCGGAAGCGCTGGGCAGCCGACATCAGGGGGCGAAGTCTGGCACTAAACCGTCCTGCGACGAACTTGTCACTCCCGCGTCTTGTCGTGTGACGGAGGCGTTGGGATCCTGGGGCCGTGGACGACGACGAGCTCGTACGAGTCATCGAAGAGAACGGAACGGCCTTCCGAGACCTGCGCGCCTTTCTGCGCGAGCTGACGCGACGCCACGAGCTCGGGTTCGAGTCCTTGCTGAAGGAGTCAGCGAGGCAGACGGAGGTGCTGGCGGAGGTGCTGACCGGCCTGCGGGTAGGGATCCTCCACGAGCTGCGTGAGGGCGCACTCATGCATGAGCTTCGGGACGGCGCGCTGATGCATGAGCTCCGGGAAGGTCAGATCGTCCAGGAGCTGCGCGCCCAGCGCCAGGCGCTGTTCCGGATCTGCGACCGCCTCGACGGGAACGGAGGTGCCGCCGGAGCCTAGGCGCAGCTAGACGATCGAACGGGCCAGCAGCTCCATCGGGTGCAGCACCGGCAGCGCCTTGCCGAGGCGCTCGGTGTGCGCGGTGATCTGGAGGGCGCAGCCCGGGTTTGCCGCGGCCACTGCCTCGGCGCCCGTGTCCAGCAGGTTGCGTGCCTTGCGCTCGCCGAGCTCGGCGGCCGGCTCCGGCTTGACGAGGTTGTAGATCCCGGCCGAGCCGCAGCAGAGCTCCCACTCGCGTGGCTCCACGAGCTCCAGCTCGGGGATCGAGCGCAGCAGCTCGCGCGGCTGGTCGCGCACCTTCTGCGCGTGGGCCAGGTGACAGGCGTCGTGGTAGGCGACCTTCATCGGCACCGGCCGGCGCTCCGCCCGCGGGCCGACCTCGACCAGGAACTCGTTGGCGTCGCGCACCTTGGCCGCGAAGCGCTCGGCGCGCTCGGCCCAGTCGGGCTCGTCGCGCAGCACGTGCCCGTAGTCCTTCATCGCCGAGCCGCACCCGGCGGCGTTCACGACCACGGTCTCGTAGCCCTCGAGCGTCTCGATCGTGGACTTGGCGAGGTCGCGGGCCTGCGGGTCGGCGCCGGCGTGCATCGGCAGGGCGCCGCAGCACCGCGGCAGGCGCGGCACGTGCACCTCGAAGCCCTCGGCCGCGAGCACCTCGGCGGTGTCGCGGTTGACGTGGCCGAAGAACACCCGCTGCACGCAGCCCTGGAGCAGAGCCACCTCGCCGCGCTTCTCGCCGCGCGCCTCGAAGCGCGCTGGCATCCGGGAGAGCGAGCGCCGGATCGACGCCTGCGGTGTCATCCCGACGATGGCCGCCAGCCGCGGCGCCAGCCGCCTCACCGCCGGCCGCCGCGCGAGCCGTGGCAGGCCCAGCCGGTGAGCCAGCGCGGCACCGGGCGCCAGCGCGCGCAGCCGGCCCGGCCGCGTGAACAGCTCGAACACCAGGCGGCGGTGACCGCTGTCGGTCGGGGGGCGCTCGAAGTTGCGCTCCACCTGGGCGCGCGTGTCCTCGAGCAGCTTGTCGTACTGCACCCCGGAGGGGCACGCCGTCACGCAGGCCATGCAGCCGAGGCAGTTGTCGATGTGCTCGACCAGCGGCGCGGAGATCTCGTCGTGACCCTGCTTCATCAGCACGATGCGCCCGCGCGGCGAGTCCATCTCCTCGCCCCAGAGCACGTAGGTGGGGCAGGTCGGCAGGCAGAAGCCGCAGTGCACGCAGTCGTCGATCAGGTCCAGCTGCGGCGCGCGCGTGTCGTCCCAGGAGGCCCGCTGTGCCCGAGGGTCCGGGCTCTCCCCGGGCCGGAGCGAGGCCATCAGACCAGGGTCCCACTCGGGTCGAAGCGCTCCTTCACCCGGCGCAGCAGCACGGCGGCACCGGGGTCGCGGGGCTCGAGCGGCTCGCCCGCCATGCCGGCGGGCCGGTCCAGCACCACGGCCAGGTGGCTGCGCCGCAGCTCGTCGACCAGCGCTTCGCCGTCGCCCTCGCGTTCGGCCTCGTCGAGCCGCAGCCAGCACAGGCCCAGGCCGGCGCGCCCGACTAGCGTCGCACCGTGGCGCTCGGCGACGCCGGCCAGCTCGCCCAGGTCGGTCTGCACACCCGACACCCGCACCACCAGGCCGTGCGGCGAGCGCTGACCGTCGCGCTGCGCCTGCCACAGCGACGCGTCGTCGGTCACCAGCTCGGCCTCGAGCCCGGCCTCGCGCAGCAGGCCCTCCGCCGTCTCGGCCTGCGGGCGAGCGGCCACGCCGCCGAAGCGAGCCAGCACCATGCCCGCGCCCGCCGCCCAGCGCACGTCGAGCCCGAGCTGCTCGAGCCGCGCGTGCGTGAGCGCCGCCGCGCCGCCGGCCAGCGCCTCCTGGCTGTACGTGTGCCCGACCGCGGTGGCGGTCTCGGGCGGGAACGGGTGCAGGCGCACGGCCACCTCGAGGATCGCGCCGAGCGCGCCGTACGAGCCGGTGAACAGCTTGGCGAGGTCGTAGCCGGCCACGTTCTTGATCACCTTGCCGCCGCTCTTGGCGACCGTGCCGTCGGAGAGTGCCACGCGCATGCCCACGACCAGGTCGCGCGCGCTGCCGTAGCGAGCGCGCAGCGGACCGGAGTCGTTGGCGGCGACGACCCCGCCGATCGTCGCGCCGCCCGCGTCCGGGGGATCCAGGGCGAGCATCTGACCGGCGTCGCGGAACGACTCCTGCGCCCGAGCGAGCGGCACGCCGGCCTCGAGCACGGCGGTGAGGTCGCCGGCGTTGTGCTCGACGATGCGGTCCAGCCCGGCCGTGGACAGCTCGAGCGCGGGCTGGGCATCCGGCGCCCAGCGCAGCTTCGTGCCGGCGCCGCTCAGGCGCACGCCGACCCCGGCCTCGGTGGCCGCGCCCAGCTCGGCGGCGAGCTCGGTCGCCGACCCGGGTGCGCTGCGCCTGGCCTCTGCGGTCGCCATCAGAAGCGCTCCGCCAGCCCAGCCTGCTCGAGCGGGTGCTGCCGGTAGGGGCCGGGCACCTCGCCGCACAGCCGCGGCGTCGGCATCACCTTGCCGGGGTTGGCGCGCTGGTCGGGGTCGAACGCGCAGCGCAGCCGCTGGAACGTCCCGAGGTCGGCGTCGTCGAACATCTGAGGCATGTAGCGCTTCTTGTCCACGCCCACGCCGTGCTCCCCGGTGATCGAGCCCCCCGCGTCCACGCACGCCTGCACGATCAGGCCAGCGCACTCCTCGGCCCGCTCGGCCTCGCCGGGCACCGCACCGTCGTAACAGACGAGCGGGTGCAGGTTGCCGTCGCCGGCGTGGAAGACGTTCGCGACCTCGAGGTCGTACTCGCGCCCCAGCTCGTCGATTCGGCCCAGCACCTCGGCCAGCCGGGTGCGGGGGATGACGCTGTCCTGCACGTAGTAGTTCGGGGCGATCCGGCCCATCGCGGCAAAGGCCGCCTTGCGCACGAGCCAGATCAGCGCGCGCTCGGCGTCGTCCTTGGCCACGCGGATCGAGTCCGCGCCGGCCCGCTCGCAGATCGCCACGACCTCCTCGAAGCGCGCCTCGCACTCCGCATCCGATCCGTCCAGCTCCACGACAAGCGCGGCCCCCGCGTCGATTGGGAAGCCCGCGCCGGTGTAGCCCTCGGCGGCCCTGATCGAGAGGTTGTCCATCATCTCGATCGCTCCCGGCACGATCCCGCCGGAGACGATCTCCGACACCACCTCGCCCGCCTGGATCGGCGATCCGAAGAACGCGACCAGGGTGCGCACGGCCTCGGGCTTGGGCACCACGCGCAGCCAGATCTTGGTGGCCACGCCGAGCGTGCCCTCCGATCCCACGAACGCGCCCAGCAGGTCGGGCCCGGGGTGGTCGACCTCCTTGCCGCCGAGCTGAACCAGCTCGCCGTCGGGGAGCACGAGCTCGAGGCCGGTGACGTAGTTGGTGGTGAAGCCGTACTTGAAGCAGTGCGCCCCGCCCGAGTTCTCGGCCACGTTGCCACCGATCGTGCACACGATCTGCGAGGACGGGTCGGGCGGGTAGAAGTGGTCCGGGCCGACGGCCTGCGACACGGCGATGTTGGTCACGCCAGGCTCCACGACGACGCGCTGGTTGTCGAGATCGACCTCGAGGATGCGCCGCATCCGGCTCAGCGAGATCAGGAGGCCGTCCGCCACCGGCGTGGCTCCGCCGGAGAGCCCCGAGCCGGCGCCGCGAGCCACCCACGGCACGCCGGCGCGGTGGCAGGCGCGCACGACGGCCTGAACCTCCTCGGCGGTGTTCGGCAGCACCACGGCACCGGGCGTGACCGCGTACTGGAGCAGCCCGTCCGACTCGTAGGTGCGCAGCTGATGTTCGTGCGTGACGACGTGCTCGGCGCCCACCGCGGAGCGCAGCTGCGCGACCAGCGCCGTCAGATCGGTCGTCGTCGAGTCGGCAGCTACTTCACCACCATCCAGTCGAGCACCGCCGTCGATTGCAGGTACACGAGGGCGGACATGATCAGGACCAGCAGGATGCTCCACTTGACCACCCTACGAAACAGGTCGCCCTCCTGCCCCGCCATGCCGACAGCGGCGGCGCCGATGGCGAGGTTCTGGGGCGAGATCATCTTGCCCAGGACGCCGCCGGAGCTGTTGGCCGCGGCCAACAGGGTCGGCGAGATGCCGGCGTCCTTGGCGGCCGCCACCTGGAGTCCGCCGAAGAGGGCGTTCGAGGAGGTGTCCGACCCCGTTACGGCCACCCCCAGCCAGCCGATCAGACCTGAGAGGAAGGCGAAGACCCCACCTGCGCCGGCCGCCCACAGGCCGAGCGTGATCGTCTGACCCGACTGGTTCATCACGTAGGCGAGGGCCAGCACCGAAGCCACCGTGAGGATGGCCCACTTGAGCTGGTCCAACGTTGCCGCGAAGGTCCTCACCGACCTTCCTGGCGACACGCGCAGCACGGCCATCGTGATCAACCCGGAGATGAGCAGCAGCGTGCCCGCCGCGGGCAGCCAGTTGACGTTGTAGGTGAGCGAGGTGATCGCGTCACCGTCCGGGTTCACCACGTCGAGTCCTGGCCACTGGAAGGTCGTTGTCCAGGGCTTCTCGACCAGCTTGTCCTTGACCGCGGGGATCTGGGCGATCGACAAGACCGCGATGACGATCAGGTACGGCGCGTAGGCGCGGAAGACGTCCGCGGGCGGGTCCTTCCGGGTGTCGTCGCGCCGGTTGACATCCGCCTCCAAGCTCGGGTTGTGCGCCTCCGCGCCGGCGACCGCGGGTCGTGCCGCGTGTCCGCCCATCTCGCCGATCAGCGGCTCCGACGGCTGCCAGACCCGCAGCAGGAGCACGAGGGCCGCGGTTGACGTCAGCGAGGCGACGATGTCGGTGAGCTCCACCGAGATGAAGTTCGAGCAGGCGTACTGGCCGACCGCGAAGACGAGGCCCCCGACGGCCGCGGCGGGCCAGGTCTGGCGAATCCCACGCGCGCCGTCGACCATGGCGATCAGGATCAGGGGGACGATCAGCGCCAGGAACGGCGTTTGGCGGCCAACCATTGCCCCCAGGTCGTCCTTGGGCAGGCCCGTGATGTCGGCGAGCGTGACGATCGGGATGGCGATGGCGCCAAACGCCACGGGAGCTGTATTGGCCACGAGCGCGACCGACGCCGCCTTGATGGGCCGGAAGCCCAACCCGATCAGGAATACCGAGGTGATGGCCACGGGGGTTCCGAACCCCGCCAGCGCCTCGAGCAGCGCCCCAAAGCAGAACGCGATGATCACGGCCTGCACGCGCTGGTCGTCGGAGATCGAGGCAAACGATCGGCGCAGCACCGCGAAGTACCCGGTCTCCACGGTCATGTTGTAGATCCAGATCGCCGTGACGACGATCCACATGATCGGGAAGAGCCCGAAGGCCGCGCCTTCGCTCGCCGACAGCGCGGTCTGGCCGACCGGCATGTCGTAGACGATCATTGCGACGAGCATGGCCACACCGAGCGCGATCAGGGCCGCCCACTGCGCCGCCAGGCGCAGGCCGCCCAGCAGCACGAACAGCGCAAGGATCGGCAGCACGGCGAAGATGGAACTCAGTCCAAGCGAGCTCGATACCGGATCGAATTGCTGCGTGTACACGCCTCTCTCCCCTCGTCGCTCCCCTTGGCACGCGGTTTCCCCATTAGACGCGAGGGGAAACCGGAAGCGGTAACCAGGCGTGCGCGTATCCCTCTTCGTCACCTGCTTCAACGACACCCTCTTCCCCGAGACGGGTACGGCGGTGGTGCGCCTGCTGGAGCGGCTCGGGTGCGAGGTGGACTTCCCGCTGGAGCAGACGTGCTGCGGGCAGATGCACATGAACTCCGGCTACGCCCGCGAGGGGACGGCGCTGGCGCGTCGCTTCGCCCGTGTGTTCGAGGGCGCCGAGGCGGTGGTGTGCCCGTCGGCCTCGTGCGCCGGGATGCTGCGCAAGCAGCTCGGCTCCGGCGAGGGACCGCCGGTGTACGAGCTGTCGGAGCTCCTGGTGGACCGGCTGGGCGTGGAGGACGTGGGCGCGTACTTCCCACACCGGGTCACGTTCCACCCGACCTGTCATTCGCTGCGCGAGCTGCGCGTGGGGGACCGCCCGCTGCGGCTGTTGCGCGCCGTGCGCGGGATCGAGCTGGTCGAGCTCCCGCAGGCGGATGAATGCTGCGGGTTCGGCGGCACGTTCGCGGTCAAGAACGCTGAGGTGTCGTCGGCGATGGTGGCCGACAAGGTGCGCGCGGTGCTCGACACGGGGGCGGAGGTCCTGTGCGCGGCAGACAACTCGTGCCTGATGCAGATCGGCGGCGTGCTGTCGCGGCAGCGCACCGGCGTGCGGACGGTGCATCTGGCCGAGGTCCTGGCGTCGTGAGCTTCCCCGACGCCGCCTCGGTGGCGCTGCGCGACTCGCAGCTGCGGCGCAACCTGGCGAAGGCGACCGGGACGATCCGGGCGAAGCGGGCCGCCGTCGTCGGGGAGCTGCCCGACTGGTCTGCGCTGCGGGTCGCCGGGCGCTCCGTCAAGGACGCTTCGCTGTTCGCGCTCGACGAGCACCTCGCTGCTCTGGAAGCGGCCGTGGTGGCTGCCGGCGGCGTCGTCCACTGGGCCGCCGACGGCGCTGAGGCGTGCTCGATCGTGGCGTCGATCGCGGGGGCCGCTGGCGTCGACGAGGTAGTCAAGGTCAAGTCGATCGCCACCGACGAGATCGGCCTGAACGACGCGCTCGCGTCCGCCGGCGTGCAGGCGGTGGAGACCGATCTGGCCGAGCTGATCATCCAGCTGGCCGGCGAGGAGCCCTCGCACATCCTCGTGCCGGCGATCCACAAGAACCGGTCGGAGATCCGTGACGTGTTCGCTCGCGAGCTGGGCCTGCCCGACCTCTCCGACCAGCCCGAGGCGCTGGCCGAGGCGGCGCGGCTGCACCTGAGGCGCAAGTTCCTGTCCGCGCGCATGGGCGTATCGGGAGCGAACTTCGCCGTGGCCGAGACGGGCACGGTGTGCGTGTTCGAGTCCGAGGGCAACGGGCGCATGTGCACCACGCTGCCCGAGGTGCTGGTGACGGTGATGGGGGTGGAGAAGCTGGTGCCGACGTGGCGGGACATGGAGGTGTTCCTGCAGCTCCTGCCGCGGTCGTCCACCGGGGAGCGGATGAACCCGTACACGTCGTTCTGGACCGGCGTGCGCCCGGGCGACGGGCCGCGCGAGTTCCATCTCGTGCTGCTGGACAACGGGCGCACCGACGTGCTGGCCGACGAGGTCGGGCGCCAGGCCCTGCGCTGCATCCGCTGCTCCGCCTGCCTGAACGTGTGCCCGGTCTACTCGCGCGTGGGCGGCCACGCGTACGAGTCCGTCTA
>JAXDIH010000246.1:0-14465 GCA_034664105.1 Thermoleophilaceae bacterium
CAGCCGAACTTGCCGCAGCGGCAGAGCGCGTCTCCCGCCGCCGCCGTGTGCACGTGCCCGAGATCGCCGGCGGAGCCGTCGGCGCCGCGCTGAACCTGCCCGTTGGCGACGATCCCGCAGCCGATACCGGTCCCGATCTTCAGGAAGAGCAGGTTCGAGACGTCCGGGTAGACGGTTCGCTGCTCGCCGAGCGCCATGGCGTTGACGTCGTTGTCGACGAGGATCGGCACGTCGTAGGTCTGCCCGACCCGCTCGGGGATCGGGTACGCATCCCAGCCGGGCATGATCGGTGGCAGCACCGGCCGGCCCGTGGACGCCTCCACCGGAGCGGGAATGCCGAAGCCGACGCCGCGCACCTGATCGGGCGTGCTGTCCGCCTCCGCGAGCAGCCGGGAGAACTCATCCTCGACCCAGCTCAGCACCGCGTCCGGCCCGATCCCGACGTCGATGTCGGCGGCCGTGTCGGACATGATGGCGCCCGCCAGATCGGTGACGGCCAAGCGCGAGTGCGAGGCGCCGATGGCTGCGGCCAGCACCACGCCCGCCTTGGGGTTGAATGCGAACAGGGCCGGCCGGCGACCGCCGGTGGAGGTGCCCTCGACGTCGGAGATCAGCCCATGCGCGAGCAGCTGCTCGAGGCGCACGGAGACGGTTGACCGAGACATCCCCGTGCGCGCCGCCAGCTCGGCGCGCTGGACCGTGGGCTGCGCCCGTATCAGCTGCAGGATCGCGCCGGCGCCTGCGGATGTTCGCCAACCGTTGACCGCGTCCACACCGGGCAGTGAATCATGCCGAGCTTCGGACGACAATCTCCTTAAGTCCGCGCGAAATGCCGAACACGCGCAAACTTATGCTTGACACTGACAAAAGATCGGGCTAGTTTGCCGGCGCATGAGGGCACGGACAGCGCTGTCCAGCGCTGACAAGCAGTGACGACCTTCGGGGCACACGCCTTCGTGTGGGCCGCCGACTGGGACGCCGACGGAGCCGAGCGAGCGATCGCGGGTGCGGCGGCGCACGGCCTCGACTTCGTGGAGATCCCGCTGCTCGACCTCGAGGGCTTTCCGCTGGAGCTGACCCGCTCGCTTGTCGAGCGCCACGGCGTCGCGGTCACGACGTCGCTTGGCTTGCCCGCCGATCGTCACCTCCCTTTCAACCCGGACGGCGCCCTGGAGTACCTGACCGGGGCGATCGAGCTGACCGCGGCGCTGGGTGCGGACACGCTTACGGGGGCGCTCTACGCCCATCTCGGCACGCTCACGCGTCAGCCGCCGAGCGAGCGGGAGATCGAACTGTGCGCAGAGGTCCTGGGGTCCGCGGTTCGAGTCGCGGCCGGCCACGGGATCTCCCTCGGCATCGAGGCAATCAACCGCTACGAGACCTACCTGAACAACACAGCCGACCAGGTCGCCGACCTGCTCGACCGGATCGACGAGCCGAATCTGTTCGCGCACCTGGACACCTACCACATGAACATCGAGGAGAAGGGCTTCCGCGGTCCGATCGAGCGACTCGGCCCGCGGCTGAAGTACATCCACCTCTCGGAGTCCGATCGCGGCACGCCGGGAACGGCCAACGTGGACTGGGACGACGTCTTTGCGGGGTTGCGCGGCATCGGCTACTCAGGCCGGCTGGCGATGGAGTCCTTCATCGCGGTCAACGAGGCGCTGATCGGCGCGACGGCGATCTGGCGGCCGATCGTGGGAGACCCCGACGTCCTGGTCGGGGACGGCCTCAGCTTCCTACGCTCGAAGAGCCGCGAGTACGGCCTGCTGGAGGGCGAGTGACGTCCTCCGACGACGCCGCCGCGTTCGACGCGCTGCGCGAGCAGTCCATCGAGATCCCCTCCTGGGGCTTCGGCCCCTCGGGGACGCGCTTCGCGACGCATCAGGTTCCCGGACAGGCCCGGACGCTCGAGGAGCGCGTGGCGGACGCGGAACTGGTCGCGCGCTACACCGGGGCCCGCCTGCGGCTCTCGCTCCACATGCCCTGGGACGTGCCGGAGTCGGGCTGGACCGCGCTCGGCGCGCGGCTGCGCGCTGGCGGAATCGAGCCCGGCACGGTCAACCCGAACCTGTTCGGCGAGGGCGAGTTCCGGCTGGGGTCGATCGCGAACCCGGACGCGGCGATCCGGGGGCGCGCGACGGAGCACCTGCTCGAGAGCGTCGAGGCGGCCAAGCAGCTCGGCGTGGGCGATATGTGGGTGTGGGTGCCTGACGGCACCAACTACCCCGGCCAGGGCCATTTCCGCGAGCGGCGCCGCTGGGTGCGCGACGCGTTGGGCGAGGTCTACGCCGCGCTGGACCCGGACCAGCGCCTGCTGATCGAGTACAAGCTGTTCGAGCCGGCCGTCTACCACATGGACGTGGCCGACTGGGGGCAGGCTCTGCTGCTCTGCCAGCAGCTCGGCGAGCGCGCGCAGGTGGCGGTGGACATCGGCCATCACGCCCACGGCGTGAACATCGAGCACGTGGCCGCGACCCTGCTCGAGGAGGGGCGGCTCGGCTCGTTCGACCTCAACGACCGCAAGTACGCGGACGACGACCTGATGGTGGGGTCGATCAACCCTTTTGCCCTCTTCCTGGTCTTCGCCGAGGTGGCGGACGCGATGCTCGACACCGGGGCTCCGGAGATCGCGGCGGCGGCCGCGCGCGTGCTGCACAAGATCGACATCGCCTTCCCGATCGAGGACAAGATCGCGGCGATGATCCAGTCGGTCGTCGCGACACAGACGGCCTGGGCGAAGGTCTTCATGATCGACCGCGACGCACTTGCGGCGGCACGCGCCGCGGGCGATGTCGTGGGCGCCCACGTGATCATGCAGGACGCCTTCGAGACCGATGTCCGTGGACTCCTGGCCGAGTTTCGCCGGGAGCGGGGCGGTGCGGAGCATCCCGTCGCGGACTACCGCGGCGGCGACGACAGAGCGGCACGGCGAAAGGAGCGCTGATGACCGAAGGGCCAAGACGGGTGATACTCGACACCGACCCCGGCATCGGGCCCGGGATGGACGCCGACGACGTGCTGGCGCTCATGTTCTGCCTCGGCAGCCCCGAGCTCGAGCTCCAAGGCGTGACCACCGTGTTCGGAAACGTCGAGGTGGGCCGGGCGACAGGGAACGCGCTGCGGGCCCTGGAGGCGATCGGCCGCCAGGACGTGCCCGTGGCGCAGGGCATGTCGGTTCCGCTCTCCGGCACGCTCAACCGGCGCAGCGCCGAGGAGTACGAGCAGCACCAGTCGAGCCTCGGCCCGATCGACGCGGAGCGCATCGAGGCGGGCAGGATCGACCGGCACGCGTCCGACTTCATCGCCGAGACGGTCGCCGGGAGCCCGGGGGAGGTCTCGCTGCTTGCTGTCGGCCCGCTGACGAACGTGGCCATGGCGATCCTCAAGCGGCCGGCCCTCAAGACCGAAATCCGGGACATCACGATCATGGGTGGCGCGTTTGCGCGCGAGCCCGTCTACGGGCGAGGCAACATCACGCCGGTCGCCGAGTACAACATCTGGGGCGACCCGCTGGCCGCCAAGGTCGTGTTCGACGCCGGCATTCCGATGACCGCGGTCGGGCTGGACGTGACCAACCCGGCGAAGGGCACGGTCCTCTACGAGGACCAGATGCTCGAGCTGGTGGCGGACAAGACGCCGTTCACGGAGTTCCTGCACGAGGTCATCAGGACCTACATCGACGCGCCGAAGTTCGACTGGGCGGAGAAGGGTTGCGTCCTGTACGACCCGGTCGCGGCGGCAACGCTGGTCGATCCCGCGCTCGTGACCACCGAGCGAGCGCGTGTGGCCGTCGAGACGCAGGGTGCCGAGACCAGCGGCCAGACGATCGCCCACCCGTCGGAGGAGGGCAACGTCGGCGTCTGCGTGGACGTCGACGGAGACGCCTTCGTACAGCTATTCACCGAGCGCCTGCGGAACCTCGTGTCCGCAGACACAGAGAGGAGATGACCATGGTCCGCAGGTCGAGAGGCAGGAGGAGGTTGGGGACCGCGATCGCGGCGATGTCGCTCGTGACCGCGGCGGCGCTGCTGGCCAGCTGCGGAGGGACCGGAGACTCCAGCAGCACTGGCAGCGGCGACTCGGGCGGTAAGAAGGCCAAGATCTCGCTGGTGCTGCCCGGCCCGAACGCGTACTTCGAGCCGTGGGGCCCCGCGGTGCGCGACGCCGCCAAGAAGTACGGCTTCACGGGCAGCTTCGACGTCCCGCCGACCGAGGCGTTCGACCTGTCCGACCAGAACGCGCTCATGGACTCGCTGGCGGGGAAGGGGTACAACGGCTTCGGAGCCTTCCCGGGCGACGCGAACGGCACGAACGCGCAGGAGCGCAAGCTGGCCAACCGCGGCATCAAGTCGGTGAACATCAACGGCTGCACCTCGGATCCGAGCGCCGCGCTGTTCTGCGTGTCGACGAACGTCTACGAGGCGGCCCTCTACCAGGCCAATCAGCTGATCAAGGCGATCGGCGGCGAGGGCGACATCGCGCTGCTGACCAGCCAGCTCACCGACCCCAACACCCAGCTGCGGATCAAGGCGGTAAAGCAGGCCGTGGCGGACACGAACGGCAAGGTCAAGCTGGCCCAGGTGGTGGCCGACATCGACACGCCGCAGTCCGCCCCGCCCGCCATCAACGCGCTGCTGGCGTCCAAGGGCAACACCCTGGACGGCGCAATGTCCACCTCGTACAACCCCGCGGTCGCGATGGCCACCGCCCTCACCGACAACCCGCAGTATCGGCGCATCAAGTTCATCGCGGCGGAGAACTCGCCGCAGGTGATGAACGCGCTCGAGAAGGGCTACATCTACGGCACGCTGTTCCAGAACACCTACGGCCAGGCGTACGTTGCCGCCTACGGCCTGTACAAGGCGATTCAGGAGGGCTGCCAGGTAGCCAAGGATGCGCCGTTCGACAAGACCGAGCAGACGAGTCAGCTGATCACGGCCGGCGTGCTGCTGATCACCAAGGACACGGTGGCTGACTACGTCGGAAAGCCCGAGTCTCTGCCGGACGACACAGAGCGGCTGCTCAAGCTGCTGGACGAGAAGATCCTGGACTGCTGAGCCACGGCGGATGCTCGGGCGCCTGACCCAGTCCAACGCCGGCGGCCTGGTACTGCTGACCGCGGTCAGCTGGTTCGTATACCAGGCCGTCGGCGAGGGGTTCCTGAGCAGCTTCAACCTGTTCACCCTGTCTCAGCTCGCGGCGCAGACGGCCGTGATCGGATTCGCGCAGCTCGTGGTGATCGCGATCGGCCGCCTCAACCTGGCGGTCGGAGCCGTTGGCCTCAGCGTCGTGATGTTCACCGGCTGGCTGGTCGAGACGGTCGGCGTGTCTCCCGGGCTCGCGGTGCTCGCCGGGCTGGTGCTCGGCGCCGCGATGGGCGCCTTCATGGGTTGGGTGGAGCTGCGCACGGGCCTCCACAGCTTCATCGTCACGCTGGCGATCCAGTCGGTCTACATCGGCATCGTCCTGATCGTTTCCAACGGGGTGTCGGTCACGACCCTCCCGTCGGGCATCACCGACTTCGGGTCCAAGTGGCTGTTCGTGCCGGAGCTGTCGCTGCTCGTGGTCCCCGCGGTCGCGATCGCGGCGGCGTTGCTGTACCTGTTCCGGCGCTCCAGCTTCGGCTGGAAGATGCTCGCGGTCGGCGCCAACGAGCCGGCGGCCGAGCTGAGCGGCGTGCGGGTCTCGCGCGTGGTGATCGGCTCCTTCGCCCTCTCGGGCCTGCTCGCGGGTGTGGCCGGCGTGATGGAGATGTCCCGTGTGGCGGCCGCGCTGCCGTCGATGGGCACCGACTGGCTGCTGCCGGCCTTCATCGTCCCGATCCTGGGTGGGGCGTTCCTGACCGGCGGGTTCGTCTCGATTAGCGGCGCGGTGATGGCCGCGATCTTCCTCGAGAGCATCGCGGCGGGGCTGGTGTCGCTCAACGTGGCCACCTACTGGCAGGCGTTCGCCGAGGCGATCGTGCTGCTCGTGGCCGTGGTGGCCGACCAGGCGCGCCGGCGCAGACGGCAGCGCATCAAGACCGGCGGCGTCCTGCGCGCCGAGGTCCGCCGTGCCGAGCACGACGAGCGTGCGTATGCCTAGGCTGCGCGCTCCGCAAGGGCCCTGGGTGCCGCTGCTGGGCGTGATGCTCCTGGCGAGTGTCGTCTTCACGCTGATCAGCAGCGAGTTCCTGACGACGTTCAACATCTACGTGATCCTCTCCAGTGCGGCCCTGCTGGCCGTGATCGGCCTCTCGCAGCTCAGCGTGCTCAGCGTGGGCGAGTTCAGCCTCGCGGTCGGGGGCATCGGCGAGTTCAGCGCGGTGATCGTCGGCTACCTGCTCGTCCGCCGCGGCGTTCCGCTCGCCCCCGCGCTGCTGGCCGGGCTCGCGGTCGGCACCGCGGCCGGCTTCGTCAACGGTGTGCTCGTGGCCAAGTCCGGCGTGAGCGGGTTCATCGTCACGCTGGCGACCGGCGGCGCGTTCGCGGGCGCCTCGCTCGCCATCACGGAGACCTCGCCGTACACGGGTTTGCCGCACGTCTTCAACAGCTTCGGCACGGGTCGGCTCAGCTTCCTCCCGTACTGCCTCGGCGCGACGCTCGTCGTGGCGGTAGTGGTGGCGGTCCTGTACCGGTCGAGGCCGGCGGGTAGGAGGATGCTCGCCGTGGGCGGCAACGCCGAGGCGGCGGAGCTGTCGGGCCTCTCCAAGACCCGCGCGATCATCTGGGCCCACTCCCTCTCCGGCCTGCTCGCGTCGATCGCGGGGGTGATCGCGATGGCGCAGCTGCACGAGGCCAACCCCTCCGCGGGAACGGACTGGCTGATCCAGTCCTTCGCGATCCCGATCATCGGCGGCACCGCACTGGCGGGCGGGTCCGTGTCCGTGGGCGGCGTGCTCGTGGCCGCGGTGATACTCGCGACCATCAACGACGGCCTGATCCTCTCGGATGTAGACCCGTTCTGGGTCACCCTGGTCGAGGGCCTGCTGATCTTCGTCGCCGTGCTGCTGGGCCGAGCACAGGCCTGGCGCCTGTACGGCCGGGCCCTCGCCAGGCTCGGCCGCCTGCTGCCGAGGACCGCGCCGTGACGCCGGTCGTCGAGGCGAGGGACGTGTGGAAGGCGTTCGACGGGACGGTGGCGCTGCACGGCGCCGGCCTGGCGCTGGAGAGCGGCAGCATCCATGCGCTCGTCGGCGAGAACGGCGCCGGCAAGTCGACGCTGATCAAGTCGCTGACCGGCGTGCACGCGCCCGATCGCGGCGAGCTGCTGTTCGACGGCGAGCAGCGCGACTTCACCGGCGCCCAGGCGTCGATGGCGGCGGGAGTCAGCGCGGTCTACCAGGAGCGGAACCTGGTGCCCCAGTTCTCCGTCGCTGAGAACCTGTTCCTCAACCGCCCCTCACTGCGAGCCGGGTTCCTCCAGTACGAGCGGATGTACAGGGAGGCTGAGGTCTGGCTCGAGCGGGTCGGGCTGCGTGTGGACCCGCGCCGGACGGCAGCCGGCCTCAGTACGGCTCAGGGGCAGCTCGTCGAGATCGCCCGCGCTCTGGCGCTCGAGTCGAAGGTGGTGCTGCTGGACGAGCCCACGGCGTCGATCACCGCGCGCGAGGCCGCCGTGCTGTTCGAGTTGCTGCGCGAGCTGCGGGACCGCGGCGGAGCGATCCTGTTCGTCAGTCACAAGCTCGACGAGGTCTTCGAGCTGTGCGACCGGATCACGGTCCTGAGGGACGGGCAGACGATTCTCGCCGGTGTCGATCGCGGCAAGCTGACCCAGGGCGAGGTGATCACGGCCATGGTGGGGCGTGACGTGACGTTCTCCGAGCGCGCCGCGCCCACTCTCAGGCATGACGACGGACCCGCGCTGCTGGAGCTCAGGGATGTCGTGACGAGCCTGGGTCACGAGGGGGTGAGCCTGAGCGTGGAGGCTGGGAGCGTGGTCGGACTCTACGGCCTGGTCGGGGCGGGTCGCACCGAGTTGGCGCGGGCGATCGTGGGCGTGGAGAAGATCGAAGACGGCCAGCTCCTCCGTGCCGGCCGGCCGGTCCGCGTCCGCGACCCACACGACGCTCTGCAGGCTCACCGGATCGGCTACGTCAGCGAGGACCGCAAGACCGACGGGCTGATCCTGTCGCATTCGGTCAGCCACAACGTCGGGATCACGATCTGGGACCGGGTCAAGTCGCTGCTGGGCTTCATCACGCCCGCGCGCGAGCGCAGCCGGGTCGCGCCGATCGTCGAGCAGATGGACGTCAAGCTGTCGAGCCTCGACCAGCAGGTCAGCCAGCTGAGCGGCGGCAACCAGCAGAAGGTCAGCGTGGCGAAGTGGCTCGCAAGCGATGTGGACGTGCTGATCATCGACGAGCCGACGATCGGCGTCGACGTCCGCACCAAGGAGGAGATGTACCTCCTGATCGAGGAGCTGGCTCGCGGCGGCACGGGTATCCTGCTGATCTCGAGCGACCTGGCCGAGGTGATCCGGCTGTCGGATCGAGTCCTCGTGATGGCGAACAAGCGCATCGTGGCCGAGTTCGAGGGCTCCGGGGATTACGCGGTCCTGAGCGAGCACGTAATGGAGGCCATCATCGAGGCCGAGCCCGTGCGCGAGACGATCGTCCCCAACTAAGAGAAGGAACACCTTGCGCTACAAGCTTCTCGGTCGATCAGGTCTGCGCGTCTCCGAGCTCGCGCTCGGCGCCCTCACGTTCGGTACGGAGTGGGGCTGGGGCACCAGCCGTGCGGAGAGCCAGGCGGTCTTCGATGTCTACGCGGAGGCCGGCGGCAACTTCATCGACACCGCCAACATCTACAGCGACGGCAACTCCGAGCGGTACGTCGGCGAGTTCATCGCCAGCGACCGCGAGCACTTCGTCGTCGCGACCAAGTACTCCGGCGCTGTGGGCGGCTATTCGGCTCAGGCCGGGGCGCCGGAGCGGGCGCCCGTGCAGCGGCAGGTCGAGGGCGACCTCAGCCGCAGCGGCAACAGCCGCAAGAACATGGTCCAGTCGGTCGAGGACAGCCTGCGCCGCCTGGGACTCGACTACATCGACCTCTACTACGTCCATTTCTGGGACTACACGACCGGCATCGACGAGGTCATGCGCGGGCTCGACGACCTCGTCCGCGCCGGCAAGGTGCTGTACGTCGCGTTTTCGGACACGCCCGCGTGGATCACCTCGCAGGCCAGCCTGCTCGCGGACCTGCGCGGATGGGCGCCGCTTACGGCGATCCAGCTCGAGTACAGCCTGATCGAGCGCACCCCCGAGCGGGAGCTGCTGCCGATGGCGCGCGCGCTCGACCTCGCGGTCGTGCCGTGGGGACCGCTGGCCAGCGGCGTGCTGAGCGGCAAGTACGCCGCCGCCGGCTCAGCTTCCAACGACGACGCATCCACGCGACTCGACCCGGCCAGCCTGCCCGCGCGTCATCGCGCGATCGCCGCGGTCGTCGCGGAGGTCGCGGCGCAGCTCGAAGTCAGCAGCGCTCGCGTGGCCCTTGCCTGGCTGCGCCAGCAGGCCTCTCGCTGGGGCGTCGTGATCCCGATCGTCGGCGCGCGCACGGCCGACCAGCTGCGCGACAACCTCGGCTGCCTCGACGTAGAGCTGAGCGAGGACCAGCTGGCGCGGCTGGACGAAGCCAGCGCCATCGAGCTCGGCTTCCCGCACGACATGCTCGACTCCGACCTGATCACGGCGCTGCGCTTCAGCGGGAAGCGCGACCAGCTCGACAATCACCGCCTCTGAGCGAGACCGCGCGGGCGCCGGGCGCCGGAACCCTCCGGCACCCGGCGAGCCGCGGGACTGGCTACGGGATGTCGGCGTGCGCCGCTTCGTCGATCAGCTGCGTCCCGTCGTACCGCGTGAGGATGCGGTCACGGACCAGCTGCTTGACGTTGCGAGCGACCGCCTTCACGTAGGCGCGGTGGCTCGGGTAGAGCGTGTCCAGGCGGGCCTGGTCGAACGGCACCTCCCAGCCCGCCAGCGGGCAGAACGGCGCACCCGTGGCGTTCGTGGGCCACGCGCTCGTCGGCACGTCGACGAACGGCGACCGCAGGCCACCCTGGACGTTGCCGAACTCGTCGAGCACGGGGACTCCGTTGGCGACGAGGATCGGGTCGGTGCTCGGCGGCGGACTGCCCTTGCGGACCCACTGCACCAGGTTCTGGAACATGGCATCGAAGTAGATGCCCACCGGGAACCGGCTGACCGGCCCTTGGTCGCAGTAGTCCGGGCGCAGCGCGTTGCCGGACTTGAGGATGTCCTCGGGCGAGGGCCCGAAGTTCCACTCGATCAGCGTCGCGTGCCCGGCGCCGGCCATCTCGTAATGGCGGTAGCGGTCGGGACGCGCGTTGCTGTCAGCGCGGCGTGCCCACAGGGCCGGCAGGTAGTCGGCCTGCGACATGACGCGGATGATCGGGACGCCGGCGTTGTCGAACTGGCGCCGCGGATCCCCCACCGGCGGGGTCGGCGAGCACTGGTTGAGCGGCGAGGAGCCGGACGCGACCGCGACCAGGTAGCCGTCGTAGATCGGCTTGCCGTCTGCCTTCACGACCAGCGGCTGGACGCCGTTGATGTAGGGGTAGAGGAAGTTGCCGGTCTGCGAGTGGCCGGTGCCGAACAGGCGCAGCCCGCTCGAGCGCTGGCCGTGGCGATGCTTCGACCGGTCGGCGAGCGGGTTGGAGCGCGCGTCGCTCTTCAGCCACGCGCCGACCTGGCTGAAGATGTCGTAGATCAGGCCGTTCTCCGTGGTCCGCGAGCTGTCCGCCGCCACGGTGGTGCAGTTGAGCGGGTCGTCCAGCGACCGCGGGTTGGCCCAGGACAGCGCGTCGTAGCGCTCCGGGTCGAAGGCCTTCAGGGCCTTCACGGCGACCGGCTTGGACGTGACGCCCACCCAGACGTCGCCGTTGCGCAGGTACTGGGAGTTCGACAGCGCCCAGATGACGCTGAGGTCGAGCAGCGCCGACGGGTTGAGCATCTCGACGACGACGTTGCCGCTGAAGTCCGATCGCTTCGCCGGCCGGCGCACGAGCACGCGCGTGGTGTAGGGCGCGTTCGGGGTGCGCACGACCGCCTCGTTGGACGGCGACCAGTCGTACACGTTCGCCTTGCCGCTGACGAAGTACTCCTCCTCCACGTACCCGTACTTGCGCAGGTCCTGCGGCACGGTGTTGTGGTCAGCGGCGAGGAACGGATATGAGTCGGCCGTGACCGGGATGGGCCCGGAGACCGAGGGGATCGGGGTCTTGGCCGATGCCGGTGCCGCGGTGCAGAGCGCCGCTACCAGCACGAGGCACCCCGCGATCCTGCGATGGACTTTGGTCATCTGATTCTCTCCTCCTGCTGTTAACTTCCCAAGCCAGGGCGAGAAATCTACAGCCAGAAGGTGTTAAATCAAACAGATCTTCTCGGTATGCCTCCTCAGAGCGCGCATTCGCCCTCGCCCCGGATCACCCGGTAGGGCTCGTTCCGGCTCCAGTCCACGAAGTGGCTCATCGTGTCCACGCCGAACTCGATCGGCATGGCCAGGTCCTTCACGAGCAGCTCGAACTCGGCCTCGCCCACCCGGGCGACGAACTGGTTGAACGTCTCGCCGTCCGAGCGGTCCGCCTCATAGAAGCGCAGCCAGCGCTCGACGGCGGCGGGCACCCGCTTGGCGGCCAGGCGCACCTTCAGCCGAGTGCCGTAGGCCACGCTCCCGCCGGCGTGGTTGCCGCCGAGATGGGCCACGTACGCCGGGATCGTGTGCTCGCCCACCTTGATCGACGCTCCGTAGAAGCCGATGTTGCCGATGTGGTGCTGTCCGCATCCGTTGGGGCAGCCGCTGATCTTGATCTGGATCAGCCGCGTGAGCGGGTCGGTGATCCCCATCGCGTCGATGCGCTCCCGAATGGCCAGGTTGAGCCCCATCGAGCTGGTGATGCCGAGCTTGCACGAGTCGGTCCCCGGGCAGCTCACGACGTCAGCGACGCCCTGCGCGTCCGGCTCCCCGAGCTCCAGCTCCTCCAGCCGCTGCCACACCGCGTAGACCGCCTCGTCGCGCACCCAGCGCAGGACCAGGTTCTGGCCGACGGTGGTGCGCGCGTAGCCGCCGCAGTGGTCGCGCATGATCGCCGCGAGCCCGCGGAACTGCCCGGGCGAGAGGTCGCCGCGCGGCACCGCCACCTCGACCGCGCTGAAGCCCTGCTGTCGCTGCGCGCGCACGTTGAACTCGCGGAAGCGCTCGAACTCGGCGCTGTCGCCGTTCGGGCTCGAGGCGCCCTGGAAGGGGGGCGGTGCCCCGGCCTCCTCGTCATCGACGAACAGCCGCGGCGCCACGCTGAAGTCGCGCTCCGCCACCCAGTCGCCGGCCAGCTCCTCCTCGGCCTGCCGGCGCAGCTCGTCGACGCCGTACTTGTCCACGAACACCTTGATCCGCGCCCGCGCCCGGTTCACCCGCAGCCACTCCTGCCGGTCGAAGACGCGCATGACCGCCTCCGTGACGCGCAGGTACTCGCCGTCGTCGGCGCCCACGAACTCGTAGAGCAGCTGCGCGACGCGCGGCATGATCGCCGTCCCGCCGCCCACGAGCATCTGGAAGCCTCGGCGGCCTTCCTTGACGCGGGGGATGAAGGCGATGTCGTGTATGCCGCTGATCGCCCGGTCCTCGTCGGTGGCCGTGAACGAGGTCTTCACCTTGCGCGGCATGCCCTGGGTCGTCGGGTGGCGCACGAAGTAGCGCACGTACGCGCCCGCGTAGGGGGTGGGGTCGAACAACTCGCCCTCGGACACCCCGGCCCACGGGTCCCCGGTCACGTTGCGCATGGTGTTGCCGCAGCCCTCGCGGCTCGACAGCGACGTGTCTCCGAGCAGCCGGATCAGCTTGGCCGCGTCCGGCAGCGGGACATGGTGCATCTGGACGTTCTGGCGGGTGGTGATGTGGCCCTTCGCGAGCGGCACGTAGCGCTCGATGCCGTCGGCGAAGGCCTCCATCTGCTCGGGGCTGACGCCGCCGAAGGGCAGCTTCACGCGGACCATCTGGACGCCGGGCTGGCGCTGGCCGTACACGCCCTGCTTGAGGCGGAACTTGATGAAGTCGTCCTCCGGCAGCTTGCCGTCGAGGAAGGCTGTCGCCTCGGTGTCGAAGTCGTCGAACTCGTGCTCGAGGATCGGGATCACGTGCCCCGGCACGTTCTCGAACACCTCCGGGCTGTCGAGCGTGCCCCTGCCGGGCGCGATGCTTGGCTCCATCTGGATCGGTCTCCTTGTCGTGCTGTTCTGCGGCCTAGCCGAGCGCCGTGTCGAGGTCGGCGCGGGCGCTCTCGGCGAGCTCGCGCACTCGCGCATGGCGCGCGTCGTCGGGCGCGCTCGCGAGGTTCAAGTCGATGAGGTGGACGCCGGCGCGGGCCACTGACTCGCCCAGCACCGCGGCGGTGATCGCCTCGCCCCGCACGCCACCCCGGGCCATGAGCGCCGCCTCGGCGGCCAGGCCCGTGACCTGGGTGGCCAGCGCGACGATCGCCAGGGGCGGGTCCGCGGCCTGTGAAAGCGCCTCGCGCAGGCGCCCGCCGTGCCCCGGCTCCCCGCGCCCGCGGAGCACCGCGAGCACCGCCGTGTAGGCGGCCACGTCCTCGTCGGCCAGCTCGAGCGCGCGGGCGCGCAGGCCCGCGGCGAGGTCGCGGCGTCGCTCGGCGGCGTCGTCGGAGGGCGCGGACCGCAGCGCGACCGCGCTAGCCATCTCCACGAGCGCCGCCGCCAGCGAGCAGGTCCACGCGAGCGACGGGCCCGCGCCCGGAGCGGGGTCGGCGGACGCGACGCGCGCGACCAGCCCGGCCAGCGGGCTCTCAGCCAGGATGCTCATTGGCTCAGGCCGCCTGCTTGCCGAAGTACTCGGCGTTGATCTCGATATACCGGTGCCATTCCGCCGGCACCTGGTCCTCCGGCGTGATCGCGTCGACGGGGCAGGCCTCCACGCAGGCGTCGCAGTCGATGCACTCCTCCGGGTCGATGTAGAGCTGCTCGACCTTGTCGTAGTCAGGCTCGTCGGGCGTCGGGTGGATGCAGTCGACCGGGCAGACCTCGACGCACGAGTTGTCCTTGGTGCCGATGCACGGCTCGTTGATCACGTACGCCACTGCGACCTCTTTCGCTGGTTTCTCACAGGAGGGTTGGATAAAATACACTCCCGGGCCGTGGACCTGCCCGCGGCTCGACCCGACGACGTCCTTTCGCAGCCCACCCGAGCCCGTCTCTTCAACCTCCTCGGCGCGCTCGGACGCCCCGCGTCGACCGACGAGCTGGCCCGGGAACTGGGCCTGCACCCCAACGGCGTGCGCATCCACCTCGAGCGCCTGCTCGAGGCTGGACTCGTGCTCCGGGGCCGCGCGCCGCAGCCGCGCGGTCGCCCCCGCGACGAGTGGTCGGTCTCGGCCGACGCCGAGCCGGGCGGCGCCCCGCCGCGGGCCTACGACGACCTGTCGCGCTGGCTCGCTCGGGCCACGCCCCCTCG
>JAXDIH010000002.1:0-17504 GCA_034664105.1 Thermoleophilaceae bacterium
GAGAGCCGCACCACGCGCCCCTCCTCGACCGCTTCGCGCAGAGCCTCGCGGAAGCGTCCCGGCCCCCAGTAGCGGGCGCCGACCATCCGCGCGAGCTCGTCACGCTCAGTGGGCCCGTGCTCCTCGAGCGCCCGGACGATCATCTCCATCTCGTGGTCCAGGTGCTCGTCGGCCAAGGCCGCCAGCCGGGTCGCCGCTCCAGTGGTGCCCACCATGCCCGGGGAGAAGAAGTACGTGCCCACCCCCGGCCCGGGACGGAACCGGCGCAGCCCGCTGCGTTCGCGCGCAAGGCGGCGCTCCGTGCGCTCGCGGATCCGCTCCTCACGCTCCATCTCGGAGAGGGCCAGCTCCTCGCTCTGCAGCTCGAGCGCCCGCGCCCGGTGCTCGGCGGCCTCCACGCGCTGAGCGCTGGCCTCCGCAAGCTCCTCGTGGTCGCGCGCCTCGCGCTCGGCCTGGGCCGCGGCCTGCTCGTCGCCCTTGGCGCGGGCCTCGAACGCCCTTGCCTTGGCGTCGTGCGTGGCCGCCCAGTGCTCGTGCATGTCGGCGCGAGCGCGAGCGAGGTCGGCGTGGGGCCCGTCCAGCTGCGCTGCCTCCCCGCGAGCCTGCTCGGCCAGAGCGCGCTGCTCCCGGGCTCGGGCCCGCTCGGCGGCGGCCTCAGCCAGCAGCGAGTGCGCCGTGGCCTCCGGCTCGTGCTCCGCCGTGAGCGCCGCGGCGCGCTCCTCGTAGGCTCGCGCGCGCTCCTCCGCGGCGGCCGCTCGCTCCAGGGCGGCCTGCCGGTCGGCCTCGTTGCTCGCCTTCGCCGCCCTGGCGCGCTCGTCGTGGGCAACCGCCAGCTCGTCGAGGCTCTGCGCGCGCAGCTCCGCGATCTGGGCCAGCACCTCCTCCACGCGCAGGCGGTCGGCCGCGTCGGGCTCGCCGCGCTCCAGCCGCACGCGCAGCTCTCGGACCGCCGCACGGTGCTCGTCGGCATGGGCGCGCTCGGCTTCGGCCTGTTCGCGCAGGTGCACAGCCTCACGCAGCTCGCGGTAGGCCTCCGGCGAGGGCGGCCCGTGCTCGGGCAGCGGCACCGGCAGGTGCAGGTCGGCGTCCTCTGCCGTAAGCGGCTTGGCGATGCTCTCGAGCGACTTGCCCTCGGCGCGGACGCCAAGGAAGAGCTCCGCGATGCCGCCGAGCGCCATGGCGCCGGCCCCGATGAAGAAGCCGACCGCGATCAGGTCGACGTTGCCGCTGTGGACGAACTGCCCGAACAGCTCCGGGCCGATGATGCCGCCCGTCGCGGTACCGATCGCGAAGAACAGCGAGATCGCGAGCGCCCGGGTCTCCATCGGGAAAACCTCGCTCACGGTGAGGTACGCCGAGCTCGCGCCCGCCGAAGCCAGGAAGAAGGTCACCATGACCAGGCCCATGAACGACCAGGTGGTCAGGCTGCCGGTGAGCAGCAACACGCCGAGTACGGACACGAGGGCGGCCGAGCCGAGGTACGTGCCGGCGATCATCGGGATGCGACCCACGGTGTCGAACAGCCGGCCGAGTGTCAGCGGGCCGAGGAAGTTGCTGATCGCGAAGATGGCCATGAAGTACGGCACCGACGCCGAGCTGACGTCGAAGAATCGGTGCAGGATCGTGCCGAGGTCGAACGTGACCGCGTTGTAGAGGAACGCCTGCCCGACGAAGAGGGCGAGCCCCAGGACCGCACGACGCGGGTAGCGCTTGAAGGCCACTCGCGCGATCTCGCGAAACGGGATCGCCTCGCGCTGGCGCACCACGATGCGATCCCCCGGCGGCGGGAACTGCTGCCCGGTCTCGGCGCGCACCTCGGCCTCGATCTGGTCGACGATCCGCTCCGCTTCTTGCTCGCGGCCGTGAATGAACAGCCAGCGCGGGCTCTCGGGGACGTGTCGGCGCACCAGCAAGATGGCGAGCCCGATGACCGCGCCCGCGGCGAAGGCCAGGCGCCAGCCGACGTCGCTGGCGAACAGGGACGTATCGAGCAGGAACACGGAGACGATCGCGCCGATCGCCGCGCCGACCCAGTAGCTGCCGTTGATCGCTAGATCGACTCGCCCTCGGTTGCGAGCGGGGATCAGCTCGTCGATGGCGGAGTTGATCGCCGCGTACTCGCCACCGATGCCGGCGCCGGTCAGGAACCGGCAGAGGAAGAAGTACCAGGCCTCGGTCGCGAAGGCCGTGGCCACCGTGGCGATCAGGTAGAGCCCCAGCGTGAGCATGAAGAGCTTCTTGCGCCCGTGGCGGTCGGTCAGCTGACCGAAGAACAGCGCCCCCACACAGGCGCCCGCCACGTAGATCGCGGCGGCGGTGCCGATCTGCGCGGGGTCGAGGTTGATGCCGCTGCCGGCCTCGGTCAGCCGCGGGGCGATCGACCCCACGATCGTGACCTCGAGGCCGTCCAGCACCCAAACCGTGCCGAGGCCGATGACGATCCGCCAGTGGAACCGCGACCACGGCAGCCGGTCGAGCCGGGCGGGTATATCGGTGGCGATAACACGGTTCGCAGCCGACATCGTTCATCGAAGTAGGCCGCCCGGCTCCGCTGTCGACAAGGTCGCGCTTCGGCCTACTTCAAGCGACGCCGTGTTCACCACCATCCTGATGGGGCTGGACGGGTCCGACGGCTGCCGGCCATGTGTGCCGGTCGCCACCGATCTGGCGCGGCGCTACGACGCCAAGATCGTGCTCGCGCACGTCGACGAGCGCGTGGCCGCCAAGGGCGGAATCGTCCCGGTGAGAGCCGACGAGGGCCAGATCCGAGCCGAGCTGCAAGAGCTAGCGAAGCAGCTCTCGGAGCAGGGCATCGAGACATCCGTCGAAACGCTCGAGGTAATCCTGGGCGGGCCTGCGCATGCGCTCGAGCAGTTGGCCGACAAGGTCGAGGCGGACCTGATCATCGTCGGACGGCGGGGCCACTCCCCCGTGGTCGGGCTGCTGCTCGGCAGCGTGGCGCTGAGACTGCTCGGAATCGCGAAGCGTCCGGTGCTGGCCGTCCCACCCGAGTCCCCGTCCTGAGCGACGAGCGCCCCACCAGCCCGTTCGTCTTCGCGAGCGGGATCGCCGGCGCCCAGAGCCTGATCTACCTCACCGTGGGTGTCCTGCTGCTGGTGGCAGGCGGGTTCACGCTGCTCGGGACCATCGTCGACCTCATCAAGGGCAGCGACTCGCGAGCGATCGCGGACAGCGGCCTGTTCCTGCTGGACCGCGTACTGCTGCTGTTCATCATCGCCGAGCTGCTCTACACGCTGCGGCTGGTCGACGTCGGCGGCCAGATCCTCGTCGAGCCGTTCCTGTTCATCGGCGTGATTGCGGTGGTGCGGCGCATCCTGGTGATCGCCGCGGAGCTGGAGGGCGCCGATACCGACGACGCCCTCCACAACTTCCTGATCGAGGTCGGCGCGCTGGCCGGCCTCGCCTTCGTGCTGGTGCTGTCTATCTTCCTGCTGCGCCGGGGTGGGCCACCGCCTGCTTGACCACGCTCGCGTCGGCCGCCACCGCGTCCGGGGCGCGCACGAGCTTGCGCATCAGGGCGAGGTAATCGAGCAGGCTGCGGGCACTGAGGAACCGCTCCCGCACCCGCTCGCGCGCGCGCTCGCCGATCGCGGTGGCCCTAGCGGGGTCGTTCAGCAGCTCTGTGACGGCGGCGCCGTAGGCCGCGAGGTCTGTGGGGTCGTCGAGCAGCAGGCCGCTCTCGCCGTGCACGATCTGGTCCTGGATCCCCCCGATCCGCGACGCCACCACCGGCCGCCCCTTCCACATCGCTTCCGAGACGGTAAGGCCGAAGCCCTCGGCCAGGCTCTTCTGGACCACCACGCGCGCGTGGCGCTGCAGCGCGTTGACGATGATCGCGTTCTCCTCGAGGTCGTCCATCGGCAGGGTTGCCAGGTGCATGCGCGCACGCTGCTCGGCGGGCAGCTCCGCATACAGGGCGCGCGCCTCGCGCAGCATGCGGGCGCCCTCGGGGTCGTCGGCCACGGCCTCGACGTCGGGACCCGCATAGACGAGGTGGGCGCCGGTAGCGGGCGCCACGTGCTCGGCGAAGCCGCGGATCACACCGAGCGGGTCCTTCAGCGCGTCCCAGCGCGATACCTGCAGCACCACGGGATCATCGGGGCCGAGCGGGCGCTCCTCGGTCAGGTGCGCGCGGCGCTCCACGCGACCGGGGGTGCCGTCCTGGCGCTCGAAGGTCACGGGCCCCGGATCGTCGCCGTCGGAGATCAGCCCGCTGGCGCGCAGCACGTCGCGGACGGTGTTCGGCGAGAGCTCCTCGTTCTTGGGCGCGAACGGGTCAATCGATGGCGGGATCACGACGATCCGGTCCCGGTCGAGCCCCTCCCACGCGAACGACTCCCGTGAGAAGACATACGCGTCCGCATGCCTCACGTACGGGAGCAGGAAGTCCCACGTCTCGCGCGTGATCTCGTTGGGGAGATCCAGGCCGATGTGGCAGCGCCAGACGACGGACGCACCGCGCGCCGCCAGCGCCTCGATCATCCCGGAGGGCTGGGGATCGTGGACGATCACCACGTCGCCCTCGCGCACGCGCTCCGCGAGCTCGTCGAGGTTGTGCTGGAGCACCAGCTCGTACAGCCTCCGGGCGGAGTCGTCGAGCGGGCCGTCGCCCTCCACGCCGTGCAGGCGGTTGTGGATCCGCTTGGTCAGCTCGAAGAACTCGGCCGGGCCCTCGATCACGACCCACCGCGCGTCCACCCCCGCCCCGCGCGCGTATGCGACCAGCGGCTGCAGCAGCTCCACGACGCCGCCGCCGCGAGCAGTCGAGTTCACGTTCCAGACCACGCGGCCGCCGAGCAGCTCGCGCGCCTCCTCGGCTCCGCGGTCGAACGCCTCGATCTGGTCGGGCGAGAGGACCGCCCGCAACCTGTCGATGCTCATCGGGGAGATGTCGACGTCGAACGCCATGCGGTCAACTGTGTGCCTAGGCCGTCGAGGCGGGCGGTCAACCCGCTTGACGCGGCGCCGTCCGGGCCTAGGAGAAGACCCATGAGCAGCGCGTCCGCGGGCCGGTTCCAGCGGCAGCACAACGTTGTGGGCCATCCCAGCCCTGAAAGCACGGCCCCCACCGTGCCCCAGGAGGACCGACTCCATATCGCTCAGCTCGCTCCCCCGTGGATCCCGATCCCGCCCCCCGGCTATGGCGGCATCGAGTTCGTCCTGGCCCTGCTGTGCGACGCCCAGGTCGCGCGCGGCCACGACGTGGAGCTGTTCTGCGCTCCCGGATCGAGGTCGGCCGCGAAGGTGCATCCGGTCCTGGATAAGCCACACCCGGAGTTCATCGAGCGCTCGCTCTTCGAGGCCGACCACGTGGCCCGAGTGTTCGCCGCGATCGACGCGGCGGCGGCTGACGGCCACCCCTTCGACGTGGTCCACGACCACTGCGGCTACACGCCGCTGGCGATGGCCGACCGCATCGACACGCCACTGGTCCACACCGTGCACGGGCCCTTCGACGACGACACGAAGCCGTATTACGCCGTGCACGGCGAGAAGGGCGCGGTGGTCTGCATCAGCCACGCGCAGGCCAGCATGGCGCCACCGGAGACGCCGGTTGCGGGCGTGGTTCACAACCCGATCGACGTCGACTCGTGGCCGATCGGCTACCAGAAGGAGGACTGGCTGCTGTGGCTCGGGCGCTTCGTGCCCGAGAAGGGACCCCAGCGCGCCATCCGCGTGGCCCACAAGGCCGGGCGTCCGCTCGTGCTGGCGGGCACGGTGCAACCACGGCACGAGCGCTTCTTCGCCGAGGAAATCCAGCCGCACATCGACGGCAAGACGGTCCGCTTCGTGGGCGAGGTGGGCGGCGCCCGCAAGCAGCGGCTGTTCGCCGACGCGTTCGCCTTCCTGATGCCGATCCGCTGGCCAGAGCCTTTCGGCATGGTGATCGTCGAGGCGCTCGCCGCGGGCACGCCCGTGCTGGCCTTCAGGCAGGGCGCCGCGCCCGAGATCGTGGAGCACGGCAAGTCCGGCTTCCTCGTCGAGGACGAGGACGAGATGGCTGCCATGGTCGACCCAGCCGGCCACCTCAACCCGGAGGACTGCCGGCGCTCGGCCCAGCGCTTCTCGCCCGACCGCGTGGCCGCCGGCTACGAGCAGGTGTACCGGGCCGCGGTGAGGGCAGGCGGCGAAGTCGCCGCCAGGACCTACGGCACCTGACGGAGGTCGGCGCCGGCGCCGGGATCCCCGAGGATGATGCGGGCGCCGCGCCCGTGGGTCACGAAGCTCGCCGACCAGCGAATCAGCACCACCACTCGGTTCTGGAAGCCGATCAGATACCAGATGTGCACGAACAGCCACGCGAGCCAGGCGAGCAGGCCGCTCAGCCTGAGCCCGCGCAGATCGGCCACCGCGTGGGCGCGGCCGATCGTGGCCAGGTTGCCCTTGTTGACGTACCGGAAGGGCCGGCCCGGCTGACCGCGCAGGCGGTCGACGATGACCCGCGCCGCGTGGCGGCCCTCCTGCATCGCGACCGGGGCCACGCCGGGGTACGTGACCGGATTGCCGTCCGCGCCGCGCACGCGCACCATGTCCCCGACGGCGAACACCTCCGGATGGCCTCGCAGGGACAGGTCCGGCTCCACGAGCACGCGCCCCGCCCTGTCCACGTCGGCACCGGCCAGGCCGCCGAGCGTGCCGGCCAGGTCCGACGCCGTCACACCGGCCGCCCATACGATCGTTCGGGCTGGGATCCGCTCGCGGCTGTGGTCGGGGGACTCGATCGTCACGCCCTCCTTGTCGATGTCCACCACGGCCTGGCGCAGCAGCGGCGTCACCCCCAGCTCCTCGAGCGCGCTCGCGGCCTTCTTCGACAGCGACGGCGGGAAGTCGGTCAGCACCCGGTCGGCCATGTCGATCAGCAGCACCCGCCCCACTCGCGGGTCGATCGCGCGGAAGTCGCCCGGCAGCGTGTTGCGCGCCAGCTCGGCGATCTGCCCGGCCATCTCCACGCCGGTCGGGCCGCCTCCCACCACGACGAACGTGAGCCAGATCGCGCGCTTCGCCGGGTCTGGCTCCGCCTCGGCCGCCTCGAAGGCGGTCAGCAGGCGCCGGCGCATGGCCAGCGCGCTCTCGGGGGTCTTGACCTCCGGCGCCGCGGCCGCCCAGGCGTCGTGGCCGAAGTACGAGTAGCGCGAGCCACCGGCCACGATCAGCGAGTCGTAGGGGATGTCGGGCGGCGGCACCGTTCCTGACGACGGCGCGAGGCGCACGCGCCGGGCCTGCAGATCGAAGCCGGTGACGTTCGCCATCAGCACGCGGACGTTGGGGTTCCCCCTGAAGATCCTGCGCAGGGGATACGCCACCTCGGCCGCCGACAGCGCGCCGGTGGCCACCTGGTAGGTGAGCGGCTGGAAGAGGTGGAAGTTGCGGCGGTCGATCAGCGTGACCTCCACCGGGGCGGCGCGGAGCTTGAGCGCCGCCTGGAGGCCGCCGAAGCCACCGCCCACCACGACGACGCGGTGTGAGCCGTTCCCCGCCACGCCGCTTGGGTTAGGCCCCTCGGCGTTCACCACAAGTAGTCTGACGCCGATGCCGAGCGACGACGACGGACTCGACCAGCTCTCTTCCAAGGAGCTCCACGACCGGGCCGTGGACTACGCGCGCCGCCACCTGGACCTCAAGTTCTTCTGGAATTTGATGGAGATCCTCCCGGTGGCCGAGGCCGGGGCGGGGAAGCTGGAGGAGGCGGAGGCGGACGTGGCGTCGATTATCGCTCACGTCGACGACCTCACCGACTCGGGCGAGGGCGAGACGGCCGAGCTGCTGCGCCCGTTCTACCTCGATTACCTGCGACGCCACGACGTCACCGCGCCGTAGCCGCTGCGGATCACTTGGGGCCGCAGCCGGCCGACCTAACACAGGGACATGGCCAGCAACGCTCCCCAGGCAAGTGGGTCATCGGTGTATAAGCCGCTAGACCTGAGGCCCCGGGAAGAAGGCCGACCAGAGAGCGGCGCGACTCTGGGACTGCGCGACCAAAGGGTCCCGGTGCCTGGCGGCTTTGTAGAGCCGCTCGACCTCCCCCGGGTCCAAGGTGAGGGGGATGGGCAGCAGGCCGATGAGCGCCGGGAGAAATGCTTTGACTGCCGCTTCCACGACGGCCGCCACGACGCGGAGGAGGACTCCCAGGGAATATTCGGTCCCTCGGAGGGCGACGAGGAACAGGCCTCCTGCCTTCATTTCGACATTCAGGTCGGGTCCGGGCGGGGCGACTTTCGCCCAACCGACTATTGCGCCCGGTTCGAGCGTTGGCGAGGCCGCGAACCACGAATCGACCACGGAGACGTCGTCTCCCTCAATGGTGATTTGCGGGACGTGGTGGGGAGAGCGGACGGCGACCCCAAGCTCCAATTCTTGGTGTTTGTCCCGGTTGGAGAGTTCTCGCAGCCATTTGAGCGGGTGGTCATCGAAGGGCTGGCCGGTTGGATGTTGGTACGGCTGCAACCCCTCGATGAGTGCTCGATGATCTGGATGCACCCCAGCGAGGGCATTCGCTGTCTGCTGCCCGAATCGCTTGTGCGTGTGGTGGGGCAGCAGGATGGGGAAGCTGTTTCCCCGAGGTCCTGGAGTTGGTTTGCAACCGTTGAAGATGACCAGTTGCCAGACGAGGTTGTCGAGCGCAGACCGCAGTTGGTGGATGATGTTGCTGGCGGCGATCCCGAACCTGATCGGCGGGAACTCAGTCGCCAGGCGGAACACGTGGACATCGGCTTCCGCGTAGTACTCGGTGGCGGTTGCATATGGATCGTGCTCCCAGATCCAGACGCTGGTCTCGTCATTCACGGCGTTCAGTGCCTGCGAGGCCCACTCAATCCGTTCTAGACAGGGTGTGAGGTCGGCCTTGGGCACTATCCTTGAGCCGGATGGCTGACAAGAAACGGCACGGTTCGGAGCCTATTCAACGGACGCCTGAGGGGCTTGAGATTCCCGTCCCGAAGCGGTCTGAGTTCGAGCGGCTGGTTAAGAAGGTCGCTGGTCGTCCAGCAGGGCGTAAAGGCCCTGGCGCGACACACCGGCCTCGCGGGCGATCTGGCTCATAGACACGCCGGCCTTCTGAGCCTCGCGGGCGATTCGCTTCAAATCGTCCGTTGCTTCGCGTCGTGCCGTGTCGGCCCGCTCGCGTCGCCTCGCCGCTGTTCGTAGTCCCCGGATGGCTTCGCGCTCGGTCACTCTGCGGCCCTCGCTAGCAGCGCGTCGAACATCGGCCGGGTGGAGTTGCCGCGATGCGAGTAGCGCCACGCAAACTCGTTGAGGTAGGACTGAAGCCACTTGCTCGACACCGAGTGGTAGGTCCCGGCGATGCCGCGCTTCAAATTCGAGAAGAAACCTTCGATTGTCTGGGTGTGGACGTTCCCGCTCACATACACCTTCTCGGTGTGGCGAATGCGGTGGTGACGATACGAAGCCTTCAGGTGGCTGTAGGCGGGCCACTCGTCCGTGAAGACCGTGGACGCGGGCATGACATGCTCGGTGACCTGGCCGATGAGCGTGGGGACCGAACGGTCCTTGACGACGTAGGCTTTGACCCGGCCGCCACGCTCGACCATCGCGAACACCGTCTGCTTGTTGGCCGGGTCGGCCTTCCAGCGGCCACCCGCTCCACTTAGGTCAGGGTCGCCCTCGTTGCGGTACTTCTCAACCTCGCCCAGCCGCGGACGACCGCCCCAATGCGTTTCGTCAGCCTCGACCTCGCCCGACAGCTGCTCGTCGTCTTGGGTCATCAGCTGGTTGCGGATCTTGTTCAGCATCGGCCACGCCGTCCGGTAGGACACGCCGATCTGGCGCTCAAGCTGCTTGGCCGAGATGCCGCAGCGCGTGCTGGTGACGAGGTACATGGCGTAGTACCAAAGCTGCAAGGACGTGGACGATCCTTGGAAGATCGTCCCGGCTGTCGGGTGGACGTGGTGGCCGCACTTGGTGCAGGTCCACGACTGGCGACCCTGGGCGGTGGCGTATTTGCGGAACGGCACCTGCTCGCGGCCGCACTTCGGGCAGTCGGCATGCTCGCCGTCGTCGGAAAACCGGGCGCGCCACAGATGCTCTAGGCAGGAGTCGTCGTCAGGGAACTCGCGCACGAACTCCATGAGCGAGAAGTCCGACTCGGACGAGGTGGCCCGGATCGGGTTGTGGCGGTTAACGGGAGGCACAGTGTCAATCTACTTGACACTGACGGCGTTGTCAAGTCGGTTGACAGGAGGTCTAGGTTGGTGGAGCATGAGACCGGGCTACCGATGCCTGGACCGACACCGGAGAGACGACACATGCTGACCCGAGACGAGGCGCTTTGCGCCTTCCGCGCCCTGGACGACGCTGGCTTCAGTTGCGGCCTCTACGCGAACCGCGATTCGCACGACAAGTACAGCGTTATGGTCACGATGACGGGCCTAGGAGCTAAGAGCTTGAGCGAGCTACACGACGTTCTGAAGGTCGTCCCCGACGCTCTGACGAAGGTCCAAGGCGAGTTCCTCAAGGTGTCGTAGGTCGGCCGCCCCTTAGAGCGGCTCCTGCCGAACAGTGATCCGTACCGTGGCGGGTGGGCTCATCGAGCAGCAGGCCAAGCAGGACACGAGCGTCGGCATCTGGGTCCATGCACCGAGGGTCCCAGCGGTGTCCAGAGCCAGAACCTCAAGAGGCCGAGCGCCAGCCCACGAGAATCAGAAACAGGGCGGCAATGCAAGCAAACGTGCTGGCGGGCCGCACGCTGGCGAGACTCAGCACCGCCGCCGTGAGCAACAACGCTGATGCCGCCCAGTACCAAGGGTTCCGAGTGAGGCGCATGTGGCCCAGCGTACGACCGAGGGGGCTTATACATCGAATGACCACTTGCCCCAACTGGCCCACTAGTCGGCCGGCGAACGGCTGGGCCGACGACGCGCCCGAAAGCGGATGTAGAAACGCAGCAAGACCACGCAAACCACCCACACCACGACGAGCCCGATCCAGTCGCCGTGCTCGATCAGCCGACCCACGATCACGCCGAACACACCCCCGAGCACGATCGGACCCGCCCATTCCCGGAAAAGACGGGTCGCCCGCTTGGGGCGAGGATTGCCCTGGTAGTCAGCCCGGTCCTTCGACGGCCACACCACACGCGGCAGGTTACGCGAAGACCACCCACCAAAAGCAGGGCGCACCGCGTAGCCAAGCGCGCTTATACAGCGATGACCCACTTGCCACGCTCCCCAAACAACTGACGAGCAGCGCGACGCGCTGCAGAACATCCACGACAACGATCAGAGCGCGATCGCCGAGTTGGTCGCGATCCGCGTCGAGGAGGCCGTGGAGGGCTCGGACCTCGACGCCAAGTCATTCGCCCTGGTGAACCTCGCCGCGCTGATCGCCACCGGCGGCGACGAAGCGTCGTACCTGCTGCACGTCGGCGCCGCCCTGGACGCCGGCGCGTCGGTAGACGAGGTCACTGACGTGCTCACCGCCGTCGGCCCGAACGTCGGCGTCTTCAAGATGGTCGCGGCGGCGGATCCGCTCGCGACGGCACTCGGCATCCACCTCGAGGCGGCGCGCGACGAGGGAGACGGCGAGGGCTAGCGGCGGGGAGGCTCGTCGGATTCGTCGGTGACCGCGACGTTCACGGTCGAGCAGCGCGCGCAGCGGACCCGGACCTTCTTGGTCATCTGCACGGGGTGCATCGACTTGGCGAGCAGGTTGCCGCAGCGCACGCAGACGTAGTCATCCGGGCCGTTGCCGCGGAAGGCCGGCCGTTCGGCCGGATCCTGGATCGCGGTCCCGCCGTCGAAGGGCACCTCGCCCTCGCGGATCTCTCGCATCCGGACGATCGCCATCGGCGCGTCAGAGCTCGCCGAGCTTTCCCGTGAAGTCGGTGATCAGCGCGTCGAGCACGCCGATTACCACGCCCTCTCCCATCGAGGCCGCCTTCCCGGTGATCTGCGCCTTGGTGTGGATCGTGCCGCCGCCGTCCTCGAGCTGTAGCGCGACCTCCGCGTTGGCGTGCCCCTGACCGCCGGCCTCCTGGGACTTCACGCGCAGCAGCGCGGTGTGCGCCCCGGGATCCTGCTCCGCCACCTCCACCGTGCCGGTGAACGTGAGCGACATCGCCCCCATCCTCATCACGATCTCGGCCTTGACCGACTCCGGCCCCGTCGTCTCCAGCACGCGCCCGCCCTCGACGCACGGGACGACGCGCTCGAGGTCGGTGATCGCGGCGAAGCTGTCGTCGATCGACTTCGACGTCGAGAAGCGATGATCCAGTTCAACTGCCATTCGGTGGGTTCTCCTTTTCCGGGGTCGCGGCTATATGCTCGCCTCGTGTCGATCCAGGCGGGCACATACCGGCTTGGGCCCGACAATGCCACGCTCGCAGTCAGGACGAAGCGATCGGGAGCAGCGGCGAAGGCCGGACACGACCTCCTCATCCACGTCACCGGCTGGGACGCGACGCTCGTGGTCGCCGACGACCCGGCGGGCACGAGCATCGAGCTGACCGCCGACGCCACGTCGCTGCGCGTGCAGGAGGGCACCGGCGGAATGCAGGCGCTCGGAGACGACGACAAGACCAGCATCCATCAGACGATCGACGACGAGATCCTCCGCCGCCAGGACATCACCTTCCGCTCGACCGGCGTGGAGGCCGACGGCGACATGCTGCGCGCGCGGGGAGACCTGACGATCGTCGGCAACACCCAGCCGGTCGAGTTCGACCTCGTCAGCGGCGACGGCGGCGAGCTCAGCGGCAGCGCGGTCGTCACCCAGACCGCATTCAGCATGAAGCCCTACTCCGCCCTGTTCGGCGCGCTCAAGGTCAAGGACGAGGTCCAAGTGATGCTCGAGGGTCACCTGGACGCTCAGTCGCGGTAGACGGTCTGCGCGTCCAGACCGCCCTCCACACCGGGCGGCAGCGCCCCGGTGCCGTGCGCGTACAGGGCGATGTCCTCGATCGTCTTCACCTGCGCCGGGTCGCTGCCGTCACCGGCGGCCCACCCACCCCGCGCCGGCGTGAGCGTGTCCGGGTCGGCGTCCAGCGCCGCGCCAGCGAGCAGCCTCGCCTTGTCGCGGATGCGCTCGGTCGCGCGGACGATCGCCTCGGTGGTGCCCTCCGATGGACTCGTGTTGTAGCCATGTCCGACGCCGAAGCGGTCGGTGTCCGCCGGGACCACCTTGACGTCGAGGGGCGGCACGCCCAGCTCGCCGGCGACGAGGGTCGCGTACTCGGACTCCCTGCCGTCGGACTCCGTGGTGAGACTCAGCACCATCTTGCCGGTCGGGTGCACGCGCAGGAACACCGCGCGGTAGGCCTCGTCAGCCACTAGTCATCCTCCTCGTTCGTCGCAGCGGTCCGGGACGCGAGACGCTCGCGCTCCTGATGGGCGGTGAGGGCGTTGTGGTCCTCCCGATCGCAGAATGCCGGCTGTGGCCCACCCAGCGGATTCGGAGGGACAGCGGGCCGCTCACACCCGGGGTAGATGCAGGTCTTACCCGTCGTCACGCTTCCCCCATCCCGGGGTCGTGTTGCCCCTGCTGGGGCCGTAGCCGCTGGGCATCGCGACCGAGCTGCCGGGCACCGGCGTCGCGCTGGCCCACGGCTCGTCTTCCTCCTGCACGGGAGCCTCGAACGCCGGCGGCTCGCTCCACGACGCCGCGCCGATCGCGTCCACAACCTCCCCAAGCGCCTCGAAGCTGTGGCCGCTGACGAGCGCATCGCAGTGCTCGAGCGCGGCGACCATGCCACCGGCCCGTACGGCGAACCCGCTCGACCCCACGCGGGGGTTAACCCAGACGATCCGGTGGGCGAGGCGCGAGAGGCGCTCCATCTCTTGGCTCACGAGCTGCGGGTCCCCCCGCTCCCAGCCGTCGGACAGGATCACGACCACGGCGCCGCGGGCCATGCCGCGGCGGCCGTGGCGGTCGTTGAACTCCTTGAGCGCGGATCCGATCCGGGTCCCGCTCGACCAGTCCGGCGCCGCGGCCGCGGCGCGCTGGATCGCCCGCTCCGGGTGGCGGGAGGCCAGCGCCCGCGTCAAGCGGGTGAGCCGAGTGGCGAAGGCGAACGCCTCCGCGTGCGCGCCGCTGCCAGCGGCACAGGCCATGAACTGGAGGTAGGCGCGCCCGTACGGCTCCATCGAGCCGGAGATGTCGCACAGCATCACCAGGCGGCGGCGGACGGTGCGGCGGTGGCGGCGCGCGAGCCGGATCGGATCGCCGCCGGAGCGCAGGCTGCCGCGCAGCGTCCGCCGCATGTCGATTCGCTGGCCGTGGCGGCCCCGCTCGTAGCGTCGGGTGCGCCGCAGCGGCGTCGCGAGCTCCAGGCGCGACATCAGACGGTAGAGCCGGGCGAGCTCATCCGGCTCCAGCGCGTCGAAGCGCTTGCCGGCGAGACGCTCCTCGTCGCTCGCCAGCGCCAGCGGGACCTTGACCTCCGGCTCGTCGGCTTCGTCGCCGTCCGAGCGCGGCGTCGCCGACGCGCCAACGGCTTGCCCTTCCTGGTCCGACCGTCTCGCGGGGGCGGCCACACGATCGTCAGCGGGCCGCTCGTCGTCCGGCTCCGCGGTCTCGGTCTCAGCGGCGCCGCCGAAGATCGAGCTGAAGACCGCATCGAAGGCCTGGGCATGGGACTGGTCGGAGACGAAGACCGAACGGGCGGTCCAGTACAGCCGCCGCCGGCTGTTTGGACGCACCAGCGTCAAGGCCTGCGCGAAGCCGGCGGAGCGCTCGGGCGTCACCGGCACACCGGCCGCCCGCAGGCGCTGGCCGAGGGCTCCGGCGAGCGCCGGCAGGTCCAGGTGGATCGTCTCCACCTGGAAGTCAGCCACCGCTGCGCACGAGCTGCTCCAGGCCGGCCGCGCGGATCACCTCCTGGTCCTCGTCGTACTTCAGCACCGACCCCAGCGTGAGGTTCACCGCCGCCGCGTCGAGGTGCTCGACGCCGAGCAGGCTCAGGGCAGCCACCCAGTCGATCGCCTCCGCGATCCCGGGCGGCTTCTGCACGTCGCTGTCGCGCATGCGTGCCACAGCATTCGCCACCTCCACCGCCAGCGTCTCAGAGGAGCCCCGCACCCGCCGGCGCACGATCTCCACCTCGCGCTGCGGCGTCGGGTAGTCGATCCAGCGGTACAGGCAGCGGCGCTTCACGGCGTCGTGGAGGTCGCGTGTCCGGTTGGACGTCAAGACGATGATCGGCGGATGAGTGGCGGTGATCGTGCCCAGCTCGGGGATCGTCACGCTCGCGTCCGCCAGCAGCTCGAGCAGGAACGCCTCGAAGTCGTCGTCCGCGCGGTCGATCTCGTCGATCAGGAGCACGGCAGGCCGCGGGCCGGGGTGCTCGAGCGCTCGCAGCAGCGGTCGCCGGATCAGGTACTCGGAACCGAACAGGTCCTCCTCGGTCAGGGCCGAGTCGTCGGAGTCGGCGAGCCGGATGCTGAGCAGCTGGCGCGGGTAGTTCCACTCGTAGAGCGCCTCCGCCGCGTCGATCCCCTCGTAGCACTGCAACCGGATCAGCGGCGTGTCGAGCACCGCCGCGAGTGACCTGGCCGCTTCCGTCTTGCCGACGCCCGCCTCGCCCTCGAGCAGCAGCGGTTGCGGAAGGCGGAGGCTGAGGAACATCGACGTCGCGAGGCCTTCGTCGACCAGGTAGTCGACCGCCGCGAGGCGCTGGGCCAGCGTCTCTACGTCCGGCACCAGGTGACGCATCTCCTCGCTCATGCGGCCGTCAGGGCGTCGAGCACGGCCTGGTAGTCATCGGGCGTGTCCACGTCACGAGGGACGGGACCCGCGATCGGGACCCTCGCCACCTCGGCGGCGCGCCGGTCGAGCAGCCGCCACACCCCCTTGTCGCCGTGAAGGTCGGCGAGGTCGCCGAAGACCCCGCGAGCGAAGGCGATCGGATGGCCGTCGCCGTCGTCGTAACGGCACACGGCCAGCGGCGCGTCGCCGCGCCCGGCCAGCAGCGACCGCACCGTCGCCGCGGTCACGCCCGGCTGGTCCCCGAGCATCAGCACCATGACGTCGCTGCGCACGTCGACCGCGGCCAGCGCTGCCGCGATCGAGGACGAGCACCCCTCCCCATAGGCGTCGTTGACGACCACCTCGGCGCCCGCGAGGTCCGTACCAGCGCGGACGGCGGCCGCCGAGCCGCCGATGGCGACAATCGTCTGGTCGAAGCCGCAGGAACGTGCGGTGGCGGCGACGTGACCCAGCAGCGTGCCGTCGCCGTAGGGCAGCAGCTGCTTGGGTCGACCGAGGCGCTTCGACCCGCCGGCGCCCAGCACAAGCCCGGTGACGAACGGATCAGTCCGCGCCGGCATGCTGGTGTGCCAGGGCGAACTGGGACTTGCAGCCCTCGCAGCAGAAGTAGACCGTCTCGCTGCCGTGCCGCAGCGAGGCTGTGCCGGGGACCGCGGCGACCGTCATGCCGCAGATCGGATCTACGGCGGTCTTCGCGGCGGCCGGCTCGCGCCGACGGACCGCGATCACCTCGGCGAGGATCGACAGCGCGATCTCCGCGGCCGTGCGCGCCCCGATGTCGAGTCCGGCGGGGACGTCGATCCGATCGAGCAGCTCCGCCGGCACGCCGTCGCCGCGCAGCTCGCCGAGCACCCCGTCGCCGCGCTTGCCGCTGGCCACCAGGCCGACGTAGGGCAGGCCCGCTTCGAGGGCGGTGCGCAGGGCGTGCAGCTCGTCGCGCCCGTGCGCGGCCACCACGAGCGCCAGGTCGCCCGGCTTGGCCTCCAGCTCGTCGCCGTCGACGGCCACGATGTCGAGGTCGAGCTCGGCGCCGAGGGCCACGACGGCGGCGGCGATCGGCGTGTCGCCCACCACGAGCACACGCGGCGCCGGCACGACCGGCTCGAGGAAGATCTCGATCGCGCCCCCGGACAGGCAAGGGTTCTCGACGGTCACGGCGCCCTCCTCCCTGGCGGCCTCCCTGCCCTCGGGTCCGGTCTCGGCCTCATCGCCGAACGGAAGGATCCGCAGCAGCAGCGCCTCTTGGCTCGCAATCGCCTGCAACGCGTAGGCGCGCACGCTGTGCTCCGCGCAGGAGCCGCCGACGAAGCCCTCGACGCTCCCGTCGGCGAGGACCAGCGCGGCGTCCCCGGCCTCAACGCTCGTCGGGCGTTGCGCCCGGACGACCGTTGCACTCACGAACGCCTCGCCGTGCTCGGTGAGCTCGCGCGCCCGCCGGGCCATCGCCGCCGGCATCACTGCGGCGGCTCGGGTCGTCCCTGCATCGCGGCCCAGACGCGCGCCGGGGTGCAGGGCATGTCGATGTGCTCGACGCCGTGAGTCTCGTGCAGCGCGTCGATGACCGCGTTCACGATCGCGGGCGGAGAGCCGACGTTCGGGGACTCGCCGACGCCCTTGGCACCGAGCGGGTGGTGCGGACACGGCGTGACCGTCTCCCCCAACTCGAAGTCCGGGCATTCGAGCGCAGTCGGGATGAGGTAGTCCATGAACGACGAGTTGAGGCAGTTGCCCTCCTCGTCGAAGGAGATCAGCTCCATCAACGCGAT
>JAXDIH010000045.1:0-3333 GCA_034664105.1 Thermoleophilaceae bacterium
GCCAGGATCGGAGCGGCCCACCTCACCACGCCTCCTTCGTCGCCGCCGGCCGCGCGCGGCGGCGGCGCACGAACACGACCAGCAGGCCGCCCGCGAGCAGCGCGACCGCGAGCGAGGCAGCGGCGCCGGCCGGGAATCCGCCGCCCTGCTTGCCCATCCACTCGAGCGTCCCCTGCACCGTCGCGCGGCGCCCGGCCACGTCGACCGGGATGGTCCAGTCGAACACCTTCGCCGGCTTCGACTCGTCCTTCACCTGCGGCGGCGTCCCCTGGCCCATCCAGTGGATGCGGTGGTCGTGCCAGTCGTAGCGGCCGTTCTCGGCGACCGGCTGCCATTCGGGTGCCGCGCGACGGTTCGCGCGCGCCGGCACCGCGCTGTTGCCGAAGCGGTCCTCGTTGAGGTAGCCGGCCGGAGAGCGCCGGTTCACCTCCACGCGGCCGCCGGGCCGGAAGCGCAGGTACGGCTCGCCGCGGTAGCCCTCGACCACCACGTCGCGGTTGCCCTCGTAGTCCAGCTCGATGCGGTCGTCGAAGTTGAGGACGTGCGCGTCCAGGCCCGGCACGGCCGGCGCGATCGAGCGCACATCGGATCGGTAGTTCGGGTTGCCCTGATGGGCGACTGCTGTGGGAGCGGCCACGCACAGCACCACAAGTGCCGCTGCGACCGCGCCGCGGATCGAGTTCACGGAAGCTCCCTGACTCGGGCGTCGTCGCGCCCGGGCTACGGGAGACCGCGGACCGGGCGCCTAGCTCTGTGCGAGCAGGGGCGGCGGGCGCACGGCCAGCGCCTCGGCGATCAACCGGCCGCCGCGCGGCAGCAGGGCAGCCGCCCGGCGGGTCGCCGGCTTGGTGCCCACCGGCGGTCGCCGGCACGGTGCGGGGACGCTTGTGCCGCGGAGCCGCTCGAGCCGATCCTCGCCGACGTAGCGGCCTGCCAGCAGCGGCACCGCCAGCAGGAACAGCGGCGCCGCGTAGGCGAGCAGATCCTCGTGCCCTGCCAGCGCGGCCAGCAGCAACAGCGCCGACGTGCCGATGGCGGCACCGATCAGCAGGCGCTGGTCCCGAGCGGGCATGGGCGGGAGCTTACATTCGCCCGACCGGCGGTTGCCATACTTCTCCGCCGCCATGTCCAGGAACCAGCGCATCGGGCTGGTCGTCGCCGCCCTGGCGGTTGCCGTCGTCGCTTTCATCGTCGCCCGACCGGGAGACGACAACGGCTCGCCGCCCTCGACGACGCCCCAGGCCCAGTCCGGCGGCACCGAGACCCAATCGGAGGTACAGCCCAAGCCGACCGTCTTCCAAATCAACGTGAAGGGCGGCGTGATCGACGGTGACGTGAAGACGATCAGGGTCGCCAAGGGCGACACCGTGCGGATCGTCGTCACCTCCGACATCCCCGATCAGATCCACCTGCACGGCTACGACATCGAGAAGGAGGCGGCGCCCGGCAAGCCGGCTCGCTTCAAGTTCAAGGCGGATGCGGAAGGCGCCTTCGAGATCGAGAGCCACGCGGCGGAGGATGCCGGCAAGGAGCCGTTGCTGGCCCGCCTGCTCGTCGGGCCGTCGTGATCACCCTGTTCGCCCACGCGGGCGGACTGATCGGTCGCTCGGATCTGCCTATCCCCGAGTGGCTGTTCGGCTGGGCCGCCGCGATGGTGCTGGTGATCTCCTTCGTGGCGCTCGCGGTGCTGTGGCCCGAGCCCAAGCTCGAGCGCGCCCGTTGGCGGCCGCTGCCCGGCCTCCTGGGACGCGTGCCGGCCAGCCGGCCGGTGGAGATCCTCTGCGGCGCGATCGGCGTGTTCCTGCTGGGAGTGGTGATCTACAGCGGACTGCGGGGCACGCAGAGCCCGGCGGCCAACTTCGCGCCGACGTTCGTCTACGTGGTCTTCTGGATCGGTCTCGTCCCGGTGAGCGTGCTGTTCGGCGACGTCTTCCGCGCGTTCAACCCGTGGCGCGCCGTCGGCCGGGCGGTGGGGTGGGCGGCCGGCCGCGTGGCGCGCGGCGGGCTCCCGGAGCCGCTCGCCTATCCGAGCTGGCTGGGCCACTGGCCGGCGGCGGTCGGGGTCTTCGCGTTCGCGGTGCTCGAGCTGGTGATCTCGGGCGGCGACAAGCCCGAGACCGTCGCGATCGCCGCACTCGCGTACTCGGCGCTGACGTTCATCGCGATGGCGCTGTACGGCGTGGAGGCCTGGAGCACGCGCGGCGAGACCTACTCGGTCTACTTCAACCTGTTCTCGCGGATCTCCGTGTTCGAGACCCGCGACCGCGTGCTGGGTGTGCGGCCGCCGCTGGCCGGGCTGGCTCACTTCAAGGCCGGGCCGGGCACCGCGCCGCTGCTGGCCGTGATGATCGGCTCGGTCAGCTTCGACGGGGCGGGCGAGGCGCCGATCTGGACCGGCATCGCACCCGACATCTCCAAGTTCTTCGAGAACCTCGGGCTGTCGCCGCAGCCGGCGTTCGAGCTGACCTTCCTGGTGGGGCTGACCGTCGCGGTCCTGCTCGTGTACGCGTTCTTCCGGCTCGGAGTGCTCGGGGCCAAGAGCGTGGGCGGGGGCTTCAGCGCCGAGACGCTGACCCGCGCGTTCGCGCCGTCGCTGGTGCCGATCGCCTTCGCCTACGTGATGGCGCACTACTGGACCTACCTGCTGTTCCGCGGGCAGGCGATGGTGTTCCTGGCGTCTGACCCGCTGGGCAAGGGGTCCGACCTGTTCGGCACGGCCACGAACCAGATCGACTACGGCCTGATCGGAGCCACCGCCACCTGGTACTGGCAGGTGGCGTTCGTGGTGCTCGGGCACGCCGCGGGGCTGACGCTGGCGCACGACCGGGCGCTGGCGCTGTACGCCGACGCCAAGCAGGCGGTGCGGTCGCAGTACTGGATGCTCGCGGTGATGGTGGGCTTCACGAGCCTGGCGCTCTGGCTGCTCTCCCAGGCGAACACCTGACGCGGCACGCCTGCCAGACTCAGAGGCGATGTACTTCGCGCACGCCGGGCACTGGCTGACCTCGATCGCCTACTTCGTGCCGGTGCTGGCGTTCCTGGTGTGGCTCGGGGTCACGCACATCAAGGACAGGCGGGGTCGCGACGGGGGCGAGGCCCCCTAGCGGCGACCGAACGCTATGCTCGGCGGTCGCGCACGCGGGCGTAGCTCAGTTGGTTAGAGCGCCGGCCTGTCACGCCGGAGGTCGCGGGTTCGAGTCCCGTCGCTCGCGCTCAGGGCTGCAAACCTGCGCCCTGCTGTGTCATCGGGGGAAGGCCGTGCGAAGCACTGTCCTTCCCCCTCTTCCTTGCAGGGCTTGGTTTTCGCTCCTGACCGCGAGCGACTTCGTCGCT
>JAXDIH010000092.1:0-8533 GCA_034664105.1 Thermoleophilaceae bacterium
CGCCGGGCTCCACGCCCACCACGACGCCCTCGCCGAAGTTCGCGTGAGTCACGTCGTCGCCCAGCGCGAAGATCGCACCCGGGCCGCTCGGCTCGGGCGGAGTCGCGGTGCCGCTGCCCCATCTGGATGCGGCTTCGCGGCCCACCGGGCCCTGCTCCTCGCGGTCGGTCAGCTCGATCGGGATCTCGTCCACGAAACGGCTGCGCAGGTTCCAGTCGCGGTTGCCGAACAGGGCACGCGTGCGGGCGTAGGTCAGGTACAGCTCGCGCTTGGCGCGCGTGATCCCCACGTACGCGAGCCGGCGCTCCTCTTCGAGGTCGCCGGCCTCGATCGAACGCGAGTGCGGGAACACCCCGTCCTCCATCCCGATGATGAACACGGTGTCGAACTCCAGCCCCTTGGCGTTGTGGAGCGTCATCAGCGTGACCAGCCCCTGCTCGTCCTGCAGGTTGTCCTGCTCGGAGAAGAGCGCGATCTGCTGGAGGAACTCCTCGACAGACGGCTCCTCGGCGGTGGCGTCGTACTCGCGGGCTACCCCCACCAGCTCCTCGAGGTTCTCCAGCCGCACCTGCGACTCGACGGTGCGCTCGGCCTGCAGCGCCTCGGTGTAGCCGCTCTCCTCGAGCGTCTCGGCCAGCAGCTCGCCCACCCCCGCTCCGCCGTCCACGCGCTCCCGCAGCCGCTCCATCACAGACATGAAGCGCCCGACCGCCTTGACAGCGGCGGTGCCCAGCCCCGGGACCTTCTCCGGCTCGGAGGCGACGTCCCAGACCGGGGCGCCGATCGTGTTCGCGTGACCCACCAGGCGCGCCTGCGAGGTCTGACCGATGCCGCGGCGGGGCGAGTTGACGACGCGCCCGAACGCCACCGTGTCGCTCTGGTTCACGAGCAGCGTGAGGTACGCCATCGCGTCCTTGATCTCGGCCCGCTCGTAGAAGCGGGTGCCGCCGATCACCTGGTAGGAGACGCCGTAGCGCACGAGCATGTCCTCGAGCACGCGGCTCTGGGCGTTGGCGCGGTAGAAGACCGCGATGTCGTCGCGCGAGCCGCCCTGGTCGACCAGGCGCTCGATCTCGGAGACGACGAAGCGCGCCTCGGCGTGCTCGTCCTCGAGCTCGCGCACGTGCACCGGGTCGCCCTGGCCGAGCTCGGACCAGAGCGACTTGTCCTTGCGCGAGCGGTTGTTCGAGATGACCGCGTTGGAGGCCTTCAGGATCGTCTGCGTGGAGCGGTAGTTCTGCTCGAGCTTCACGACCGTCGCGTCCGGGAAGTGATCCTCGAAGTCGAGGATGTTGCGGATGTCGGCGCCGCGGAAGCGGTAGATCGACTGGTCGTCGTCGCCGACGACGGCCAGGTTGCGGTGCTCCTGACCGAGCAGCCGCAGCCAGCGGTACTGGGCCTGGTTGGTGTCCTGGTACTCGTCGACCAGCACGTACCGGAACGCGCGCCGGTAGCGGTCGCGCACGTCGTCGAACAGCTCGAACAGGTTCACGCAGCGGAACAGCAGGTCGTCGAAGTCCATCGCGTTGGCCGAGTGCAGCCGCTGCTCGTAGAGGTCGTACACGTCAGCGGCGGTCTGCTCGAAGAAGCTGCCGACCTTGAGCCGGTGCGCCTCGGCGTCGAGCAGCGCGTTCTTGGCGTCCGAGATCTGGCGGCGGATGCCCCGCGCCGGGAAGCGCTTGGGGTCGATGTCCAGCTCGTCGATGCAGTTCTTGACCAGGCGCATGGAGTCCTGCTCGTCGTAGATCGTGAAGCCGCGCGTGTAGCCGAGCCGCTCGGCGTCGGCACGCAGGATGCGCGCGCAGGCGGAGTGGAAGGTCATCACCCACATCGCCCGCGCCCGCGGGCCGATCAGCCCCTCCACGCGCTCGCGCATCTCCTGCGCGGCCTTGTTGGTGAAGGTGATCGCGAGGATCTCACCGGGGCTGGCCTGGCCGGTGCCGACCAGGTGCGCGATCCGGTGGGTCAGGACCCGGGTCTTGCCGGAACCGGCCCCCGCGAGGATCAGCAGCGGCCCGTCGGTGTGCAGCACGGCCTGACGCTGGGGCTCGTTGAGGCCCTCCAGCAGGCTCTCGGTGGCGACGGGTGTACTCACCCTCGCGAGGATAGAAGCGCGGGCGGAGGCCTACCGGCAGAACACGTTGTGGCACTGCGGCGCGTTGCCGTTGCCGCTTGCCGTGTTACCGCCGAGGTCGGTCACGCCGGCGACCGCGTCGATGCCCCAGTCGCCGTTGTTCTCGGCCCGGTTGTCCTGGAGCCGGGTGCCGGTGCCGCGCACGTCGAAGCCGTCGTCGTCGTTGTCGTGCGAGTAGTTGCCCTGCAGCAGCGTGTTCGCGGTGAACGGTCCGACGAAGATGCCATCCGGCTCACCGCTCGTCGAGGGGTCGCTCGGCGCGCCCGACGTCTCGTTCCGGAGGATCACGTTGTTGGCGCCCGCGGCGAGCACCAGGTTGCCGGCGGGGCAGCCGCCCACGGTGTTGTCGGCGATTCGGTTGCCGTGCCCGAAGACGTACAGGCACATCGCGAACTGACCCGCGTCGCCGATCTGGTTGCGGACGAGCCGGTTGTCGTTGCCCTCCACGTCCCACTTGGTGCCGGACGAGTCGGCAACCACAAGGGCATCGCTGCCGTCGACGAACAACCCGGAACGGAAGCGGCTGCCCGTCATCCCGCTGGTCCTGATCGTGTTGCTCTCCCCGCCCCGGAGGGTGATGCCGGAGGTGTTCCCGACGGCGCTGACCTTCCGGATCACCATGAAGCTGGCTCCGGTCGCCACGATCGCCGAGCCCCAAGACGTCACTGTCCCGTTGCGGATAGTCACGTCGTCGTGACCGCCGGCGTTGCTGATTGCGAGTGGTGACCCCGAGTCCAGGAAGCCCATCAGGGGACCCCGCAGGGTGTGCCCGTTGAGGTTGATGTCGATGCCGTCCGCTCCGACGATCAGGCCGTCCGTCGAAAAGGACTCGCAGGTCACGTCGGCGCTCAGCGTGAAGTCCTGGGTGATCGTGTCGCCACACTCGAGGTTCGGGGTCGTGAACTCCCGGTCCGAGCCGCACCCCGGTCCTCCGCTTTGCTGAGAGTCCTGGGCGCAGACGCGGAAGTGGTACGAGGTCGAGCGCTGCAGCCCGGTGAGCTTGACGAATACCTGACGCGCCTCGTTCGGCTGCGTGTCGAACGTGGTGTTGTGGGCGCTCGCGGAGCCGTACGAAGGCGTGGTCCCGTACTCCACCCAGTACTCGACGTCACCGCCGGTGTTGCCGATCACCTCGCCGGAGATGACGGTCCTGGTGCCTGACGAGTTGACCGTGTCGCCGCCGAGGCCCGTGGCGCAGCCGGACCACACCATTACTACGACGACCCCGAGTGCTGCAAGGACCTTCCGGATGGCTGGACCCTACCGCTACAGGTCGCGCCTCGCAAAGGCTGCCCGGGCGGCCGCGGCCAGCAGCAGCAGGTAGGCCACGCTCCACGGCCACAGCAGGGGGCCGGCCTCCTGCGCGCCCCCGAAGGGGCCCAGCTGCACGATCAGCGCCGTGTTCCCGCCCACGCTCTCGGTGAGCGAGTTCAGGCCACCCTGGTAGAGCGCCTCGAAGGGCAGCACCCAGGAGGCCACCTCGGCCACGTTCTTGAGGGTGTCGACGTTCAGCGCGTCGCCGATCTGGCCGAGCAGTCCGGCGGCCAGCCCCGCGCCGAAGGCCATGAACACGGCGATCCCGTTGGCGTTGGCCGACAGGAAGATCGAGCCGAGCAGGGACAGCGCGGCGATCAGGATCACGCCCATGACGAGGCCGAGGCCGGGGCTCACCGGGTCGGCCGGCCACCAGCCGCCGGATAGCCCGGTGATCACCGTCGCGGCGGTGTAGACGGTCGCGACGTACGCCGCGCACACGCCGGCCGCGGCGGCGAAGCGGCCGCCGAGCAGCGCGGTGCGACCCAGCGGCCGCACCACCAGCGGCTGGAGCAGCCCGCGCTCGGCGTCGCCGCGTACCGCTCCCAGCGTCAGGAACACCGCCAGCACGCAGCCCAGGAACAGCGTGGTGAACATCGCCAGGCCGAGCAGCGTCGAGCCGGTGAGCACCTGGTCGTCGACGTTCAGCACCGCACCAGCCGCCTGGGCGTCGACCGAGTCGAAGGCGGCCTCGGTGCCGATCCCGTAGAGGACCAGGAAGGCCGCCGTGAGCAGCAGCACCACGACGAACACCCGCCTGCGGGTGGACTCGCGCAGGGCGTAGCCGGCGATCGCCAGCGCGCCGCTCACGAGGCCGCCACTCCCTCAACCGCCTCGAGGTACGTGTCCTCCAGCGTCGACGACAGCACTCGCACGCCGTACACGCGCTCGCCCGCCGCGACCAGCTCGGCCACGATCTCCGGCACCTGCTCGCGCATCGCCTCGGGGAACGCGCGCACGCCGGATTCCAGCTCCACCTCCACCCCACCCGCGCGCGCCAGCTCGGCCGGGCTGCCGCGCGCCACGATGCGGCCGCCGACGAGGATCGCCACACGGTCGCACACGCGCTCGACCTCGCTGAGCAGGTGCGAGTTGAGCAGCACCGCCACGCCGCGCCGCTTGAGCTCGAGCAGGAGGTCGCGCACGATGCGGCGCCCGACCGGGTCGAGCGCGCTGGTGGGCTCGTCGAGCATCAGCAGCCGCGGGGTCCCCACCAGCGCCTGCGCGATCCCCAGCCGCTGCTGCATGCCCTTGGACATGGCGCCCACGCGCGTGCCGGCCGCCTCGCTCAGTCCCACCAGCTCGAGCAGCTCCTCGCGCTCGGCCTCCCCGCCCTCGGACCTCGCCAGCCGCTGGTGCAGGGTGAGCAGCTCGTCGGCGCGCAGCCACTCCGGGAAACGGAACAGCTCGGCCAGGTAGCCGATCGCCGCCCGGGCGTCCGCCGACCCGGCCGGCTCGCCCGCCACCTGCGCCTCGCCGCCGGACGGCCGCACCAGGCCGCAGGCGATCTTCACAAGCGTGGACTTGCCCGCTCCGTTGGGGCCGAGCAGCCCCACCAGCTCACCCGGCTGGACCTCGAGATCGACGCCGGCGAGCGCGACGGTGCCGCCGTAGCGCTTGGACAGCTCGCGGCACTCGAAAGCGGCGGGCACGCCGGGCAGTGTAGGAAGGAGGCATGCAGCTGCTCGAAGAGGTGCGCACGGAATGTCGCTCGATTGCCGAGACGGCCCGCTACATCTCGATCGACCTGGACGTCGCGCGCGAGCCCGAAGCAGGGCCGCCCCCGAGCCTCGATCCCGACGCGCATTACCTGGATGGGACGCCCGAGCGCGTCGCCGACCACCTGCTCCAGCTGGACACGATCAACTTCGGGTCGGGCTGGTGGCCGACGGTGCGCAAGCGACCCGGCCGCTCCGGCTATCTCACGATGGCCGCGGCGATGGCCGACCACGCGCGGGCGCACGGCCCCTGGACGCCCGGGCAGCTGCGCCAGCTGGACGCGGCCAGCGTGGCCGCCACGCTCGGCCAGGAGCCGGGGCACCCGCTGATGCGACTCTTCGCCGAGGCGTTGCGCGACCTGGGCCGCTTCCTGGGCGAGCGATCGGCCCTGGACCTGGTCGAGGAGGCCGGCCGCTCGGCCGAGCGCCTGGCCACGCTGCTGGCGCGCGGCATGCGCTTCTTCGACGACCGCGGCTTCTACAAGCGCGCCCAGATCGTCGCCAACGACCTGGCGCTGGCGGGCGTGGCGCAGCTCGACGATCTCGACCGGCTCACGATCTTCGCCGACAACCTGGTCCCGCACGTCCTGCGGGTGGACGGCGTGCTCCGGTACGACCCCGACCTGGCGAGGCGCATCGACGCCGGCGAGCTGCTGCCCCAGGGCCAGGCCGAGCGCGAGATCCGAGCCTGTGCGCTGCACGCCTGCGAGCAGCTGGGCGCCCGGGCCGGCGTGCCGCCGCGCGTGCTCGACATGCGCTTCTGGACCCGCGGGCAGGCGCCCGAGTACAAGGCCATCCCGCGCCACCGGACGCGCAGCGTCTACTACTAGCCGCCGGCGGAGTCCGGGCCGCGCCGGCGCTCCAGGCGCCTGATCTCCGCGCCTTCGGGCTTGCGGCCGGTCTGCTCGGCCACCAGCTCCTCCAGCTCGGTCATGCGGTTCGCGAGCCCGCTGATCGCGTCGGCGACCGGATCCGGCAGATGGGCCCAGTCCGCGTCCGGGCCCTCCGGCCGGCGGCCGTCCACGCGGACGGGGTGTCCGGGGTTGCCGACAACGGTGGCGTCCGCGGGCACGTCGTGGATCACCACGGAGTTGGCGCCGATCTTCGAGCGCGGGCCCACCACGATCGGCCCGAGCAGCTTGGCGCCGGAGCCGATCATCACCTGGTGGCCCACGGTCGGGTGGCGCTTGCCGCGGGCGAAGCCGGTGCCGCCGAGCGTCACGCCCTGGTACATCGTCACGTGGTCGCCCACCTCGGCGGTCTCGCCGATCACCACGCCGGCGCCGTGGTCGATGAACAGCCCTCTGCCGATGCGCGCCGCCGGGTGGATCTCCACGCCGGTGACGACCTTCATCAGGTTGGCGAGGATGCCGGGGATCAGCGGCACGCCGGCCTCGTGCAGCGCGTGCGACACGCGGTGCGCCAGCAGCGCCTGCACGCCGCCGTAGGTGAGCAGGATCTCGGCGCGGCTCACGCTGCGCGCCGCGGGGTCGCGCTGCTGAGCCGCGCTCAGGTCTTCGCGTACCTCCTGCGCCACGCGGGCGAATGTCGCCAGGCCCATCACGGTGCGAAGAATGGCGTGCTCACGTAGCGCTCGCCCGAGTCGGGGACGATCGCCACGATCCGCTTGCCGATCATCTCGGGGCGCGACCCGACCTCGATCGCCGCGTGCAGGGCGGCGCCGCCCGAGATCCCCGCCAGGACGCCCTCGCGGGCGGCGCTGCGGCGGGCCGTCTCGATCGCGTCCTCGTCATCGACCGCGATGATCTCGTCGACCACCTCGCGGTTGAAGACCTCGGGTACGAAGCCGGCCCCGATGCCCTGGATCTTGTGCGGGCCGGGCAGCCCCCCGGACAGCACCGGAGACGCCTTCGGCTCGACCGCGACGACCTTCAGTTCGGGATTGCGCTCCTTGAGCCGCTCGCCGCAGCCCGTGATCGTCCCGCCGGTGCCCACGCCCGCGACCAGCACGTCCACGCGCCCGTCCGTGTCGCGCCAGATCTCCTCTGCCGTCGTGCGCCGGTGGATGTCCGGGTTGGCGGGGTTGGAGAACTGGTTGGGCACCCAGCAGTCGCCGCGCTCTCGGCAGATGCGACGGGCCTCTTGCACGGCCTCGTCCATGCCGCCCATGGACTCCACGAGCACCACCTCCGCCCCGTACAGGCGCAGCAGGTTCTCGCGCTCGCGGCTCATCCCCTGCGGCAGCGTGAGGATCAGGTCGTAGCCCTTGGCCGCGCAGACGAACGCGAGAGCGATGCCGGTGTTGCCGGACGTGGACTCGACGATCGTGTTGCGGCCAGGCTCGATGCGCCCCTCGGCCTCGGCTACCTCGATCATCGCCACGCCGATGCGGTCCTTGACGCTGCCGGCCGGGTTGTAGGCCTCCAGCTTGCCGAGCAGCTCCGCGTGGCAGTCGGGTGCCAGGCGCGTCAACCGCACCATCGGCGTGTTTCCGACGAGGTCGGCCAGGTTCTCCGGGATGGCGCCGGTGACGGGCGGCACAGGCATGGTCCGACTGTAGCCGCCCGCCTGGCCCGGCCTAGCTCCCGGAGGGCGGGGCGAGCGTCAGGTGGTAGGCGTTCCCGGGCCCCGACAGGAGCGCGCCGACGGTCGGACCGAGCAGACCGCAGCCGGTCAGTCGCGGGATCGTCGTGACCCCGTCGAAAGTCAGCGGGAAAGCGAGCGGGCCGTCGTAGTCGAGCGTCAGCACGATCGGCTCGGCCGTTCGGCACGTGGTGGGCACGCGGAGCAGGCCCAGCCCGAGCTTGCGGATCCTGAGGATCGCGCTGGTGCTGGACCGGATGCTGACGTTGCCGCCGTCGACCGCGATTGTGCCCTGCACCGGCTGCGCCTGGTCGAGCTTCGTCGTGACCTGTGTCGGTATCGCGAGCACTCTGATCGTGGAGGTGAACTCCGGGACGAAGACGTCGCCGCTGAGCTCGCCGGTGGTCAGGTTGGCGGCGCCGTTGAAGGTGGACTCCTCGGGCAGCGTGATCGACTGGTCCAGCTTCTTGACCGTCAGCGTTCCGCCGACCTGGTAGTCGGTGAACGGCAGGACGGTGTCGGCGGTGGCAGGCGGGACCGAGACGACAGCGGCACTCAGCAGCGCGGTGACCGCCCCGAGCGTGGCTCTGCGGAGACGGGACATGGCTTCTCCTCCCTGGATTGCGGTCGGGATCGGAAGCTACTCCCCGAGCTCGTCGAGGGCGTCCTGGGGGTCGCTGTAGCTGACCAGCCGCGCAATCCGGCCGCCCCGGGCCTCGAAGATGAACCCGGCCAGCGAGTCCACCTCGACTCCGCTGCCGCGCCCGAGGGCCTTGACGTGTCCGACCACCCCGACCCGGTCGCCGCGGTCATGGAACTCGAC
>JAXDIH010000104.1:0-16011 GCA_034664105.1 Thermoleophilaceae bacterium
GATCTCGCCGGACTCCGCGAGCGGGTCGACCGAATCCGGTCCGGCTTTGCCTGGGCAGAGGCGCCTCCCTCACGCACCCGGCATCTCGTGACCAACGTGAGGGTGTGGCACGGGGAGGACGACAGCCTCGAGGTCGAGTCGCACTTCCTGCTCTACCGCACGCGCATCGAGCTGGACGTGGAGGTCCTGGCAGGAGCCCGGCAGGACACGCTGGTGTCCGGCGGCCCGCACGGCTGGCTGATTCGCCGACGGTACATCCTGCTCGATCAGACGACGACGGTGAATCTGTCCGTGATGTTGTGAGCGCCCTGCGAGTCCGCGGTCTGCGCAAGTCGTTCGGGGCGACTCGTGCGCTCGACGACGTCGGCTTGGACGTCGAGCAGGGGACGATTCACGTCCTGCTGGGCGGCAATGGGTCGGGGAAGTCGACCTTGCTGAAGGCACTGGCGGGAGTCGTCCCGGCCGATGCGGGCGAGATCGAGGTGGCCGGGCGCAAGCACGACGCCAGCTCGTTCAATCCGGGGCTCGCGCGTGAGAGCGGACTGCACTTCGTTCACCAGCAGGCGTCCACGTTCCAAGACATGACCGTTGCCGAGAACCTCGCCATCGGCCGAGGCTTCGAGCTCGGCACGGGCATGCGCATCCAGTGGAGAAAGGTGCGCCGGCGGACGGAGGAGGTGCTGGCGCGGTTTGAGATCCCGGCGTCGCCTGACACCGAGATGGCCGAGCTCGGACGCGCCACGCAGACGATGGTGGCGATCGCTCGCGCGCTCCAGGACCAGGAGGATGTGGATCAAGGCATCGTCTTCCTGGACGAGCCGACGGCCTGCCTGCCGGCGAAGGAGACCGTGATCCTGCTCGACGCGCTGCGGCGCTACGCGGCCGCCGGTCAGACGATCGTGCTCGTCACTCATCGCCTCAAGGAGGCGACCGCGGTCGCGGACCGGGCGACGGTGCTGCGCGATGGTCGCCTGGTAGCAACGGTGGACGGCGACCACATCGATCACGATCAGCTCGTCGAGCTGATCATGGGCGGCGTGGCCGTCCTCCAACCTCGCTCTCCGGCCACGCGCTCGCCTGCCGGAAGGGTCGCCCAGTCCGACCGTCCCGAAGCGCTCGCGGTCAACGGACTGGTCGGTGGGGCGGTACGGGAGGCATCGTTCGAGGTTCATGCCGGTGAGCTGGTCGGGATCGCCGGCTTGCTGGGATCGGGGCGCACCACCCTGCTCCGGCTGCTGTTCGGCCTGACGCCGGTCGAGTCGGGCGAGATCCTGGGCGTTGGATCTCGCGGCGCGGGCTACCGCCCGCGAGACGCGATGGCAGCCGGCTTGGCGTACGTCCCGGAGGATCGGGCCGAAGCGGTGTTCGCCGACATGAGCGTCAGCGACAACCTCTCGATCGCCACGCTCCGCGACTACTGGCGCGGACTGCGTCTGCGGCACGGTGCCGAGCAGGCGGATTCTCGCAACCTGTTGGGAACGTTTCTCATCAAGGCATCGAGCGAGGTCGCACCGGTCGCGACGCTGTCCGGTGGCAATCAGCAGAAGGTGGTGCTCGCTCGGTGGCTGCGCCGCGAGCCGCGTGTCCTGCTGCTCGACGAGCCGACGCAAGGCGTGGACATCGCGGCCAGGGCCGAGATCTACGCGCTGATCCGGCAGGCCACGGACGAGGGGGCGTGCGCCCTGGTGGTCTGCGCCGATCTCGAGGAGATCACGACGTTCTGCGATCGGGCGCTCGTCCTGCGTGACGGACGGGTCGTCGACGACGTGCCGGCGGAGCAGCTCCAGCTCGAGCGGCTCGAGCGCGAGGTTCACGGCACCATCGGCGCCGCGACCGAGGCGGCGGTCGGGTGAGCTCGCCCACGGGCACGTCCTCGGTCAGCGCGCTGGCGCCCCGCAGCGGCCGCCGGAGGCGACGACCGCTCAGGGCGTACCTCGAGGCCTACGCCCTGGTCGGCTGCCTCGTGGCCATCGCCGTCTTCTTCTCGCTCTACTCCGAGACGGCGGACACCTTCCCCACAGCCGGCAATCTCAAGACGCTCCTGGGCAACGAAGCGGTGCTCGGGATCGTCGCGCTCGCCGCGCTGGTCCCGCTTGTCTGCGGGCAGTTCGACCTCTCGGTCGGCGCGATCACGGGCCTGTCGTCGATCGTGGTCGCCGACACCATGAGCAGCGGGACGCCCGTGCTCCTCACGGCTCTGATCGGCATCGGCATCGGTCTCACGATCGGAACGGTCAACGGCCTGCTCGTCACCGTGGCGGGCGTGAACTCGGTCATCGCGACTCTCGGCACGGCCACGATCGCCGCCGGGATCGTCGCCCAGGAGAGCGGCGGCGTCGCGATCGCCGGGAACATTCCCGAGTCCGTCTTCAACTTCGGCTCTGGCGAGACGCTCGGCATTCCGAATGTCGCCTACGTGCTCCTGGTGGTTGCCGTGGCGGTCTACTACCTGCTGGATCACACGCCGATCGGGCGCTACGTGTACGCCCTGGGATCGAACGTGTCGGCGGCGCGCCTGGTCGGCTTGCGCACCGACCGCGTGCTCGCCTTCAGCTTCGTCGTGGCCGGAGTGCTCGCGGGTATGGCGGGAGTGCTCCAGGTCGCGCGAACCGGTGGCGCAGACCCTCGGCTGGGGGACAACTTCACTCTGGCCGCCTTCGCCGCCGCATTCCTGAGTGCCGCGTCGGTGAGGCCCGGACGGTTCAACGTCGGAGGGGCGATGGTGGGCATCTTCTTCTTGGCGGTGCTCAACAGCGGCTTGAGCCTGGCCGGGGCCCCTGACTACGTGGCCCTGTACGTAAACGGCCTGGCACTGATCATTGGCGTGGCCCTCGCCGTGTTTCTCGGGAAGCGCCGACTTGCTGTTTAAGCAACTGGAGGAGACTCGATGACTCGTGCTGGCCTAGGTGTCCTGCTTGCAGTAACCCTGATCGCGGTGTCCGCGTGTGGCGGGAACTCCGACAGTGGCGACAAAGCCCCAAGCCAGTCCGCGTCGAAGCTCGGTCCCCTCAAGGCCGAGCTCGAACAGGCGTTCAAGGGCACGTATGAGGCTCCGCCGTCGACCGGCCCCAAGGCACAGCGCGGCAAGAACGTCTGGTGGATGTCCATCGGGCAAGCGGGGTCCGTCCCGGCGGCCGGCGCCAGGGGCGGGGTGGAGGCCGGCAAGTTGCTCGGCTGGGACGTGACGGTGTTCGACGGGCAATACGACACCAACCGGATCCAGGGCGGCATCCGCCAGGCCCTCGCCGCCGGCGCGGACGGAATCGTGATGTACGCGGTCGACTGCGCCCCCGTGCAGGCCGCGCTCGAGAGCGCGAAGCGCGCGAAGGTTCCGGTGATCGGGATCGAGTCCGCCGACTGCGAGAAGCCCCTCTTCACCCACCGGGTGGGTTACGTGGAAGGCACCTTCGAGGACTGGACGTTCGCGCTTGGCCGGGCACTCGGCATCTGGACCGTGGTCAAGTCGAGCGGCAAGGCCAAGACGATTTCCCTGTCCGAGAAGGGGCTCGTCGCGACGGAGCGCTACCAGGAGGGATATGTCGACGGGCACGAGGACTGCGCCGACTGCGAGCTGACGGTCTTGGAGTACACGGCCGCGGACCTGGGGCCCAGGCTACAAGCGAAGGTTCAGCAGGCGATCCTGCAGAACCCCAAGGCGGACTTCATCGAAGCCTCGTACGACGGGCCGATCATGCTGTCGGTGGTGCCGGCGATGAGGGCGACGGGAAGCGCGGACAGGTTCTCGCTTGTCGGAGGCGAGGGCTCGCCGCCGTTCATGAAGCTCGTCCGGGAGGACAAGAAGGAGCATTCCGGCTACGGCACCGCGATCGAGTGGGAAGGGTACGCCGGCATGGACAGCCTGAATCGCATCCTGGCGGGCGAGAAGCCGGTCGACAACTCCGGCGTCGGCGTTCAGATCTACGACCGGACGCACAACACTCCGCCGACGGGACCGTACGCGGCTCCATTCGACTTCCGGGCCGCATACGGAGCAGTCTGGAGCGGCACTCAGTAGCCGGCAAGTGGGCCGAGCGCATCCTCGAGGGTGCGCTCGGTCTACGGACCGTCGGGTGGACGCAGCAGACGCTCCACGCAGTCACGGGTGACGCTGCGTTGGCGCTCCACCGGCCAGTTCGAGACGTCGAGGCAGGCTTGGACCGCCAGCCCATCGACCATCGCAACCAGGTTCAAGGCGCTCTGGTCGAGGTCGACGTCCGCGATCTTGCCTTGGCTGGCGAGCTTGCGTAGGGCGCGCTCCACCAGCGCTATCCACTCGTCGTACTTGGCGGCGGACCCCGCCGCCAGGCGCTCGTCGGACGCCGTCAGCGACCAGAAGCTCATCCAGACCCGCCACCCGCGGAGGTTGTGCTCCTTGTTTGGCGACCCAGCCAGCAGAAGCTCGACCAGCCCGTCCAGGTCGGTGGGGTCTTCCGCTTCTCCCCGACGGGTCGATTCAGCGGTTGCGACGTCCAGCGCCGCAGTGATGAGTTCGTCTTTGCTCTCGAAGTAGTGGGCGATGGCGCCGGTCGTGACGCCCGCGGCCCTGGCGACGCTGCGGAGCCGGAGGCCGTGGACGCCCTCGGACTCCAGGCATCGACACACCGTCCGCGCCAGGTCGAGACGGCGCTCTGCGTGATCGACGAGTTTCGGCATTACGCGGGATACATTATCATCGTTATAATACGTCCCCACGCAGCGCCCGTGTCCGTGCCCAACGCAAGCGACAAACGCACGTCGGCCGAGAAGGTTCTCGCGGTCCTCGACGTCTTCGGCGAGGGCGAATGCATGGGCGTCACCGAGGTCGGCAGGCGGGCGCAACTGACGAAATCCACGGCGCATCGGCTGCTCGCCACGCTCGAGCGGCATGGCCTGATCGAGCGGACGGGCGTCGAGTACTCGCTCGGCCTGGGGCTCTTCGAGCTCGGTAGCCGCGCGGGGATCGGTCCCCACGGCTCCTTGGCGAGGGTGGCTCTGCCGTATCTGACGGAGCTCTACGAGGCGACCGGCCAGACCGTGCACCTCGCGGTCTTAGACAGGAGCGAGGTCGTGTACGTGTGCAAGCTGCACGGGCACGCGCCCCAGCCGTCGCCCACGCGGATCGGTGGACGCATGCCGGCGCACTGCACGGCGCTCGGCAAGGCGGTGCTCGCCTACAGCCCTGAGCCCCTCGCGATGCGGGTGGCCGAGGGAGGGCTCGCATGCATGACGCGCCACACGATCCTGCACCCGGACGTGTTCATGACCGAGCTACGGCGCACCCGTGAGGAGGGCGTGTCCTACGACCGCCAGGAGACGACGCTGGGTCTCGGTTGCGTCGGGGCGCCGATCCTCGACGAGCGGGGGCGGTCGCTTGCGGCGGTCTCGGTGTCCGGGCCGATCAGCCGCATCTCGAGTTATTCCGCACGCACGCTGAAGGCCGCGCGGTCGATCCAGAACGCGCTCGCGGTCGAGAGCGCTTGAGCGTCCTCATCGTCGGCGGAGGTATCGCCGCGCACGAATGCGCATTCGAGCTGCGCCGCCAGGGCTTCGATGGCGACGTCCGGGTGCTCTCCGCCGAGACGGCGCCGCCCTACGACCGCACCTGGGTGTCCAAGGGCCTGATCACGGGCCAGCGCCAGCCGGACGACGCGATCCTCAGCTCGGCTGACTCGTTCAGCGACGCCGACATCCGACTCGAACTCGACACGCGAGCCGTGGGACTCGACGTCGGGCGACGCGAAGTACTGCTCGAGCGGTCGAGCCCGATCCCTTTCGAGCGGCTCGTCATCTGCTCGGGCGGCGAGCCCGTTCTCCCTGCTGCCCTGGGAGCACCGGGCGTTCTCACGATCCGGGAGCTGAGTGATGCGAGCCGGTTGCGCTCGACGCTCGAGGCCGCGGACGACCTCGCGGTCATCGGCGCGGGGTTCATCGGCGGCGAGATCGCTTCGGCCGCAGCCGCGCTGGGCAAGGAGGTGACGCTCATCGAAGCTGCCTCCGCTCCCCTGGCGCACCTCTTGGGGGACGAGGTCGCGGCGCGCATACGGGCACTCCACGTGGACGCCGGCGTGGACGTGCGCTGCGGTGTCGCGGTCAGCGAGCTGCACCATCGCAATGGGGGCTTCAGCCTGCGCCTGGCGGACGGCGGCAGTGTGGGAGCGGCTGCCGTCGTCGCCGGAGTCGGAATGAGGCCGGCGACCGAGTGGCTCGAGGGCACTCCCGTCGAGCTACAGGACGGTGTGCTCACGGATTCACGGGGCCAGACCTCCGTGCCCGGCGTCTTCGCGGCGGGCGATTGCGCACGCTGGTGGTCCGCGCGCCACGGAGCGCCACTCAGGATCGAGCACTGGGACACCGCCGCGCGTCACGGCGCCGCGGTGGCGTCGAGCGCACTCGGTCGCGAGACGTCCTTCGACCTGGTCCCGTTCCATTGGTCGGAGCAGCACGGCGTCATGCATCAATGGGTCGGGCATGCGCCGACCTGGGACAGGGTGGAGGTCGACGATGTCGATCCGCCACGGGCTTACGTGGCCCGCTACTTCGTCGGCGACCGCCTGGTCGGCGTGTTCGCGGCCGGTCAACCCAAGGCCATAGCTCGCGCGCGACGCGAGCTCGCGTAACCGCTCGTTCCGAAGCCCGGAACGATTCGCTTGCCCGGCCCCGGGTTCGGTGCCAGCCTCTCCGCTCCCTTGAGCTCGTTCTACTTCGAACCCTCTACGCCCGTGGACCCGAAGCCGCTCGACGAGTGGGGCTCCATCGCGGTCGAGCTGCTTGGAACGCAAACGCGGATCGTCCAGGGACCGCGCTGGCATCACCGCGTCATCGAGTACGGGGAGGGCGACCCGCTGGTGCTGATCCACGGCATCGGCGGTGTGGCGGAGACGTTCGCGCGCAACATGCGCAACCTCGGCCAGCACTTCCACGTCTACGCGATCGACGCCCTCTACCACGGCTACTCCTCGCGGGAGCCCTGGCACGGCACGGAGCACCACGACCGTCAGGTCGACGGCCTGGTGGACCTGCTGGACGGGCTCGGGCACGACTGGGCGCACGTCGAAGGGGAGTCCATGGGCGCGCAGCTCGCCTTCGAGCTGGGAATCCGCTATCCGGAGCGCGCCGGCAAGCTCATCCTCAACACCGGCGGCCAGTGGCGGGTCAAGCATCCGGACTTCCTTTACGACCCCGACGACGTCGACGATGACCTGAATCGGCTCTCGGTCCAGGCGATCACTCAGCCGACCGAGGAGAACATCCGCCCGCGCATGGAGTGGCTCGTGTCAGACCCCGCGCGCATGACCGACGAGATGATCACGATGCGCACCAAGCTCTACCAGGATCCCGGCGTGAACGAGTCGATGCGCAAGGTGCTGGGGGTGGAGCGCGGGCCCGAGGGCTATGGCTACCCGCAGGTGTGGGACGAGGCCGCGCTGGCGGCGTACACGCCGGAGACGCTCGTGTTCTGGACCGAGCACAACCCTTCGGAGCCGCCCGAGCTGGGCGAGCAGTTCGCCCGCATGATCCCCGGGGCGCGCTTCTACGTGCTCGAGGACGCCGGGCACTGGCCCCAGTGGGAGAAGCCGGAAGAGCACGACCGCGTGATCATCGACTTCATCACCGGCGCCGGCGGATCCGCAAGCGCCTAGGCACGCGAGAAGCGGGCGGCGGCGGCGGCGCGGGCGGACTTGCCGGACAGCCGCAGCTTGGCGTAGCTGCAACGCTTGGCCGTCTGGTGGACATGTGTCCTCCAGATGCCCAGCGATGTGAACGCCGAGCTGCCGACAGACCGCTTTCGCCGCCTGTTCGCTGACACCGAGCGCGAGCTGCTCGCGTACGTGCTGCGTCGCGTGGACCGGGCTGAGGACGCCGCCGACGTGGTGGCGGAGACCTTCCTCGTCGCCTGGCGCCGCCTCGACAAGGTTCCGGCCGGCGATGAGGCACGGCTCTGGCTGTACGGGGTCGCTCGCCGTCAGCTGGCCAACCAGCGCCGCGGCCAGCTGCGTCGCTCGCGCCTGGCCGATCGGCTACAGGCGGAGCTGCCGGTGGCCGTGGCGAGCGCACGCAGTCCCGAGGACCACCGCGTCGCGGCCGTTCGCGCCGCTCTGGCGCGACTCGAGGAGGAGGACCGCGAGATCCTGAGGCTCACCAGCTGGGAGGGCCTGACGCCGTCCGAGATCGCAGCCGTCCTGGGCGTGCCCGGCGTGACGGTTCGCAGCCGGCTGCACCGCGCCCGCAAGCGCCTCCGCGCCGAGCTACTCCAGGAGGACCCGGGCGCCCTCGCGAACACCTCGCCAACCCTCGCGACGAAGGCGGCACGATGACCGACGATCAGCTCCAGCAGCTACTGACGGCCGCCAACCCGCTGACCGCCGAACGCGCCGAAGGCCTCGAGCTGGCCGAGGCACAGGACGAGCTCCTCGCCAGGGTGATGGAGCGGGAGCGGGGGCGAGCTTCGGGGCGTCTCTCGCGAGCGCGCCGTTCGCGTGTCCTGACACGCGTGGGCCTGGCGATCGGCGCCACCGCCGTCGTGCTGGTGGCGCTGCTCTCGCTCAGGGACGGCTCGAGCGATCGCGGCTCCGGCACCGCTTGGGCGGCGGAACAGATCCGCTTTGCCGAAGCTTCGCCGCTGGTGCTGCTCGGGGCCCCTGGCTGGCAGGTGGAGTACGCGAACGAGGAGTCGGGGCGGGAGGGCGAGCTGCGCTTCCGCCTCGGGCCGATCCCTCCGCCCCCGGACCCCAGCGTCCCCGCGGTGGAGCAGACGCCGCCGCTCCCCGCCGACACGAGCGCCGCGGAGCTGCACTGGCGGAGTGGACCGATGCGCCACTGGGTCGACGATCGCGCCTCGGGCGCCGCGGCGACCGCGACCGCGCCCGTGCTGGGCACCACTGCGCGTGTCTACCAGTACGAGGGCGGTACGCCGGGGCACCGTGACATCACCAGCCTGTTCCGCTACGACGGTCGCGTGCTCGAGTTCCGCGCGGGTGCGGCCGATATCGACGCCTTCAAGGTCCTGCTCGCGAAGCTCAAGCGCGTGGACGCGGATACGTGGCTGTCCGCGATGCCGGCCAGCGTGGTCAAGAGGCCGGATCGCAACACCACGGTCACGCAGATGCTGCAGGGCGTCACGGTTCCCCCGGGCTTCAGCCCGAGCGACATCAAGGGCGCCGACCTCACGAAGGACCGCTACCAGCTGGGCGCGGCCGTAGTCGGAACGGTCGCCTGCCAGTGGTTCAAGCAGTGGTCGCACGCCCGCGAGGCCAACGACAGCGTCAAGGAGCGCGAGGCGATCGCCGGACTCGCCACCGCCGAGCACTGGCCGATCCTCGAGGAGATGGGGAAGTCGGGCGCCTACCCAGACGTCCTGTTGGAGTACGTCGCGGCGATGCCCTCCGGCGAGTGGTACGGCCGCCCGCTGATCGGCGACGTCGACTCGGGGCTCGGCTGCGACGGGCTGGGCGTGAAGCTGCCCCAGGCCGGCTAGGCGTCCGCCGCGGTCAGCCGGTTGTTCTCGGTGTCCACCCGCATCCGCGTGCAGATCACGTCGAGGGTCTCGCTCGCGACCTCCGCCGGGACCTCTACCTCGGCGGCCGTCTCATGAGGGCCAGGGAGTGGCGTGGCGCTGGGCGTGGCCTCATCTCCCTCGATGACCTCGGCAGCCGCGACGATGCGGCCGCTTGCGTCGTGGACGACCCGGAGCTTCATTGAATCTTCGCCCCGGTGATCCGGATCAGTCCGCCTCCACCTACAGGCCCTTCGTTGGGCGAGAGCTTCACCACCAGGTCGGTGCTCTGGTTGAGGTTGTTGTCGGAGTTGGCGGCGACTCCGGAGAGGAACGCGCTGTCCCTCGCCTGGAAGGGCCGAACGGACCAGACCCAGCAGTTGTCGCCATCCCCGCTCGGGGACACGTTCCAGGCGGTCTCCCCGTAGGCCTGAAAGAGGGGGTTCGCCCGGATCAGCGTGACGTTCGCCATGGCGCGACTCTAAGCGCTTCGAAGGATTGCAGTCAAGTCCCTTGACCTATGGAGGGACCTCGCCCGTAGGGCGGTGACTAGACAGTCGCGGACGTCGAGTGCGTGTCCGTGAACGCCAGGATGCCCTCGGCTCCCATCTCGCGACCCATGCCGCTCTGGTTGAAGCCGCCGAATGGGGCGCGGTCGTCCAGCCAGGGCGCGTTGTGGGCGTTGACGAAGGTGGTCCCGGTGCGCAGCCGCGCGGAGACCGCGTCGGCGTGCTCGGGATCGGCTGACCACACCGACGAGCACAGGCCGGACCAGGTGTCGTTGGCCTGGCGGATCGCGTCTTCCTCGTCGTCGAACGGGATGATCGGCAGCGAGGGGCCGAACTGCTCCTCGGTCACGATGCGCAACTCCGCGCGTGGGTCGAGCACCAGCGACGGCTTGAGGAACTGGCCGCCCTCGGCGCCCTCGCCAAACTCGCGGACCTCCGCGCCGTCCGCGCGTGCTTCCTCCACCAGCTCGGCGACGAAGTCACGCTGGCGGGCCGAGTGCAGCGGGCCCATCGTCGTCTCGGAGTCGAGGCCCGAGCCGAGCCTGGTCGCTTCCAGCTCGCGGCTCAGCCCCTCCACGACCTCGTCGTAGCGCGAGCGGTGCACGTACAGCCGCTTCATCGCCATGCACACCTGGCCGGTGGTGAGGAACGCGCCGATGCCCAAGCGGTGGATGGCGTCGGCGTCGAGCTCCGCGTCCGCCAGCACGAGCGCGGGGTCGTTGCCGCCCAGCTCGAGCTGCACCCGGGTGAGGCTCTCGGCGGCCATGCCCATGATCACCTTGCCCGCGCCCGGGCTGCCGGTGAAGGCCACCTTCTTCACGCGCGGATCCTGGATCAGCACCGGGCCGAGCACCTCGTCGCGCCCGCTGACCACGTTCAGCACCCCGGGCGGCAGCGCCGACGCGATCCGCTCGAGCGTTCGCACGAACGCGAGCGGCGTGGTCGGCGGGGCCTTGACCACGGTCGTGTTCCCGGCCACCAGCGCCTGGGGCAGCGAGGCGCCGAGGATCGCCAGCGGCCAGTTGAACGGCACGATGATCGACACGACGCCCAGCGGCAGGCGCGCGATCGTCGTGCGCAGCGGCGGGCCTTCCAGCGTTCGCACCGCGTCGACCTCGTCGGCCAGCCCGGCGGCGAGCTGGAAGCGGCCCGCCATCACGTGCAGGTCGATGTCAGATTCGCCGCGGACCTTGCCGTTCTCCCTCGAGAGCAGCTCGACCCGCGCGTCGTGATCCTCGGGGAGGCTTTCGAGCGCACCGAGGACGAGCTCGGCTCGCCGGCGCGCCCCCAGCTCCGCCCAGGCGGGGAAGGCGTCGTTCGCCGCGCGCACCGCTTCCTGCGCCTGCTCGGTGGTCGCCGCCGCGGCGTGGCCGACGACGGTCTCGGGATCGGCCGGGTCGTAGACGGGGAATACCTCGTCCGTCTGGCGCGTCTCGCCACCGATGAAGAGCCCAGTGCGCGTCTCGGCACGGTCCTGCGTGGACTGCTCCATGGCGTCATGCTAAACAGGGCTTTCATGCGCATCAAGCCGCCATTCCGAGCCGACCACGTGGGCAGTCTTCTGCGCCCACCCGAACTGCTGGCCGCCCGGGAGGATCACGCCGCCGGCCGGATCGACGCCGATCGGCTGCGGGCCATCGAGGACGAAGCGATTCGCGACGTGGTGGCCATGCAGAAGGAGGTCGGGCTCCAGTCCGCCACCGACGGCGAGTTCCGCCGCACCTCCTGGCACATGGACTTCATCTACCAGCTCGGCGGCGTCGAGCAGGTCGAGGGGGAGAGCCTGCACGTCCACTTCCGCGACGAGCAGGGCGAGTACGACTACGCGCCGCCGGCGATGCACGTGGCCGACAAGGTGACGCTTCCGAACACGATCTTCGGGGACGCCTTCGAGTACCTGCGCGACACCGTCGACGGCGCCACGCCGAAGCTGACCATCCCCTCGCCGAGCATGGTCCACTACCGCGGCGGCAACTCCTCGATCGACGACTCGGTGTACCCCGACCTCGACGACTTCTGGCGCGACCTGACCGCGGCCTACGCCGACGAGCGGCAGCGGCTCTACGACCTCGGCTGCCGCTACCTGCAGCTCGACGACACGAGCCTCGCCTACATCAACGACCCGGCCCAGCGAGAGCACATCCTCGAGATCGGCGGGGATCCCGACCACCTGCACGAGCAGTACATCGCCAACATCAACCGGGCGCTCAGCGGCCGGCCCGACGACCTGGCGATCACGACGCACATGTGCCGCGGCAACAACCAGTCGATGTGGGCGGCCGAGGGTGGCTACGACTTCGTAGCCGAGGCGCTCTTCAACGACCTCGAGGTCGACGGCTTCTTCCTGGAGTACGACGACGAGCGCTCCGGCACGTTCGATCCGCTGCGCTTCGTGCCCAAGGGCAAGATGGTCGTGCTCGGGCTGGTGACCACCAAGCGTCCCGAGCTGGAGAGCAAGGATCTGCTCAAGCGGCGCATCGAGGAGGCCTCGAAGTTCGTGGACGTCGACCAGCTCTGCCTGTCGCCGCAGTGCGGCTTCTCCTCGACGGTGGAGGGCAATCGGCTGACGCGCGACGACCAGGCCGCCAAGCTGCGGCTCGTGGTCGAGACGGCGCAGGAGGTCTGGGGCTAAGCGCAGGACTGTCGCCGGCGCGGCCGGCGCGGCCGCGGTGAACGTCCGCAACGCCAAGCTGATGGCCTTCGGGATCAGCGCGGCCGAGGGCCAGCTCGTGGGGTTGATCGGACCGAACGGCGCGGGCAAGACGACGTTCGTGGACGCGGGGACCAGCTTCGTCCGCTACTCCGGGCACATCGAGCTGGACGGGCGCGACCTCGCCTGTCTGTCGCCTCACGCCCGCGCCCGGCTCGGGACAGCGCGCACCGGGCCCAGGGTCAAGGCTGACGGCTGAGCCGCTCGCCGCGGTCGCCCATGTGCTCGTGCTGGAAGTGCGACACGAGCAGGTCGATCTCGGTCGGAGTGGCGCTACTCGGCAGCTCCTGCACCACAGGCGGCGACAGTCGCCGAAGTCGAGGCGCGCGGTGCTGGTCGAGGAGCCGGGTCAGCTCCACCAGGCTCCGCTGGAGGTCGTCTAGCTCGACCGGCTCGGGAGACGCCTGCGGGGTGATGGCTCGCATCAGCCGTGGTGCGGACGGGGCCGGGGGGAGATCCGGCGGCGTGCGTGGCTCGTCGCCGGTGAGCAGCGGGAGGACGGTTTTGGCGTGCTCGTCCCGGGCGGTCAGGCACTCGTCGACCCCCAGGACCTCGTGCACGGTCCGGATCACGCTCGCGTGGTCGTGAACCTCGTCGTCGATCGTGCCCTTCGCGATGAACGGCGAGACGATCACCGCCGGGACGCGCACGCCCAGGATGTCGAACGCGAACCGCTCCTCGCCTGGCCGCTTCGCGAACGGGGCCACGGTCTTGGGCGGTCGGACGCGGTCATGGAAGCCGCCGTGCTCGTCCCACGTGACGATCAGGAGCGTGCTCTCCCAGACGCGGGGATTCGCGGCCAGCGCGGTGTAGACGCTCCGCAGCAGCTGATCGCCGAGGATGACGCTGTGCGTCGGATGCTGGCTGTCGACCCGCTTGAAGTGGCGCGGCTCCAGGAAGCTGTACGAGGGCAGCGTGTTGTCGCGGACGTCCTCGAAGAACTCCGGGAGCGGGTTGAAGCGGTCCTGGAACACATCCAGGACCTCGAAGTAGGCGGCGGCTTGCGGAATGTCGCCCGCGTACACCGCCCAGGAGACCTTCGCGTCGGCGAGCGTGTCGAAGGTCGTGCGGTGGGTGTAGGGCCGTATGACGTTGTGCAGCAGTCCCTCCGACTGGGCGCCGTGGACGAACAGGCGGTTCGGCCACGTTTCGCTCGGGACGGAGCAAAACCACTGCGAGCAGACCGCGAACTCACGGGCCAGGGTGGTCAGCACGGGAAGCTGCTCGGCCGTGTGGCAGCCCATGATGTGGCAGGCGTCGTCGGGATCCTTGCCTTTGTCCACGAGCTGCCGCGCGTAGTTCCACGCGAACCCGCCCATGGTGATCGCGTCGTGCGCGAGCGGCGGCCCGTCCTCGCGCGGCTCGTTCTCGGTCAGCTGCCGCACCACGTCCGGGAACCCGTGGCCCGGATCTACTCCAACGTCTTTGTCGCCGCTGAGGAAACGGGCCTCGCAGAATCCGCCGTCCGGGTTGGAGACATCCTTCACGTTCTTGGTCTCCGCCGTGATCGGTGTCAGCGAGCCATGGTCCAAATGGCCGAGGAGGTGATCGAACGACCGGTTCTCGAACATGAGGACGACGACGTGGTCGATACGCGGCTGGGCGTGGATGTGCCGACACTAGCCGCTCCGCCGCCGCAAGACCTCTCCCAGATCTTCGACGTTGCCCGGGGGTGCCCCGATAGCGATTGCATGACCAAACGTCATGCCGCCGCCGCCGTCGTCCTCCTTACCGGCCTCATCAGCGGGTGCAGCTACGAAGTCAAGCGCGCCACCCACGTCACCGCCGACGCCGCCACGCTGAAGGCCAAGGTGCACTGCGGCTCGCGCAAGCACGTCCGCAAGCACGGCAGGTTCCACGGCCGGCTGTGGTGGCAGCTGCGTCAGTCCGGGACGCCGGGCTGGAAGCGGGTGAGCCGCAAGCGGCACTTCGCCTGCGGCAAGCGCCGTAAGCGGATCGTGGTCTCGAAGCGCGTCCACGGCCTGCGCGCCGGGGCGGAGTACCAGTTCAGGCTGGCTCTCGACCCGAGGCGACGCGGCGGTCGAAGGGTCTTCTCGCCCGTGCGGCGGTTCAGGACGCGGGGGTCGGCACCGCCGGCTCCGCGGCAGCTCACGCTGCGCGGCGTCAAGGGCTTCAAGCCGGGCCTGGTGGGGACAGCCGACCATGGCCGATCCGCCCTCGCCGCCAAGCGGCTCGGGGCCGACATCGTGCGGCTGGAGTTCGAGATCGGGACGCCCCCCGCGTCGCTGCGCGCCGGCGTCGCGGCGGTTGCCGACCAGGGTGCCCAGGCGCTGCTGCTCGCCGGTTTCCATGGCCGTATGCCCACGGAGGCGGAGGCCCGCAACCTCGCCGGTTGGGCGGCTGAGTTCGGCCCCGGGGGCTCGTTCTGGAACGGGCGGCCGGACGGGCAGCTAGCGGTGCGCCAGATCGAGTTCGGGAACGAGACCTCCTACTCCTACCAGTACGGCGACACCTGGTCCGACCAGTCCTACAAGGACCGCTCCAAGCTCTACGCGACCCGGTTCTCACAGGCCCAGGCCGCCATCGGCGCAACCGGCCGCGAGGTCGGTCTGCTCGCGCAGGCCGACGACGGCGGCACCGGCTCCGCGGCGTGGGTGGACGGCATGTTCGACGCCGTGCCGAACCTCGGCCAGCTCGTGGACGGCTGGACCGTCCATCCCTACGGCCCGCGGGGCAGCTGGGAACCGAAGCTCGACCGCCTGATCGCCCAGACGGCCGCCAACGGGGCTCCGGGCACGATCCCGATCGACATCACCGAGTACGGCCTCAGCACCAACAACGGCATCGCCCTGAACGACAACTACGGCTGGCCGGTGAACCTGACGTTCGCCCAGGCCGGCTCGGCGCTCGACTCCACGGTCGCCGAGATGCGCGCCGACGCCGCCATCGGGCCGCGGCTGCGGCTGTTCATGCTCTACTCGGCCTACGACCTCGGCGCGTCGCTGGGGGCGAACGCCCGCGAGCGCTTCTTCGGTGCGCTGAGCGACACGCTGGCCGACAAGGGCGGCTACTCGACCGAGGCGCGCGAGCTGTTCGCGCCCTAGAGGAGCGCCTCAAGCGGCCGGGTGTTGACGACCTGCTCGGCCGTGGCCCAGCCGCGGCGGGCGGTCCTGACCGACAGCTCCATGTTCGCGAGCCCGCGCACCGAGTGCGCGTCGGTCGAGCAGACGACCTCCACGCCGGCGCGCAGCGCGTCGCGGACGTGCTCGCCGCGCAGGTCGAGGCGGTCGGGCAGGCCGTTGACCTCCAGGGCGACTCTCTGCTCCAGGGCGACCTCGTACACCCGCTCGAGGTCGAGG
>JAXDIH010000110.1:0-32767 GCA_034664105.1 Thermoleophilaceae bacterium
TTCAAGGACGAGGTGCGCGCGGTCGGGACCGAGCTGGGGATGCCGGACAAGCTGGTGTGGCGGCAGCCGTTCCCAGGGCCGGGGCTGGCCATCCGCGTGGTGGGCGGCGAGGTGACGAAGGAACGGCTGGAGATCCTGCGCGACGCCGACGCGATCCTGCAGGAGGAGATCCGCGGAGCCGGGCTGTACCGGGAGCTGTGGCAGTCGTTCTGCGTACTGCCGGGAGACCTGAGGTCGGTCGGCGTGCAGGGCGACGAGCGGACCTACGGGTACGTAGTGGTGATCCGCGCGGTGACCTCCGACGACGCGATGACAGCCGACTGGGCCCGGCTGCCGTACGACCTGCTGGAGAAGGTGGCGTCGCGAATGATCAACGAGATCGCGCAGGTGAACCGGGTGACGCTCGACATCACGTCGAAGCCGCCTGGGACGATCGAGTGGGAGTAGGGGCTTAGGGCAGTCCGACTAGGTCCAGGCCTGGTCACCAGACGAACTGATCGATGACCTGCGCGACGTCTGCGCCCGGGACCGGGCCCACCCGCAGGTCCCACCCGCGGCCATCGGGATGCTGGGTAAGCCGCGCTCGAATGCCGGCCTCCTCGAGCAGGCGGCGAACGATCGTTGCGCGACGATTGCCGTCGCGTCCGGACCACCGCACATCAATCCCGAACCCGCGGTCATCGAGAGGCCAGATCGTGAGCCGATCGGGACGCGTGGGGCCGATGTTCGCCGCCATCTTTCAGCCATCGGCACGATCCCACCGGCGCTGAAGGACAGGGGTAGGCCGCGGGCGACCGCGTACGGCAAGTTGTCACAGCAGCAGCCGTGAACCTGCTCAAGAGCCTCCGGGATGCGTAGCGGCTCCGTATGCGCGGGCGGTATCCAGCGCCGACCAGCGCGCCGAACCCCCTCCCGGTCACGCCGCCAAGTCGCGCAGGGTTCGGTTACACGCTCTGCTTAAGCAACCAGCGAACCGGCGGTAACGGGCGGCTCCTCGAAGACGAACTCATCTCCGCTACGCCAGGCGTCGAAGGCCGGATGAGGCGTCCCCACGCCGCGATAGTGCACCGAGGTCCACAGGTCTTCTGGGCATCGCCCATCCTGCGCAGCCATGGCGGTTGGGAAGTCTTCAGGCCCAATTGGGTCGGCTTCGTAGGAGGTTACGACCGCAGCGTCGAGCACGACGAGGCTGCGTGTTCCGGGCAGTGCTGCGCTTGGGGCGACGAAAGCACGAAGGTCCGCTGACGATCGTTGGCCTTCGGCGAAGGCTTGACACGCCGATAGATCGTCGGCGACCAGGTCATCGGGAGCGAGGCCGAATTCTCCGGCGCTGTCGAACGTCAGCTCTTTCGGGTCGTCATCGAGCCGCACCCTGACCACCCACAGCGGGTAGCGAAGCATGAGAGCGCGATCCCGCGTGCGACGGTCTTCGTTTCTCAGTATCTCGGCCCAAGGCGTCATGGGATGAAGGCTGAGGTATTGGGTGGGGCCGGTCCCCGACCGGTTGTATCGCCCGTCCGTGAAGTTCGCGACCGGCCATAGTGGGGTTTCGTAGTTGGCAAGTCGGAACGTGACGTACTCAACGGACACGTTAGGCCCCGGTATTGCCGCGTGCGGCGACAGCTAGCCGTAGGACGGCATCGGTACCGGCCGGATCCTGCAGGCGATCGATTGGACGCGCGCCATCGAGCTCGTCACGCGGGTGTTCAAGCCAGTCGATCACGCCAGGACCGCCGAGTGAGTGACGGAGTTGCCCAGCGATCCGCGCCAGAAGACGAATAGCTCGTTCCTCCTCGCCGTCGGGGACCGTGGGGTCGGTAGCGGAAACCCACCGCTGATATGTACGGTCGGCCACACCAAGGACCTCGGCCTTGCGCCGCTGCGGCACAGCGATGACCTGATCAAGCCAACGCACCACGTCCTTGACCGGTCGATCTTCGGCCACTGGCTGTCGCTCAGCGAGTCGGGTCATCAGGAACCTGAGTTGCTCGAGGCCGACACGGACGGCACGACGCTCTTCCCGCGGGTCACCCTCCTGGATCGCGCCGAGCGTCTTTAGCGCTGCTCGCTGTAACTCAATCCATAGATACGGATCGACAGCCTCCAGCTCAGACGCGTCAGTGTCAGCGAGCTCCTCGCTGAGCTCCCGCACCAATCCAAGAATCGATGGCGGCACCTCATCCTCGCGGGCGAGGCGACGGTTCGCTTCAGCGAGCTCATGAGCGATGAGCTCCGGGTGGCGGAGATCAAAGGCGACGGTAGACATGGTGCAAGTATGTCGTAATGGTACGACAATCGGCCGCCAACGAGGATCACTTGAGCCCGCGAATCGCTCCTACCGGCGCCGGGTAGCAACCTTCCTGCCACAGTCTTTCGCCGCCTCAGCACCGCCGATGCAGATGGAGATGGCTTTACCGATGGTCCGTACCAAGTGCTTGTTGGTCCTTGCCCTGGTGTTCGCCCTCGTGGTCACCGGCTGCAGCGTCGACACCATGCGTGCGGCGAACGTCACCTCGACCTCCGCGACTCTCGCCGCGGACGTTCAGTGCTCCCCCAACGAAGCCGGCCAGGTGTGGTGGGAGCTGCGCGAGGCCGGCGCTCCGACTTGGCAGACAGTCAGCGCCAAGCGCGACGTATCGTGCGCTCCCGGTGGGCTCGACAACGTCCAGGTCTCCAACGACGTCACCGGCCTGAAGCCGGGTGGCCGCTATGAGTTCCGCCTCGCCGCCCAGGCGCCCGCCGGCGGCCCTGTCGTCTACACCAACTCCACCGGCTTCTCCACCCAGGGCGGCTTCAGCCCTGGCCTCGTCTCCTCAGCGAACCATCCTCTGTCGGCCGCGGCTGCCAAGTCGCTCGGCGCCGACATCGTGCGCGTCGAGTTCGACATCGGCACCTCGCCGGCCGCGATGCGCGACAGCATCGCCGCGATCGCCGACGCCGGCGCTCGCCCGCTGCTGCTCGCCGGCTTCGACAGTCGCATCCCGACCCAGGCCGAGGCGCAGAACCTTGCCAGCTGGGCCTCCACGTACGGCCCCGGCGGGAGCTTCTGGGCCGACCGGTCCGACGGCCGCCTGGCCGTCCAGCAGATCGAGTTCGGCAACGAGACCTCGTACGGCTATCAGTTCGGCGACGGCTGGTCCGACCAGTCCTATGCCGACCGGGCCAGGGCCTACGCCACCCGCTTCGCGCAGGCCGCCTACGCGATCGCCGGCAGCGGCGACAAGGTCGGCCTGCTCGCCCAGGCCGACGACGGAGGCAGCGGCTCGGCGAACTGGGTCGACAACATGTTCGCCGCCGTCCCCAACCTCGACGACCTCGTCGACGGCTGGACCGTCCACCCGTACGGCCCGCGGGACTCGTGGAAGGCGAAGCTCGATCGGCTGATCGCTCAGACGGCCGCCCACGGCGCCGCCGCCACGATTCCGATCGACGTCACCGAGTACGGACTCAGCAGCGACAACGGGTCGGCGCTGACGAACAACTACGGCTGGCCGACGAATCAAACCTACGACCAGGCGGCGGCCGCGCTCAACGCGTCGGTCGGCGAGATGCGCTTCGACCCCGCCATCGGACCGCGCCTGCGCCTGTTCATGATCTACGCGGCACACGACCTCAGCCCCTCGCGGGCCAACACCGAGCGCGAGCGCTACTTCGGCGTCCTGCGCAACGACCTCGGTGAGAAGGGCGCCTACTCGGCCGCGGTGCGCGGCCTGTTCGCGCCCTAACCGCTAGACGAAGCGCTTCACGAACTCGAGGGCCCTGTCGGCGACCTCGCGCCACCCGCTGTCGATCGTCAGCGCGTGCCCGCGGTTGGGGATCTCCACGATCTCCGTTACGCCCTCGTTGCGCCGCTGCTTCTTGTAGGACGCGTTCGTTATCGCCCACGGCACCGTGGTGTCCTTCTCGCCCGAGATCAGCAGCAGCGGGCCGCGCTCGGGGTTCCGGCTGTCCACCTTCGCCTCGGTCCACGGGTTCAGGTTCGCCGTCGCCGCCTGGAACAGGGGCGCTCCCGGCGCGGCGACGTGGAACTCCTCATGCAGCTGCTTCGCCTCTTCGTTGCTGACGGCGTTGGCCCAGCCGTAGCGGAACTGGTCGAGTGTGAGCGTGACGGCGCGCCGGCGGTTCGCGGGGTTCGCGAGCACCGGCATCGCGGACCTCAGCGCGGAGATCGGGAGCGGCAGCACGCCGCGGAAGGGGGCCGGGTCGATGGCCACCGACGCCGCGGACAGCCCGCGCCCGGCGGTGATCTGGGCGAGCAGCCCGCCGAATGAGTGACCGACCACTGCCGGCTTCCTCGTCAGCCCGGCGATCACATCCGCGGTGTGGTCGGCCACCTGCCCGACCGTCTTGCGCGCGAACACCTCGGGCTTGGCCCTCGCCTGCTCGACCGTCTCGGGATCGTCCGGCCAGCCCGGCGTGACCGCCGCGTAGCCGGCCCCGTCGAACACGGTGGCCCAGCGGTCCCAGCTGCTCGGCAGCAGCCAGAGCCCGTGGATGAACACCACCGGGGTCCTCCCTGAGGCGTTTGCCTGCTCGATTTGCCGGTTCTCGCGCTCCGTGATGGTCGCCATGGGCGCATCTTCACCCATCCGCGATTTGCCGGAATGAAATGATCCGCGACGCCCAACCACTGAGGAGACCTGATGGCGAGTCGGTTTGACGCGACAACGGTGATCGACCGTCCGATCGAGGAGGTCTTCGCCTTCCTCGCCGACGGCACGAACGACCCCAAGTTCAGCCCCAGGGTGCTCGAGATCGCCAAGACCACCGACGGATCCACCGGCGTCGGCACCGTATACGCCAGCACCGTCAAGGACGCTGGGGTCAAGACCAAGCGCGAGTTCAGGATCACCGAGTTCGAGTCGCCGACGCGGATCCGCTGGACCGAGCAGTCGAAGAACCTCATCACGGTGCCCGAGGGCGGCTACGACCTCGCAACCGAGGGCAGCGGGACGCGCGTCACGCTGTTCAACACGTTCGAGGGGCACGGCCTGGGCAAGCTGATCGCGCCGATGGCGCTGCGCGGCGCCCGCAAGGGCGCGGACGACTTCGGCAAGGCGATCAAGGCCGCCGTCGAGGGGGCCTAACGCAGGAGACCCGCCCGCAAGCTGGAAGCGGTTGACGATGCCCGAAGCGGCGATCGACTTCCAGGGCCTGAGCAAGCGCTTCGGCAAGGTGCAGGCCGTCAAGGACCTGTCCTTCTCGGTCGAGGCCGGCCGGGTGACCGGCTTCCTGGGCCCGAACGGGGCTGGCAAGAGCACCACCCTGCGGATGCTGCTCGGCCTGATCCGCCCGAACGCCGGCACGGCCACCTTCGGCGGCGTGCGGTATGAGCGGCTGCCGCACCCGAGCGCGCACGTCGGCGCCGTGCTCGAGGAGGCCAGCTTCCATCCCGGTCGCAGCGGCCGCAACCATCTCCGGGTGCTCGCCGCCGCCGGCAGCCACCCCGAGTCGCGGGTTGGTGAGGTGCTCGAGCAGGTGGACCTGGCCGGCGCGGCCGACCGCCGCGTGAAGGGCTACTCGATGGGCATGCGCCAGCGGCTGGCGATCGCCGCCGCGCTGCTGGGCGACCCCGACGTGCTGATCCTCGACGAGCCCGCCAACGGCCTCGACCCGCCCGGCATCCGCTGGATGCGTGGCCTGCTCCGCGCGGAGGCCGAGCGCGGGCGCGCGGTGCTGGTATCGAGCCACCTGCTCAGCGAGGTCGCCCAGAGCGTGGACGACGTCGTCGTGATCTCGCACGGCGTGTTGCGCGGCAGCGGTCCGCTGGAGAGCGTGCTCGGCGGCGGCGACGGGCCGGTCACGCGGGTGCGCGCCAACGACACCGACCGGCTCGCCGCGCTCCTGCGCGAACAGGGCCATTTCGTCGAGGCGGACGAATCGGGCGCGCTGATGGTCCGCGGAGTGACCCCGGAGGTCGTGGGTGAGATCGCGGCCGAGCATCGCGTGGCGCTCGCCGAGCTGGTCGCCGTCTCGCGCTCCCTGGAGGACGTGTTCTTCGAGCTGACCGAGGGAGAGGCATGACCGCTCTGCTGCGCGCCGAGCTGCTCAAGCTGCGCACCACGCGGACGTTCCTCGCGCTGACCGCGGTGGCGGTCGGCACCTCGCTGGTGATCTGCGTGCTGGTCAGCCTGCTGACCGAGCCGACCGAGGAGTCGGTGCTCACCGACGTGTTCACGATCGACACCAGCGGCCTGTTCATCATCGTGCTGGCGATCGTCGGGATCACCGGGGAGTGGCGCCACCGGACGATCACGAGCTCCCTGCTCGCGGCGCCCGACCGGCTGCGCTTCCTCGCGGCCAAGACGCTCGCGTTCGCAGCGGCCGGGGCGGTGCTGTCGCTGCTGATCTCGATCTCCGTGGCGATCGTCGGGATGGTGATCCTGTCGGCGCGCGATTTGCCCACTCCCGAGCTCGGGGAGCTCGTGGCCCAAATCCTGCGCAACGCCGAGGCCGCGGCGCTGCTGGGCGGGTTCGGCCTGGCTCTCGGCACCCTGATCCGCAACCAGCCGGTCTCGATCGTGGGAGTGCTCGTGCTCCTGCTCGTCATCGAGCCCACCGTGCTCGCCCTCGCCCCGAGCGTGGGTCGCTTCGGCCCGTTCAGCGCGCTGCCGGCGGCGATCCAGCACGTCCCGAGTTCCGACATAGGCGCCGAAGACGCCGACTTGATCCCGGCCGGGCTCGCCGCCGTGGCGATGCTCGCCTGGATCGGCGCCGCGTTCGCGGCGGGGGCCGTGTTGCTGCGCCGCCGCGACCTGAACTAGGCCGACTGGCGCGCCAGCCCGAACGGGCTGCCCTCGGAGTCCTTGCAGATCGCCCAGGCGTCGCCGGGGTGGACGACGCTTCCCCCGAGCGCTTGCACCCGCTCCAGCGCCGCCGCCATGTCGCTCACCGCGAAGTAGGGCAGCGAGAAGGTGTCGCCGGGGCCGCGCCCGCGGGCGTGGAGCCCGATCTGGGTGCCGTCGGCGTGCGTCTGCCAGCCCTCACCCTCGCCGTCGCGGCGACCCTCCAGCTCCACGGCGAGCACGCCCTCCCAGAACCTGCGGGCGCGCTCGACGTCGTCGGCGGGGAACTCGATGAGTGACAGGGGAGAGGCCGGCACGGGCCCGCACCTTAGCTCGCGTTACGCGCTCTGGCCGGATATGGTCGCATTGGTGTGAAGACGCTCACCGGTATCGCGACAGTCGCAGTCCTGCTACTGGTGCCCGCAACCGGCCAGGCCCAGGCCACGCTGCCGGTCGGCGAGACGGACGGCGTACGTGTCGTCCGGGAGCACGGGGCGATCGTGGTCGTCTTCACCGCTCGGGCCGACAAGCTCTACAAGCGGGTCGCTGGCAAGCGAGTGGTGGTGTCCTGTACGGAGCTGCTTGACGACGGGTCCTTCTCCGGCACACAGACGCTGCGGGTGCCCAAGCACCGCCGCAAGATCGACACCGGGGACGCCACGAAGCGCCTCGACTACTGCCGCGTGTGGCTCCCTCCCCGCACGACCAAGCGACACGGACACAGGGTGCATCACAGCCGGGAGCTCCTCGTCTCGATTCCACTCACCCAGAAGGGCGCAGTCTTCCTAGACGAGGAATTCAAAGCGCTCGGCCTGCTCGGCATTCTCTTTGTCGCCTCGGGAGTCGTTGAGAAGCAGAAGCTGGACGGGTACCCCACCTACGCGCAGATGCTCCAGCAGTACCCCAAGCTCGAGGGCCACCTCGTGGCCCTTGCCATCCCGACAGACACGCCGCCCCCCGACACGATCGGCTACTACAGCGACGGCCAGCAGCACGTGGCCCTGGCGATCCTGTCGGGCCTGGGCCGGCGCCTGTTCATCGAGTACGCCGCCGACGAAGTCCTGACCACGAACGTCGCCGGCTACATCTTCGGCGACCTCGACTAGCGCGCCCCGACGCGCTCCATCAGCTGAGCCGAGCGAATCGCGGCGCCGACCTGGTTGGCGAGGATGCACAACAGCTGCGAGTCCTCGTCCTCGAAAGCGTCCTCCACGAGCTCCTCGAGGTTGATCGCTCCCCACACGGCGCTCTGGACCAGCAGCGGCGCGACCAGCTCGGACCGCACGTCGACGGTCTCGGGCGTGACGGCGTAGTCGGCCGCGCTGCGCACGTCGTTCACCAGCAGCGGCGCTCGCTCGCGCAGGCAGCGCCCGATCATCCCGTCGCTCACGGGCTGGCTCCAATCCCGCATCGCGAGCGCCACGAACGGCGATCCACGCACCGCGAGCGCCTCCACGTGCTCGTCCTCGCGCACCCGGATCACGGCACACATGTGGTAGCCGAAGGCGCGGTGAAGCTCCTCGACCGCCGCCTCGCCGATCTCGTGCACGTCGGTCATGCCGTCCAGACGCGCGCCGAGCGCGTTGGCCAGCGCGAGCTGGCGCGAGCGCTTGGCCAGCTGCACGCTCATCTGCACCGCGCCGTCGCGGGGCTGCGCGGCCTGCGAGTGGGCCATCTCCCAGCGTCCGCGGCCAGCGGCCTTGGCCGCGTACATCGCGTCGTCGGCGCTCTGGAGCGCGCGATCGACGCTGGCGCCCGCCGGGCCCTTCAGCGCGACGACGCCGATGCTGGCGCTGAGCTGGCGCACTCCCTGCGCGGTCGGCAGCGCCTCCTCCCGCAGGCGCTCCGCGAGCGCTCCCGCGACGTGCTCGGCCTCCGCCTCGCCGGCACGGGGCAGCAGCACGGCAAACTCGTCCCCGGCCAGGCGACCGAGGAAGTCGCTCTCCCGCAGCCGCTCTTCCATGGCGCGGGCGGCCTGGACCAGCACCCGATCGCCGACGGCGTGGCCGAGCGTGTCGTTCAGCTCCTTGAAGCGATCCAGGTCGAGCACCAGCAGCGCCCCGCGCGAGTCCTCGCGCCGGCGCGAGGCGAGGTGGTCGCCGAGCACGCTCAGGAACGCGCGCCGGTTGGGGAGGGCTGTGAGCTCGTCGACCTCGGCCAGTCGGTGCAGCTCGGCTTCGTAGTCGCGGCGCTCGGTCACGTCGCGGAAGGTCAGCACCACCGACGCGGGCCGGGCCTCGACTCCCATGGGCGTGGCGCTCACCGACAGCCACCTCAAACGTCCGTCCGCATGGTTCACGCCCATCACGCGTTCGCGGACCGGCGCCTCCGACCGCGTTGCCTCGATCGACGGGTATGCCTGGTGCGGCATCGGCGAGCCGTCCTCGTGCACCGCGCCGAGGTCCAGCTCGAACGGCGTGCTGCCCACGAGCTGGCTCGCCGAACGCCCCAGGATCGCCGCCGCGGCCCGGTTGCAGGCGAGGATCCGACCGCCCATGTCCAGCGCGGCCACCCCTTCCTGAAGCGCGTCCACGATCGTCTGCCAGTCGACGGCGGAGAGCACGAACCGATCGGGCTGCTCGACCATCCTCCGTATATCGACCGATAGGCCGATTCGCTGTACAAACCGTTCGAGCGCCTAGGCGCCGCCGGAGTACCCTGTCGAGAGGGATCCGACGTGCCCTTCTTCGCCTACGTCCACGCACGCCAGCCCGGCGAGCCGGAGGGGGAGGGGCGCGCTCCGTGGGAGCCGAACTGGCGCATCTGGCGCTGGATCGTGGCGGCGGTCGTCGTTACCTACGCCGCCGCGCGCGCCGACGGCACGCTCGAGCTGCTGCTCGTGTTCGCGGTGTTCGTGCTCTGCTGCCGCGCGGCGCTCGACGCCATGCCGGACGGCGACGGCCTGCGCCAGTGGCGCCAGTAGGAGGCCGGTCTACTCCGGCCAGAAGTCGGCGATCGTCTCGTGGTCGCCTTCCGGATCGTTGCTCTTGATCGAGCACATGATCAGCACCGCGTCGTCGGGGCCCTCGTTCCAGACCGAGCGGCACACCCGCGGGGCGATCCGGAGCACGGTGCCGGCCGCGATGTCCAGCACCTCGTCCTCGAGCTTGAACTGCAGCGTGCCCGACGAGACGAAGTAGATCTCCTCCTGGGTCTTGTGCCGGTGGCCGTAGCTGCCTTTGCCACCGGTCTGCGCCGGCATCCGCCGCCAGGTGAACGAGACCTGCTCGGTGCCGAGGTCGCTCGCCGCTGTCATCCGCATCTCGCCCGGGTAGTCGCCGAGCACGTCCGGAAGCTCCTCCAACTGCCTGATCGCGTAGTCAGCCATACGCGGAGCCTACGCCCGCTAGGACCAGGAGTCCCAGGCCTGCAGCGACGGCAGCGGGTCGAACGGCTTGCCGCCGTCGTACCAGCCGGGCGGAGTCCACAGCTCGAAGTGCAGGTGGCAGCCCTCGGCGTTGCCGGTGTCGCCCACCGAGCCGATCCGCTGGCCGGTGTAGACGCGGTCGCCGGGCCGGAAAGGGGTCGGCTCGGCCAGGTGCATGTAGGTGTAGTCGACGTCGGTGCCGGCGGCGTCGATGACGACGTAGTTGCCAGCCGAGGCGTGGTACTGCTTGACCTTCACGGTGCCCCCGCGCGCGGCGAGCAGCGGGGTGCCGCACCTGGCGAACACGTCCTGGCCCTGGTGCCGGTGCCCGGCCCGGCCGGCGCCGAACCGCGCGGTTGCGCCGCCGTAGTCGTGGCTGCCGCGGACCGGGAACAGGTTGTCGTAGAGGTCGAAGGAGTCGCGCTCGTCGTCGCCGGCCTGCGCCGTGCGGACCTCGGCGCCGGCGGCGGTCGCGGCGGTCAGGCGGAACGAGTAGCGGCCCGGCTTGGCCGAGCTGCGCCCCAGCCGCCCGTCCCACGAGAGCGTCTGGACCTCCCCGGACGGGACGGCGCCCGCGGCCCAGCTCTTGACGCTGACGCCGTCGCTGGCGCGGACCAGGTCCACAGTGGGCGGGGTGGCGAGCACCCCGGTGACCCGGTAAGAAAAGGTCACGGCCCGCCGGGCGCCCACGTAGGCGCGCGTGCGGCTGGTGCCGGTCTCGATGCGCAGCGCGGGGTCGGTGCGCAGGCCGGGCACGGCGCTCAGCACCGGGTTCGGGGCCGGCGGGGGCGGGGGCAGGATCGCGATCGGGGCGGTGGGCTTCGACGTCGCCTTCTCACCGGTGACCACGGTTACCGGGCCGGTCACCGCTCCTATCGGCACGCGCACCGACACGGCGGTGTCCGAGCCCGAGCGGATCGACACCGACAGGTCGTCGCCGCCCCCGTAGCTGCCGTTGAAGACGACCTTGGCGGCCGACGCCAGGCCGGAGCCGGCGAGCTTGATCGTGCTGCCGCCCTGCGCGCGCTGCTTGGAGGCGCAGCGGCGCACACACGTGACCTTGGAGACCTTGGGTGTGGCGACGTACACGCCGCCACCACCCCCGCTGGGGGTGGACTGGGCTGCGGCAACCGGGGCCAGCAGGCCCAGGCTGAGCGCCAGCGCACCGGCGCAACGCCCCGCGGCAAGGTGGGTTTCTCGCACTCGTCCGGCCTCTTGTTCCCTCCGGCCTACGGGGTTAGCTGACGGGCTCGCGCGTTGGCGCTACCACCGGGGCAGTCCGGTGGATTCGCCCCTCCGACGACCGGTTGATCGGCCTCCGAATGGTTCCCCCGCTCCCCACGCGGTCACGGCAGATCGCCCGTGGGGACTCGGCTGGCTTTCGACCGCGTCACTATATACCGGCTCCCAGCGGCATCGCGAGCACCGAGCGAACGCACTGAGGTGGCGGTCTCTACACTGTTCGAGCCGGCCGCCGCCCAGGCGGCCCCTTTGCAATGAAGACGTACGTCGCGACACCTGATTCGCGCGAGCGCAACTGGCTCGTGGTCGACGCGAGCGGCAAGACGCTCGGCCGGCTCGCGACCCAGATCGCGGACACGCTGCGCGGTAAGCGCAAGCCCGAGTACACGCCTCACATCGACGTTGGCGACTTCGTGATCGTCGTGAACGCCGAGCGCATCGCCGTGACCGGCAAGAAGCGCCAGGAGAAGCGCTACTACCGGCACTCCGGCTACCCGGGCGGGCTGCGCAGCCGCACGCTCGAGGAGATGCTGGCGCGGCGCCCCGAGGAGGTCATCCGACTCGCGGTGAAGGGGATGCTGCCCCGCACTCGGCTCGGGCGCGCCCAACTGCGCAAGCTGAAGGTGTACGCCGGACCGGATCATCCCCACGCAGCACAGAAGCCCGAGCCCCTGGAGGTCGAAGCCTGATGTTCGACGAGGAACGCGACCCCGACGCCGGTACGCCAGAGGACGACGCGCCCGAGGGTGCGACGCCGGAAGGCGCGGCCCCGGAGGGCGCTCCCGCTGAGCCGGCGCCCGACGAAGAGGCCGCGGTCGGCCCAGAGATAGAAGGCGCCGAGGCGCTGTCGGCTTCGTCCGAGGAGGCTGAGGAGCCCGCTGCTGAGGAGCCCGCTGCTGAGGAGCCCGCCGCTGACGAGCCCGCCGCTGACGAGCCCGCCGCTGACGAGCCCGCCGCCGAGGAGCCTGCCGCCGAGGAGCCCGCTGCTGAGGAGCCCGCTGCTGAGGAGCCCGCCGCGGAGGGCGAGGCCCCGCGTGATCGCCGTCCGAAGCGTGATCCCGCCGAGGACAAGCCCGCCGAGGAGGTCATCCCCGGCATGCACCTCGAGCCGGACCTCGTGCTCGAGGAGCAGGCACGCGCCGAGAGCGAGAACGAGTTCGGCCAGTACGCGGAGGCCGACGGCGAGGAAACGGCCGCGGAGGGCGCTGACGAGGCGTCCGCCGAGTCCGAGCCCGTCGTCCACACGCCGCTCGACCTGGCCGCCGACGCCCGCTACCGCGCCACCGGCAAGCGCAAGAGCGCCGTCGCGCGCGTGATCCTGAGGCCGGGCGAGGGCACCTTCACGGTCAACGGCCGCCACCTCGACGAATACTTCCCGCGCGTGAAGCTCCAGCGCGTGGCCCAGCAGCCGCTCGAGGCCGCCGGCTACGACACGCGCCTCGACGTGGTCGCCCGCATCCATGGCGGCGGCGTGTCGGCGCAGGCCACCGCGCTGCGCCACGGCATCGCCCGGGCGCTGGTGGAGGCCGACCCCGCTCTGCGCAGCGAGCTCAAGCGCCGCGGCTACCTCACACGCGACCCGCGCGTGAAGGAACGCAAGAAGGCCGGGCTCAAGAAGGCCCGCAAGCGGCCGCAGTTCTCCAAGCGCTAGCCACCGCATGGAAGGGCGCTTGGTCGAGGGGGGCACTGCCCCCCGCAAGCTGTTCGGCACCGATGGAGTTCGCGGCGTCGCCGGCGAGTTCCTGAGCGCCGAGCTGGCCACAGCCCTCGGTCGCGCCGCCGCGGCCATCTCTCCGGCCGAAGCGCCCCAGGTCCTGATCGTCAGGGACACGCGCGAGTCCGGCGAGATGCTGGAGGCCGCGCTGGCCGCCGGGGTCGCCGCCGGTGGCGGTCACGCCCTGCTCGGCGGCGTCCTGCCCACGCCGGGCGCCTCGCTGCTCGTCCGGCGCTACGGCTTCGACCTGGCGGCGGTGGTGTCGGCGTCGCACAACCCCTACCAGGACAACGGGATCAAGTTCTTCGGCCCCGGCGGCACCAAGCTCGACGACGCCCAAGAGGCGGAGATCGAGCGTCTGCTCGACGCGCCCGCGGCGGCCCGGCTGGGACGGGTGAGGGAGCTGCACGGCGCTCCTGCCGACTACCTGCGCGAACTCGAGGCTCGCTTCGCCGACCTGCGCCTGGACGGCGTGAAGGTCCTGCTCGACTGCGCCAACGGGGCGACGCACCGCGTCGCCCCCGAGATCTTCCGCCGCCTCGGCGCCGAGGTCGACGCCGTGGCGGTCGAGCCCGACGGCCGCAACATCAACGAGGGCTGCGGCTCGACCCACGTCGAGCTGCTCGCCGAGCGGCTCGACGGCCACGACCTCGGCTTTGCCTTCGACGGCGACGGCGACCGCGTGCTCGCGATCGACCGCAACGGCGCGGTGGTCGACGGCGACGAGCTGCTCGCCCTGGCCGCGCTGCACCTGCGCGCGCACGACCGGCTGCCCGGCAACGGCGTGGCGGTGACCGTGATGACCAACTACGGCTTCCACCAGTCGATGCGCGAGCACGGGGTGGAGGTGGCCATCACGCCCGTCGGCGACCGCCACGTGCTGGCCGAGCTGCTCCAGCGCGGCTGGGCGCTCGGCGGGGAGCAGTCCGGCCACATCATCGACGCCGGGTTCGTGCCCGCCGGCGACGGCACCGCGGCTGCGCTGCTGACCCTCGAGGCACTCGCCGGCGGCGACCTCGCCGAGCGCAAGGCGATGCGGAAGCTGCCCCAGCGACTGCTCAACGTGAGGGTCGCCGATCCGGATGCGCTGGAGGGTGCCGACGAGGTCTGGGCGGCGGTCGATGAGGCCGCCGCGCGTCTCGAAGGCCGCGGACGGGTACTAGTACGTTCGTCCGGTACCGAACCCCTAATCCGCATTATGGTCGAGGCTCCGGAGCTTTCGGAGTGCGAGGAGATCGTGCAGGCGTTGGCGAAAACAGTCGAGTCGTGCGTACGCTGAGTCGGTCATGTGCGGAATCATTGGATATGTAGGCCCGCGCGAGTGCCGTGATCTCCTGATGGAGGGGCTGCGGCGACTCGAGTACCGGGGGTACGACTCTGCGGGCGTCTCGATGATCACCGACGACGAGGTCGCGAGCGTCCACGCCGTGGGCAACCTGCAGAAGCTCCGTGACGCCGTGGCGGACGGGAACGGGCACGTGCGCGGGTCCACGGGGATCGGGCACACGCGCTGGGCCACGCACGGCCGCGTGACCGAGGAGAACGCCCACCCGCACTCCGACACCACGAACCGCGTTCACATCGCGCTCAACGGAATCGTGGAGAACTGGACCGGACTGCGCGAGCGCCTGCAGGCCAACGGCGCCGTGTTCACCTCCGAGACGGACGCCGAGGTCGTGGCGCACCTGATCGCCGAGCACCTGCACGGCGAGGGACCGGCGGGCGCGAGCCAAGATTCTCCCGGCGACCTGACCGAGGCTGTGCGCCTCGCCTACAACGAGCTGCGCGGCCACTACGCGTTCGTCGCGATGTCGGCCGACCACCCGGGCGTGCTCGTCGGCGCCCGCAAGGAGTGCCCGCTGGTCATCGGCTTGGGCGAGGGCGAGAGCTTCATCGCCTCCGCCATCCCGGCCTTCCTGGCCGAGACCCGCAACGTGCAGCTCGTCAAGGACGGCGAGATCGTCGAGGTCACCACCGAGGGCTCGCGCTTCATCGAGCCGATCACAGGCCGGCCGATCGAGCGCGAGGTGGAAGAGGTCGAGTGGGACGACGAGGCCGCCGAGAAGGGCGGCTACGAGACCTTCATGCTCAAGGAGATCCACGAGCAGTCCGACGCCGTGGCGGAGACGCTGGCGGACCGGCTGCACCCCGAGGGCGTCGACCTCGGCGACATCGGCATCTCCGACGAGTTCCTGCGCAACGTGCGACGCATCGTGATCGTCGCCTGCGGCACCTCCTACCACGCCGGTCTCGTGGGGCGCTACTCGATCGAGACCTGGTCGCGCGTGCCCGTCGAGATGGACGTGGCGTCGGAGTTCCGCTACCGCAACCCGCTGATCGACGAGCACGACCTGGTGATCGGCATCTCCCAGTCGGGCGAGACGGCCGACACGCTGGCCGCGATGCGGCTCGCCCGCGAGCGCGGCGCCAAGGTGCTCGCGATCACGAACATCATGGGCAGCCAGGCCACCCGCGACGCGGATGGCGTGATCTTCACGCGCGCGGGCCTGGAGATCGGCGTGGCTGCGACCAAGACCTTCGTGGCGCAGGTGATCGCGATCCAGCTGTTCGCCCTCAGGCTGGCCGGCCTGCACGGCACGCTCGGCCCGGAGGTCACGAGCCGGCTGATCGCCGAGCTGCGCCAGATGCCGCACATGATCGCCGAGCTGATCGAGGAGGTCGACGAGCCGATCCGGCGGATCGCCCAGCACTGGAAGGACTGCGGGTTCTGCCTCTACCTGGGGCGCCACGTGGGCCTGGCCATCTGCCTCGAGGGGGCGCTCAAGCTCAAGGAGATCTCGTACATCCCCACCGACGCGTACGCGGCGGGGGAGATGAAGCACGGGCCGATCGCCCTGCTCGACGAGCAGACGCCCGTCGTCTGCGTGGCGACCGACTCGCCGGTGCTCGACAAGATGATGTCCAACATCGCCGAGGTGCAGGCGCGCGGCGCGCACGTGGTGGCGGTGGCCACCGAGGGCACGCACATCGACGCCGAAGAGGTCATCAAGATCCCGCGCACCGACTGGCTGCTCCAGCCGACGCTGGCGATCGTGCCGTTGCAGCTGCTGGCCTACTACATCGCGCGCGAGCGCGGTCTGAACGTGGACCAGCCGCGCAACCTCGCCAAGACCGTCACAGTCGAGTAGCTTCGCCGCGGTGAGCGGCGTCGGCATCGACCTTCTCGAGATCGAGCGCCTCGAGCGCGCGCTGGAACGCCGGCCGCGGCTGGCCGCGCGCCTCTTCACCGACGCGGAGCGAGCGTACGCGGCCGCGCGGGCCCGGCCGGCGGAGCACCTGGCCGCCCGCTTCTGCGCGAAGGAGGCGGTTGCGAAGGCGCTGGGCCTGACGGCGTGGAGCTTCCGCGACGTGGAGGTGGTCGCCACGGACGCGGCCCCCCAGATCGCCCTGAGCGGGCGCGCGGCGGCGCGAGCGGCCGAGCTGGGAGTCACGGCAACGGTGTCGCTGACGCACACCCGCTCGATGGCCGGAGCGGTGGCGCTGGTGCAGCCGGCGTAGGGCGAGCGGGCCAGCGGGCGCCGCTCGCACCTGCCACCCTGCCACCCTGCGATGCGCGACTGGCTCGATCCGCTCTACGAGGCCGCCGAGATGCGCGCCGCCGACGCCTGGGCCATCGAGCAGCAGGGGATTCCCTCGCTCGACTTGATGGAGCGCGCCGGCGAGGGCCTCGCGCGCGTTACCGCCGCGGCCGCGCGGCCCGGACCGGTGCGCGTGGTCGTCGGCAAGGGCAACAACGGGGGCGATGGCCTCGTCGTCGCTCGCCTCCTGCGCCAGGACGGCTACGAGGTAGACGTGCTGGCCGCGGGCCCGCTCGACGAGCTCCGCGGCGACCCGCTGGTCAACCTGCGGCGGCTCCCCGGCCCGCCGCCCGAGCCGTTCGCCCCGGAGCGACTCGACGGCTCGGGCGCCGTGCTCGACGCCCTGCTCGGCACTGGTTTCGAAGGCGCGCCGCGTGAGCCGCTCGCCTCGGCCATCGCCGCGATCAACCACCAGGACGCACCGGTGGTCGCCTGCGACGTGCCCTCCGGCGTCGACGCCAGCACCGGCGAGGTCGAGGGCGAGGCCGTGCGCGCCACGGCCACCGCCACCTTCCACGGGCCCAAGCTGGGCCTCTACGTGAACCCCGGCAAGGAGCACGCCGGTCGCGTGGAGGTGGTCGCGATCGGCATCCCGCGCGGGGCGCCCGGCGCCCGCAACGGGCTGATCGCGGAGCGCGTACGCGACCTCTACCCGCGGCGGGCCGCCAGCGGGTCGAAGTTCGTGTCCGGCGTGGTCGTGGTGGTGGGGGGCTCGCTGGGGCTCACGGGAGCGCCGACGATGACCGCGCGCTCCGCCCAGCGCGCCGGCGCCGGCTACGTCCAGGTGGCCGTGCCCGGGCCGGTGCAGCCGGCCGTGGACCTGCGCCTGCTCGAGCAGATGAGCCGCGGCCTCCCGGACGCCGACGGCTTCCACACCCCCGCCGGGGTCGCCGTGGTGGAGGAGATGGCCGAGCGCGCCGGCGCCGTGGCGCTCGGCCCCGGCCTTGGCCGCGACGAGGGCGCCCGGGAGTTCGCCCGCGGCGTGGCGCGCGCCGTGCAGACGCCACTGCTCGTCGACGCCGACGGGCTCAACGCCCACGCCGGTCGCCTGGAGCTCTTCCGTGAGCGGCGCGCCCCGACCGTTCTGACTCCCCACGAGGGCGAGCTCGGGCGGCTGCTCGAGCGCCCCGCGGACGAGATCGCGCGGCACCGGCTCGTCTCCGTGCGCGAGGCCGCGGAGCGCAGCGGCGCGGTGGTGCTGCTCAAGGGCGACGACACGATCGTCGCGCTGCCGGGCGGCGAGGTCGCGGTCAATCCGGCCGGCTCGGCCGCGCTCGCCACCGCCGGCACCGGCGACGTGCTGTCCGGGCTGATCGCCGCGCTGCTCTCCAAGGGGCTCGACGCGTTCGAGGCCGCCTGCCTCGGCGCGCTCGCCCACGTGCTGGCGGCCCGAGCGGCCGCGGCGCGCGTGGGGGTCGACCACGTGATGGCCGGCGACGTGATCGACGCGCTGCCTCACGGCCTGACGCTCCGCTAATCTCGCCGCGATTTGCCCGCCCGACCCGAGCGTGCCGTAGCCACCGTCGATCTGGGCGCGATCGAGCGCAACGCCGCGCGGCTCCCGAAGCCGCTCTGTGCGGTCGTCAAGGCCGACGCCTACGGGCACGGTCCGGGGGCGGCCGCCGCGGCGATCGCGGGCGGGGCCACCTGGCTGGCCGTGGCCGCCGCCGCGGAGGCGGCCGCGTTGCGTGATCAGGGGATCGTCGTGCCGATCCTGGTGATGGGGGTATTGACGCCGGACGAGCTGCGCGTTGCCGTCGACGCCGGCGCGGACGTGGTGGCGTGGACCGAGGAGGTGGCCGAGGCCGCCCCGCGCGTGCACGTGAAGCTCGATACGGGCATGGGCCGGCTCGGCACCAAGGACCGCGAGCTGGCGCTGCGGCTCACCGACAGGGAGAACGTCGTCGGGCTGATGACCCACTTCGCCACGGCAGACGACCGCGGCGACCAGCTGTTCGACGCCCAGCTCGGGACCTTCCGCGAGTTCGTGGAGGAGGTCGATCGCGGCGACCTGATCGCCCACGCCGCCAACAGCGCCGCGGCCCTGCGCGACCCGGCGAGCCACCTCGACATGGTCCGCTGCGGCGTGGCCCTGTACGGGATGGACCCCTTCGGCCGGGACCCGGCCGCCCACGGGCTCGAGCCGGCTCTCTCCCTGCGCTCCTGGGTGGGCGCGGTGCGCCGCTTCGAGGCGGGCGACTCGGCCGGCTACGGGCGCCGCTGGATCGCTCCCGAGCCGACCTGGGTCGCCACGGTGCCGATCGGCTACGGCGACGGCTGGAGGCGGGCGCTGACCAACAACTGCGACGTGCTGATCCGCGGGCGCCGCTACCCGCTGGTGGGCGCCGTGAGCATGGACAACGTGACCGTGGCGCTGGGGCCCGACACCGACGTGGCCGTTGGCGACGAGGTGGTGCTGATCGGTCCGCAGGCCGACGAGCGCATACTGGCCGAGGAGGTGGCGCGGCGGATGGACACGATCAACTACGAGGTCACCTGCGCGCTCACGCCGCGGGTGCGCCGCCAGCAGGTGCCGTGAGCGACGCCTGGATCGTCGGAGGGTCGCTGCGCGACGAGCTGCTCGGGCGCCCGGTGCGCGACGTGGACGTGGCCGTGGCCGGCGACCCGGCCCAGGCCGCTCGCGCTTTGGCCGCCGACGTGCGCGGGCCGGTGTTCCAGCTGTCCGAGGCGTTCGGTGCCTGGCGCGTGATCGACCGGCGTGCCGACCGCGTGTACGACTTCGCGCCGCTGCAGGGCGACACTATCGAGGCCGACCTCGCGCAGCGCGACTTCACGATCAACGCGATGGCGCGACCGGTGGACCTCGAGGCGCTGAGCGCCGAGCCATCCGCGGCCGACCTCGTCGATCCGCTGGGCGGCCGCGCCGATCTCGAGTCCGGCACCCTGCGCGTGCTCGGCCCCGACGCCTACCAGCAGGACCCGCTACGGACGCTGCGCCTGGCGCGCTTCGTCGCCGAGCTGGGCTTCGCCGCGGACCCCGAGACCGAGCGCCTCACCAGCGCGGCAGCCCCGCGCGCGACCGAGGCAGCCGGCGAGCGCGTGTTCGGCGAGCTGCGCCGGCTCGTGATCGCCGACGGCGCCCTCGCGGCGCTGGAGCTGGCGGACCGCCTCGGCGTCCTCGGCGCGGTGCTCCCCGAGCTGACCGCCCTCCACGGCGTCGAGCAGAGCGACTACCACCACCTCGACGTCTACGACCACACGCTCGAGGTGCTCGCGCAGCAGATCGAGATCGAGGGTCGTCTGGACGAGCTCTTCGGCCCCGACGCGGACCGCCTGCGCGCCGTGCTCGCCGAGCCGCTCGCCGACGAGCTCACCCGCGGCCAGGCGCTGCGCTTCGGCGCTCTGGTGCACGACATCGGCAAGCCCGTCACGCGCGACGTGCGCGCGGACGGACGCATCACGTTCATGGGCCACGACGCGGTCGGCGAGCAGATGGTCGGCGAGCTGTCGCGGCGGCTGCGAACGAGCGAGCGTTTCGCGCGCTTCCTCGGTGCGCTCACCCGCCAGCACCTGGTGCTGGGCTTCCTGGTGCACGAACGCCCGCTCGACCGCGCGCAGGTCTACCGCTACCTGCGCCGCACGTCGCCGGTGGAGGTCGAGGTGACGCTGCTGTCCTGCGCCGACCGGCTCGCCACCCAGGGGCGCAGGGGCGAGGAGGCCACGGCGGTGCACCTGGAGCTGGCGCGCGAGCTGATGACCGCGGCGCTGGACTGGCGCGAGCAGGGTCCACCGCGAGTGCCCGTGCGCGGGGACGAGCTGGCCGACGAGCTCGGGATCGAGCCGGGGCCCGAGCTGGGCCGGCTGCTCGGCGAGCTGGAGGAGGCGGCGTACGTGGGCGAGGCCGCCACACGCGAGCAGGCCATCGCCGTCGCACGTAGGCTGCTCGCGTGATCGTCGACTCCGCTGTCTACGAGGAGGGGCGCCGGCGCGACGGCGACCTCGGCGTGCACGAGGCCATGGAGGCCTGCCGGCAGCCGAACGCCTTCACGTGGATCGGCCTCTACGAGCCCACCGAGGAGGAGTTCGAGTCGATCCGCAGCGAGTTCGACCTCCACCCGCTGGCTGTCGAGGATGCGATCAACGCCCACGAGCGTCCGAAGCTCGAGGTCTACGGCGACATGGTGTTCATCGTCCTGAAGACGGCGCGCTACGTGGATCCCACCGAGGTCATCACGCTCGGGGAGATCCTCATCTTCATCGGCGAGGACTACATCATCACGGTGCGCCACGGCGAGGCGAGCGACCTGCGGGAGGTGCGGCACTCGCTCGAGGAGCAGCCGGAGCTGCTGCAGCACGGCCCCGGAGCGGTGCTGCACGCGATCGTCGACCGCGTGGTGGACGACTACGCGCCCGCCATCGAGGGCCTCGGGCAGGACATCGACGAGGTCGAGGACGAGGTCTTCTCGGGCACCCGTGCCAACCCGGCGGAGCGGATCTACAAGCTCAAGCGGGAGGTGCTCCAGTTCTCGCACGCGGTCGGGCCGCTCGTGGATCCGGTGATGCAGCTCGCGCGCGGCAAGCACGCGATCATCCACCCCGAGGTGCGCACGTACTTCCGCGACGTGAACGACCACCTCCTGCGCGCGCACGACCAGCTCGAGAGCTTCCGCGACCTGCTGACCAGCATCCTGGAGGCGAACCTCGCCCAGGTGACCGTGCGCCAGAACGAGGACGTGCGCAAGATCTCGGCGTTCGTGGCCATCGTCGCGGTGCCGACCGCGATCGCGGGCATCTACGGCATGAACTTCCAGCACATGCCGGAGCTCAGCTGGAGGTTCGGCTACCCGCTCGTGCTGGGCGTCATGGCCGTCATCTGCCTGGGGATGTACCGCTACTTCAAGAAGGTCGGCTGGCTCGAATAGGCTGCCGTGCCATGGCGGACGACTGCATCTTCTGCAAGATCGTGGCCGGCGAGCTGCCCTCTGAGAAGGTCCAGGAGGACGAGCACACCGTCGCGTTCATGGACCTCAACCCGTGGACGCGCGGGCACGCGCTCGTGGTGCCGCGGCGGCACTCGCGCAACCTCTACGAGGTCGACGACACCGACCTCGGTCGCGCGGCCGTGGCGGCCAAGCGGCTGGCTCTGCGCATGCGTGACCGCTTGGCGTGCGACGGCGTGAACCTGCTCAACTGCTGCGAGCCGGCCGCCTGGCAGACCGTCTTCCACACGCATGTCCACGTGATCCCGCGCTATGACGACGATCCGCTCCAGCTGCCCATCCGGCCGCACCCAGCCGACCAGGACGAGCTGGCAAAGGTGGCCGCGGAGCTACGGGATGGCTGAATCCTGCGCGCTTCCGCCCTCGACTGCTGGTAGTTTGGTCCCCGTTGGGCCGGTATTTGCCGGCGTAGTTCGTGACATGCGTACATCGGGACTCGCAGGACCGGGCATACGCAGGAAGGGGCAGCACGTGCCTACCGGAACCGTCAAATGGTTCAACGACGAAAAGGGCTTCGGCTTCATCACACCTGATGAGGGGGACCGGGACCTCTTCGTTCACTACAGCGGGATCGACGGCCAGGGCTTCAAGTCGCTCGCCGAGAACTCGAAGGTGGAGTACGAGGAAGAGACGGGCGACAAGGGACCAAAGGCGGTGAATGTGCGCCTCATCTGAGGCGCCAACCAATCGTGCCCAAGGAAGAAAAGATTGAGATGGAGGGCGAGATCGTAGAGGCCCTCCCCAACACGATGTTCAAGGTAGAGCTCGATAATGGGCACGAAGTCCTGGGACACATCTCAGGCAAGATGCGGCGGCACTACATCCGCATCCTGCCGGGTGACCGGGTCAAGATCGAGCTATCGCCGTACGACCTCGACCGCGGACGGATCACCTACAGGTACAAGTGAGGAGGGCGCGCAACTCGGGTTCGACCCGTGTGTTGCAATCCCGGCCATGAAGCGAATCCTGCTGCTGATTTCCGCTGTCTCCCTGGCGCTCGCGCTGGCCCCTTCGGCCAGCGCGCGCATCGTGGAGCTCGGCGCCGTCCCCAACAGCACCGTCGTGCCGAGTTGCCCGGCCGACCCGTGCGAAGCCGCCGTACGGGTTACGGGGCTGCAGGGTGCTCTGGGCGGCGGCCGCAAGAACCCGTACTACATCCGTCGCGACGGCTACATCGTCGCGTTCACGGTCCAGCTGTCCAAGCCGACCGACGAGCAGATCGCCTTCTTCAACGACAACTTCGGCGCGCCCGCGCAGGTGCGGCTCTCCGTGCTGCGCCGCGGCGACACGCGCAAGACGCGCCTGAACTACCGGCTGGTCGGGCAGAGCGCGATCTACGACGTCGACAAGTACCTGGGCTCCAGCCCCACGTTCGTGCTCAACCCGCCGATGCGCGTGAAGAAGACGAACTGGATCGCGATCACGGTGCCGACCTGGGCGCCCATCTTCGCCAACAACCTGACCAATTCGGACTGGTGGCGCTCCTCGCGGACCAAGGGCAACTGCGAGCCGCCGCGCAGCCTGGGCCAGTTCGCCCTGCAGGAGCTGCGCAAGGTCAGCGTCTTCGGGTGCACGTACCACAAGGCGAGGCTGCTCTACACGGCCAGCTACGTGCCGGACCCGCAGCCCACGGTCAAGACGGACGACAAGCAGCCCAACTAGGCGTCAAGGGGCTTTCCACGGCTTCCGCGCCGCGCTAGCATCGAGACGTGACCACGGAGGGGTGGATCTTCATGGTCGGTTTTCGAGTTTTCGACGTCGGCCTGCTCGTCGTCTGGCTGATCTGGTTCTTCCGTCTGCGCGACGATGAGGACGATTCCCACGGCGAGGACGGCGGCGGGGGCGAGGGGCCGCGCCCGCGTCCCGAGAAGAACGGTCCGGGTGGCGACGGCATCAGGCTGCCGCTGGGCCGCTGGGGACTAGGCCGCGGCCGCGACCGCTCGCACGACACTCCCTCACACCCGGCGCGGCGACGCGGCAGGGAGCAACCCGTGCGCCAGCCGCTGCCGTCACGGGTGCGGCGGCCACGCTCGCCGGTGCCGACGCACCACACGTAGCCGGGCTACCCGCAGGCCCCCGGGTTGTCGTTGCAGAACTGCTCGAAGCGCTGTGCCGGGCTGTCCTGCGGCGGTGGTGTGTCGTTCTGGGGCGTGTCCGCGGGCGTTTCCGGCTGCGTCGGCGTGGTCGTGCCCCCGTCGGTGGCCGGTGGGGTGGTCTCGGTGGTGGGCGTCGTCTCGGTCTGCGGCGCCGGCTCCTGCTTGTCGGTCTGCGGGATCGTGAGCTCGGGCGCCTGGGGCGGCGGACCCGCGGACGATTCCTCGTCGCCGCCGCAGCCGGCGGTCAGGAGAGCCAGCGAGAGCAGCAGCAGCGCGCCGAGGCGCGCGATCAGCGCTCGACGGCCGGCAGCCGCCGGCCACAGTGAGGGCAGTCGTTCAGGTCCTTCTGAGCGAGCTGCTCGAGCGAGCATCCACACAGCCGCAGGTTCTCGATCGAGTACGGGAGGTTGCTGGGCGACGGCGCCAGCGGCAGCACCGCGCTGACCACCTTCAGCTCCTCGCCGCTCTCGCGATCGACGTAGCGCTTGCCCGGTTCGGCCTCGCGAATGATCTCGCGGTCCGAGCGGGCACGCAGGCGATACTTCTGGCGGGCGGGCATGGGCGCGGAAGGATAGCTGCCGATATCCCGGAAAGACCCAGCGGCTATGCGCATCCTGATCTTCCACGGATACCTCCTCCGGGGCACCGGCAGCAACATCTACAACGCGAGCCTGGTGCGCGCTCTCGCGCGACTCGGGCACGAGGTCGACCTGCTCTGCCAGGACCGCACCTGGGACCCGCCAGAGGGCGTGACGGTCCACAACCCCGACATAGGCAGGGTCCTGCCGGTCTACGTCGCGGACCGCTACGAGGGCTTCGAAGCCAAGCCCTACCCGGAGCTGAGCGATGCGGAGCTCGAGCATTACCTCGCCTCGAACGTAGCGGCGGTGCGGGACGCCCCCACACCCGACGTCGCTCTCGCCAACCACCTGGTGATGGGACCGGCGATCCTGGCCCGCGGGCTGGCCGGTCGGGCCCCGTACGCGGCCAAGGTGCACGGCAGCGCGCTGGAGTACACCGTGCGCCCGCACCGCGAGCGCTTCCTGCCCTACGCGCTGGAGGGCGTCAGAGGCGCCCAGGGCGTCCTGGTCGGCTCGCGCCACACCGCGGAGAGCCTCTGGGAGGTCCTGGCCGGCGAGCCCGCCCTGCCGGACCGCACGCGCCTGGGACCCCCCGGCGTGGACGTGCACACGTTCCGGCCCGGCGGCGGGGACCTGGCGCGGCTGGCCCACCGCGTGGCGGCGGGCGACACCGCGTCCTGGGGCGGCGAGGCTGGCGCCGCCGACGCGCTGCTCTCGCTCGACCCGAGCGAGGATCGCATCGTCAGCTACGTCGGGAAGCTGATCGTCTCCAAGGGCGTGGATCTCCTGCTCGCCGCCTGGCCGCTCGTCGTCGCTCGCGTGCCGGAGGCGCGCCTCGTGATCGTCGGCTTCGGCACCTACCGGGAGGCGCTGGGCCGCTTCGTCGACGCGCTGCGACGCCGCGACGTCGGCGACCTGCGCGAGATCGCGGCGCGCGGCCGCGAGCTCGAGGGCGGGCCGCCCGGGCAGCTCAGGTACCTGAGCGCGTTCCTCGACGGGGTCGGCGAGGACTGGCTTGCCGCCGCGCCGGCGGCTGCCGACCGCGTCCACTTCACCGGCCGCCTGGAGCACGACGACCTGCCCGACCTGCTGTCCGTCTCCGAGGCTCAGGTGATGCCGAGCACGTTCCCGGAGGCCTTCGGGATGGTGGCCGCCGAGGCGGCGGCCTGCGGCGCGCTGCCGCTGTCGGCGGGGCATTCGGGCATGGCGGAGGTCAGCTCGATGCTCGCTCCTGCGCTGCCTCCGGAGCTGCGTCCGCTGCTGTCCTTCGAGGTCGGTCCGGACGCCGTCGAGCAGATCGCGTCCAAGCTGATCGCGTGGCTCACGCTCGATCCGGCGGAGCGCGAGCGCGCCGGCGCCGCCCTGGCCGCGGAAGCGGCGCGCCGCTATTCGTGGGAGAGCGTGGCCGAGGGCGTAATAGCCGCCGCCCAGGGGCGCCTCGACGCTTTGCCCCATCCGGCTCCCCCAGCGGATAATGTTCCCGCCCCGTGAGCCTCACCCGGAACACGGCCAGGCCCCTACTGGCGGCGTTGGTGGCGGCAGCCCTTGCGCTGCCGCTGGTCGCGTGCGGCCGAAACGAGCCCGACCTGTCGAACGGGAAGGCGATGTTCACGCAGAAGTGCGGGTCGTGCCACGCGCTCCAGCGGGCGGGCACGCAGGGCCAGACGGGCCCTGACCTCGACACCGCGTTCCGCGCCGCGCTGGAGAAGGGCATCGACCGCGAGACGGTCGAGGGCATCGTGCACAAGCAGGTGCTCCACCCGCGGCGCAACAGCGTGATGCCGGCGGGGCTCGTGACCGGCCAGGATGCCGAGGACGTGGCGGCTTACGTGGGCTTCGCCGTCGACCGGCCCGGCGGGGATCAGGGCGCGCTCGCCCAGGCGGGCCTGGCGGGTGCCACCACCGGGGAGCAGATCTTCACGGCCGCCGGCTGCGCGGGCTGCCACAAGTTCTCCAAGGCGGGAGCCAACGGCACGATCGGGCCGAGCCTGGACGACCTCGCTTCGTCCCCCGACGTCAAGGGCTCGCCGGACGACTACGTCAGGGAGTCGATCCTGAACCCCGACGCCGTCGTGGCCAACGGCTTCCAGCCCGGCGTGATGCCCTCCTTCAAGGGCAAGCTGACCGACAAGCAGATCCAGGCGCTGGTCCGCTACCTGCTGGGCAACTAGGCAGTCGCGTCCAGCGCCGCGGGCGGCGCCAGCACCAGCGCCAGAGCTCCCAGCAGCTCGGCGCGCGCGCCCAGCACTCCACCGACGATCTCCACGTCGCGGGCCGTGGCCGGGATGGCGTTGCGATGCACCTGCTCGCGCATCGGGTCCAGCAGCACGTCGCCGGCGGCGCTCAGCTCACCGCCCACCACGATCAGCTCCGGGTTGAACAGGTCGCACAACGTGGCCAGCACGCCGCCGATGTGCATGCCGCCGTCGGCGATCACGCGGCGCGCGCCCGAGTCCCCGGCGCCGGCGAGCGCCAGCAGCTCCGCCGTCGAGATCGTGCGGCCGAGCCGCGGCTCGAGCAGGTCCACCAGCGCCGACGCGCCGGCCAGCGTCTCCAGGCAGCCGCGCTTGCCACAGCCGCACACCGGGCCCTGCTCGTCGACGATGGCGTGGCCCAGCTCGCCGGCCATCCCGCCCGCGCCGTGGAAGAGGCGTCCCTCGACGATCAGCCCGGCGCCGATGCCGGTGGAGACCTTGAGGTAGGCGACGTTGCGGCGCCCGGCGGCGGCGCCCCAGTGCAGCTCGGCCAGCGCGCCGAGGTTGGCGTCGTTGTCCACGCTCACCGGGAGCCCCAGGCGCGAGCCGAGCTCCTCGGCGGCGCGCACACCGATCCAGCCGGGCAGGATCGACGACGAGCCCACGCGCCCGCTGCGCCGGTCGATCGGGCCGGGCAGCCCCATGCCCACCCCCACGACCTTCGAGCGCTCCACACCCGCCCTGGCCATGACGTCCTCCACCAGCGCCGCGGCCGCCTCCAACCCGGCCTCTGCGGGATCCTCGGCGCGGGCGGGGCCCTCGGCCTCGGCCAGGATCGCGTGGCTCAGGTCGGCCACGGCCACGCGCAGGTGGCGCTTGCCGAAGTCGATCCCGATGGCCACGCCCGCCGACCGGCTGAACGACAGCAGGCGTGGGGGCCGGCCGCCGCGCGCGGATGCCCTGCTGCCCTCCTCGCGCTCCACCAGCACGCCGGCCTGCTCGAGCTCGGCCACGAGGCTGGCGACGGTGGTGCGCGACAGGCCGGTCCGGCGGGCCAGCTCGGCCCGGCTGGCGGCACCGGCCTCGCGCAGGGCAACCTTCAGCCGCTCGCGGTTGCGCTCGCGGCGGACGTCGGATCGTGGCGTGGTCACGTAGCGAAAATATCGCAAGCTATTGCGCCGAATAGGCGCCGGGTAATGCCGTTGTTAGGCATAACTGACCGTGATCCGCGGGTGCGTTTAGCGTAATTTCGGCTCGGGTAGAGCGGGCCTGCCTGTGAGTCAGCCGGGGGAGGAACCCATGAGGACACGTGTGTTTGCGCTGCGCCAGCTGGCGTGGCTGGTACTGGCCGCGCTGCTGGCGGCGGTCGCCCTGCTGGTCACGGGCGGTGCCGTCCGCGAGGCCGAGGCGCAGGACACGCCCGCCTACCTGGACTCCTCGCTCTCACCCGAGCAGCGCGCCGATGACCTGCTCGCCCGGATGTCGCTGCGCGAGAAGGTCGGCCAGATGACCCAGATCAACGTCACCTCGCTCCAGGGCAAGCCGGACGATCCGTGGGATCGCGGCGAGCTCAACCCGGACGTGATGAAGATCGTGCTGAAGGACAACCAGACCGGCTCGATCCTGTCCGGTGGCGGGGCCTCCCCCGCCGTCAACTCACCGCGAGCATGGGCCGACATGACCAACGCGCTGCAGGCGTACGCGATCGCCAACCAGGAGCACGGCATCCCGATCATCTACGGGGTCGACGCCGTGCACGGCCACAACAACGTGCTCGGCGCGACGATGTTCCCCCACCAGTTCGGCCTGGGCGCCGCCTACGACACGAAGCTGACCCGCCAGCTCGCCCACGCGACGGCCAGCGACGTGCGCGCGACCGGCATCCACTGGGACTTCGGTCCTGTCGCCGACATCTGGCGCGACCTGCGCTGGGGCCGCTCGTACGAGCCGTTCAGCGAGGCGCCGCTGGCAGCCGGCGACCAGGTGGCCGCCGTCGTGCGCGGCCTCCAGGGCGACGACCTCAGCTCGAACGACAGCGTCGCGGCCACGGTGAAGCACTTCATCGGCTACTCGGCGCCCGACAGCGGGAAGGACCGCACCAACGCGACGATCAGCGAGCGCGACCTGCGCCAGGAGCACCTGCCGTCGTTCATCAAGGGCATCGACGCGGGTGCCGAGACCCTGATGGTCAACTCGGGCTCGGTCAACGGCGTGCCCGTGCACGCCTCGCACGAGCTGCTGACCGACCTGTTGCGCGACGAGCTCGGCTTCAAGGGCGTCGTGGTCTCCGACTGGGAGGACATCCTCAGGCTGCAGACCGTCTACCACGTGGCGGCCACCTACGAGGACGCGATCGTGATGGCGATCAACGCCGGCATCGACATGTCGATGGTGCCGATCGACGCCACCGGCTTCACGACCAGGCTGATCGCGCTGGTCGAGTCCGGTCGCATCAGCCAGGCCCGCATCGACCAGGCGGTGCACCGCATCCTCGTCCTCAAGTTCCGGCTCGGCCTGTTCGAGCATCCCTACGCGGACCCGAACCGCGCTGAGGACATCGAGGGCGCGCACGCGGGCCTGGCCCGCCAGGCGGCCGCGGAGACGCTGACGCTGCTGGAGAACGACGGCACGCTCCCGCTGGCGCGCAAGCAGGCCAACCTGCTCGTGACCGGTCCGAGCGCCGACAGCATCGTGAACCAGCTCGGCGGCTGGTCGATCGGCTGGCAGGGCGCGAACGTGCCGGGCGAGATTCCGGACGGAGTGACCGTCCGCGAGGGCATCGACAACGTGGTGGGGGCCGGGGCGCGCGTGCGTTACGCAGCGGGCGTCCCGAGCGGGGACGACGCGGAGGACCCGGCCAAGCAGGCCGCGGCCCGCGAGACGGCGGTCCGCCGTGCCCGGGCCTCCGACGTCGTCGTAGCCGTGGTCGGCGAGCCGCCCTACGCCGAAGGCGAGGGCGACACCGACACCGCCGCCCTGCCGCCGGGGCAGGCGGAGCTGCTCGACGCGCTCGAGGCCACCGGCAAGCCGGTGGTGGTCGTGGTGATCGCCGGCCGTCCGCTGATGATGAACGCCCAGCTCGACGGGGCCGCCGCCGCGCTGATGGCCTACCTGCCGGGGACCCAGGGCGGGGCGGCGGTTGCCGACGCCCTGTTCGGCCGCGTGAACCCCAGCGGCCGCCTGTCGATCACATGGCCGAAGAGCATCGCTCAGGTGCCGCTCAACCACGATCAGCGGCGCGGCAAGCCCTACGACCCGCGCTACCCGTTCGGGTACGGGCTGAGCTACACGCGCTTCGACTACGGGCCGCTCGACGCGAACGTGCACGGGCACGACGTCGACGCGAGCCTGCGCGTGGCGAACAAGGGCAAGCGAGCGGGCCGGCACACGGTGCTGCTGTTCGCGGACGAGCGCCTGGTCGCCTACCGCAGCGTCTGGCTCGATCCGGGCGACCGGCGCACGGTCAGCCTCGGCTTCCAGCTCGAGCCGGGGGTCTACGAGCTCGAGGCCGGCAAGGAGACGGCCACCGTGCGGATCCGGTGACCTAGGAGACGAACGGGCGCAGCTCGGCCAGCAGCTCCTCGCCGGAGGCCGCGATCATGCCGGGCCAGCCGTCGTCGAGCCAGGCCACGCTGCCGCCCGCCTCTTCCACGAGGAGGCGTCCGGCGGCCCAATCCCAGTGCTGGAGGCCGCGCTCGAAGAAGGCGTCCACGCGGCCGGCTGCGAGCCAGGCCAGGTCGAGCGCCGCGGCGCCGGCCCGGCGGATGTCGCGGGCCTGGGGGAGCAGTGCCCGGATGGCGTCGGCCTGCGCCGCCCGGCGGGCCGGCTCGTAGGAGAAGCCGGTGGCGACCAGCGCCTGCCCGAGCGGGCGCGGGGGGCGCACCTGGAGCGTGCGGCGCTCGGGCTCGCGCTCGCTCACGAGGAAGGCGCCCTCGCCGCGCACGGCGAAGAAGGTCTCCCCGTTGATCGGCGAGTGCACGACGCCCACGGCCATCCCGTCGGCGTCCTCGAGCGCCACGCTGACCGCCCAGGCCGGGAAGCCGTAGAGGAAGTTGATCGTTCCGTCGAGCGGGTCGACCACCCAGCGCCGCCCGCTGGCGGCCTGCGAGTGCGAGCCCTCCTCCGCCACCAGGCCGTCCTCCGGGCGCTCGCTCTCGAGCAGCTCGCGGATGGTGCGCTCGGCCTCCCGGTCCGCGTCGGAGACCAGATCCGTGGAGGAGGACTTGGATGCCACCCCCTCGGGCGGCCGCCCGTAGTAGGACAGCAGCACCTCGCCGGCGGCCCGCGCGGCGCGCTCCGCCAGGTCGAGGTCGGCGCTCACAGCGCGCGTACGATGAGCACGGCGCCAACGATCACGCCCACGACCAGGATGACCCACAGCAGGAAGCGAAAGGCCTCCTGTTCGGATCGGAGCGGGTTCAGCATGCGGCGCCGGCGCTCAGAGTAGGTACACGCTGGAGTAAACGACGATCCACATGACGTCGACGAAGTGCCAGTAGATGCCCGGCACCTCCACACCGCGGTGCTCCTTGGGCGTGAAGTGCCCGCGGAAGGCGCGCAGCGTGGCGAACGTCAGCAGCGTCAGGCCCACGGCCACGTGGGCTCCGTGGAGGCCGGTCAGCCCGTAGAAGATCGTGCCCTGCGCGTTGTCGTGGGGTGCGAAGCCGATGTGGACGTACTCGTTCACCTGCACCGTGAGGAACGTCAGACCGAGCGCGGCGGTGGTGAGCAGGCCCACCTGCATCGCCCGCCGGTTGCCCCTGCGGGCACCCTCGAGCGCCCAGTGCATCGTGAAGCTCGACGACACCAGCACGAGGGTGTTGATCCCCGCGATGAGCTTGGGCAGGTCCTTGCCGTCGATGGGGAACCAGCCGGAGTCGGCCACGACCCGGATGAAGAAGTAGGCCGTGAAGAACGCGCCGAAGAGCATCACCTCGGAGACGATGAACAGCAGCATCCCGAGGAACTGGGCCTCGACGCGCGAGGAGACGTTGGCCGTGGGCGGCCCGTGGTGCTCTTCGTGCCCGTGGGCGACCGATGCCGATTCCATTAGGCGGTCTCCTCGCTGACGACGTGCTCGACGGGCTTGCCGGTCGAGGTCTCCACGCGGCCGATCAGGTCGGCGCGCAGCCAGCCCGAGCGCGTCTCCGGGAACGTCGAGATGACGATGTCGTCGGGCGCGTAGAACTGAAGGGCGTTCTGGATGGCGGTGTACGGGTCGGGGTGCACGACCTGCCCGATCGCCTCCAGCCCGGCATCCCCAAGCGACTTCAGGGTGCTGGCCAGGCGCTCGGCGGCGTCGCCGGAGCTGCCGTCGCCGTTCTCGGCGGCCTGCGGGCAGATCACGATGAAGCGGCGCGGCTCCTCCTGCGCCTTGCGGCGCAGCACGTCCAGCAGCGCCGGGCTGGCGACCGTCTGGTTGGCCACCACGAGCGTGCGCTTGACGTCGTCGCGCTCGCTGTCGAGGTCGACCACCACGTGCTCCACGGGGCGGCGCGCGGCGCGACTGACGCGGTCCACCAGGCCCTCGCGCAGCCAGCCGGAGCGGGTCTCGGGGTGGGTGGAGATGATGATCTCGTCGTAGTCGTGCTCGCCGAGGGCGTCCATCACCGCGGCGTACGGGTCCGGGTCCATCACCTCGCCGTGTGCCTCGATGCCGGCCTCGCGCAGGAGCGCGATCGTCATCTTGAGGCGGTTCTCCGCGGCGTCGCGGACCATCGAGTCGTAGATCACGTAGCCGTGCCGTGGCTGGTTCTGCGGGCAGATCACGTGCACGTCGACTTCGTCGCCGGCCGCGCGCGCACGCACGGCGTCGATCAGCGGCTTGCCGGCCACCGTCTCGTTCGCGACTACGAGGATCCGCTTCACTGGCTAGGCGGAGGCGCGCCGCCGCCGCCGGCGGGGGCGCGCACCGCGGCGCCCGCGGGCGCCTTCTCCTTGAACACGGCGTGCACGGCGCCGGGCACGCCGTACTCGTATGGCCCGCCGACGACCGTCGGCACCTCGTCGAAGTTGAACACGGGCGGCGGCGACGACACCTGCCACTCGATCGAGTGGGCGCGCCACGGGTTGCCCTCGGCCAGCGGGCCGTGGCGCCACGACGCGACCATGTTGTAGACGAAGATCAGGAACGAGAGGCCGAAGATGAAGGCCGAGATCGAGATGATCGCGTTCCAGGTGGCGAACTGGTCGGCGTAGTCGGCCACGCGCCGCGGCATGCCCTCGAT
>JAXDIH010000137.1:0-8004 GCA_034664105.1 Thermoleophilaceae bacterium
CCGGCCTGATCGGGCTCACCGAGCGCGTCGCGCTCGCCGGCGGCGAGCTCGAGCACGGCGTCGACGCCGACGGCGCGTTCGTCGTGCGCGCCCGCCTGCCGCGATGATCCGCGTCCTGCTCGTCGACGATGACGCGCTCGTGCGCTCCGGCCTGCGGATGATGCTCGCCGGCGCAGCAAGCCTCGAAGTGGTGGCCGAGGCCGCCGACGGCCGCGAGGTCCTCGGCGCGGTCGACCTCCACCGGCCCGACGTCGTCCTCATGGACATCCGCATGCCACACCTCGACGGGATCGCGGCCACCCGGCTGCTCGCAGCGCAGCCCGACCCGCCCGCCGTCCTCGTGCTCACGACCTTCGACGCCGACGAACTCGTCCTGCGCGCGCTGCAGGCCGGCGCCGCCGGCTTCCTGCTCAAGGACACCGCGCCGGCGGAGATCGTCCGCGCAATCGAGCTCGTCCACGCGGGCGACGGCATGCTCTCCCCCACGGTGACCCGCCGGCTCATCTCGATGGTGGCCGGCGACTCGGACGCCGGCGCCCGCACCGAGCATGCCCGCGACCGACTGGCGACGCTCAGCCCGCGCGAGCGCGACGTCGCGCTCGCCATCGGCCTCGGCCACGGCAACGCCGAGATCGCCGCGAGGCTGCACCTCTCCGTCGCGACGGTCAAGGGCCATGTCTCCCGACTCCTCGACAAGCTCGAGGTCGACAACCGCGTCCAAATCGCCCTGCTCGTGCAAGCCGCGGGCGAGCACTAGCAGGGTCGCGGACGGATCAGAGTGTCGCTCGCCGAGGAAAGCGACGCTCTCATTTGGGTCGCCCGACGCACGCGGGCGCTGTCGCAATCGCGTGCTCATGACGACATTCCCGTGTCGCAAGGACGTCGTCCCGCACCCTCGAGCCGAGACGGGCCGGCTAACCCTCGCGCGCCCGGGTAGAGGGTGAAGGCATGCCCACAGGCATGCAGTTTCCCCGGAACTGGCGGAACCGGCACCCCGGACCAGCAGGGACGGGGACCGGGGCCGCCGGCCCGAGGCGGGCTAGCTCGACTTCTTGCCGCCCTTGCGGCCGGCGGCCTTCTTCTGTGCCGTGTTGCCGCCGCTTCCGCTCCCGCTGCTCTTGCTGCTCTGGCTGGAGCCGCTGCTCTTGCCGCCCCGGCTCGAGGCGCCCGGCGAGTTGGCGATGGCGGCCGCGCGCGACTTGCTCATGCCCTTCTTGCGCAGACCCTCGTACTGCTTGTCGTCCTTGACGCTCGATCCGTGGTCCTTCGTCATGGTTCTCCCTCCCGGTTATCGAACCGTCCCGATCTACCCCGACGGTGGACGCCTCACACCAGGGAGGCCTAGGCGGGCTGCTCGCCCTCGAAGCCGCTCATGTCCGTGCGGGTGTCGGCGAGCAGGAAGACCTCCACCGCGATGTCGGTGTCCGGCTCCGTCTCGCTGAGGAACGCTCGCACGCGCCGCCCGGTCGCCTGCTCCACCACCGACTTGAACTGGTCGGCCATCACACGCTGAAAGCGGCGCCGGATGTCCTGGATTCCGTCGGCCTCACCGCGCTCGATCAGGGTCCGCTCGGCGAGCGTGAAGGTTTCCTCTAGGACGACCGCGAGGAAATCTCCGTCGGCGTAGACCTTGGCCTTCGTCGGGCCAGTCCCGTAGTACTCGCCATGGAGCCGCACGAACTCCGCCGCGATCGTGGCTCTCGTCTGTCCGTCAATGGCCACTGTTCGTCACCTCCACCGGATGCCCAGTACCGGCTGCTGGGTAACGTGACTGGCATGCGCGCCCCAGTCCAGCTGGACCTTCACCTGCCGAACTTCAACTATCCCGGCGTCGGGCCGGAAGCGGTCTTCGACAAGCTCGTCGACATCGCCACGACGGCCGAGCGGGCCGGGCTCAGCTCGGTCACGCTGATGGACCACTACCACCAGATCCCGCCGGTCGGCCCGCCCCAGAACTGGATGTTCGACGGCAGCACGATGCTGGCCGGGATCGCCGGGCGCACCAAGAGCATCGCGGTCGGGCTGCTCGTGGGAGGCGTCACCTACCGCAATCCGGCGCAGCACGCCAAGATCACCACGACGCTCGACGTCATCTCCGGCGGCCGCGCCGTCCACGGGATCGGCGCCGGGTGGTTCGAGGACGAGCACAAGGCGTACGGCTTCGCGTTCCCGCCGCTCAAGGAGCGCTTCGAGCGACTCGAGGACCACCTGCGCATCGTGCGCGCGATGTTCACCGAGGAACAGGCGACGGTCTCCGGTACCCACCACTCGGTCGACGGCGCCTACAACAACCCCAAGCCGCTGCGCGGCGACATCCCGATCCTCGTCGGCGGAAGCGGCGAGCGCAAGACGCTGCGGATGGTCGCCCAGTACGCCGACGGCTGCAACCTGTTCGGCGACCCCGAGCGGGCCCGGCACCTGCTCGGCGTGCTGGAGGGCCATTGCGAGCGTGTCGGACGCGACTCGAGCGAGATCACGAAGACCTCGATGATGCCGCTGGTGATCGCCGAGACCGACGAGGGCGTGCGGCACAAGCTCGACGCGATGCGGGCCGCTGGAATCCCCGAGCAGCGCATCGAGAGCACGACGGCCGGCACGCCCGAGCAGATCCTCGAGCGGGCGCACGCATACCGCGACGTCGGCATCGAGGGCCTGACGTTCTCGATGCCCGACGCGCACGACCTGGAAGCGGTGGCGCTGGCCGGCGAGACGCTGGCGCCGGTGTTCAACCCGCGGGGATAGGCGGTACTACGGCTGGGGGTGGTCCATCAGTCCTCCACCGGCAGGCCGGCCGCCCGCCACGCCTGGAAGCCGCCGATCACGTCGGTGGCGTCCAGCCCGAAGCGCTTGAGGGTCGCGGCGGCCAGGCTCGACTGGTAGCCCTCGTCGCAGATCAGGATCAGCCGGCGGTCGCGGCGGGCATGGTCGGGATCGCGGTGAGGGGACGCCGGATCCAGGCGCCACTCCAGGACGTTGCGGGCGATATACGTCGCGTCCGGCAGCGTCCCGTCCCGCTCGCGCTGGCTCTCGGCGCGGATGTCGATTAGCGCGGCGCCCGCCCGGGCGGCGGCGTCGGCCTCCAGGGGCGACAGCCGCTGCCCGATCTCGCCGCGAGCTTCCTCGAGCAGCTGCGCGACCGACGGGTAGCTCTCCCCCAAGTCGAGTGTCATGTGCGCGCTGTTCGGACTCTGCGGGTAGTCGGCGAAGGGTCCGCAGGGCGTGAACCGCGCGCTCGCGTAGAGGTGCCGCGCCGCGGCGAAGGCCGGCCCGGAGCCCGTTTCGAGGCTCACCCTGCGATGGCCGCGCTCGCGGGCGACGCCGATCAGGTGGTCGACCAGCGCCCGGCCGATGCCGCGGCCGCGCGCCGCCGCGGAGGTGTGCATGGACTTGATCTCCGCGTGCTCCTCATCGAGCCGCTTCAGCGCGGCCACGCCAAGCAGCTCCCCGTCGACCCGGAAGCTGAAGAAGGTGACCGCGGGATCGAGCAGGGCGTCCACCTCCAGTGCATGGACGTCCTCCGGCGGCGTGTTCGCCTTGGCGAACGCGAGGTGGCGCTCCAGCAGCGCTCGGACGTCGTCCGCGCGCGGATCGTCGATCGAAATCAGACCGTCGGGCACGGCCGAAGCTATAGCGCGCCGCGACGGTCGGCGGCGCGGCGCGCACACTTCGGCTTCTTGACGGCGGCCTTGTCGACACCCCACGAAGAGCGGACTCAGGACCGACTACATCGGCAACCTGACGCTCAAGGGGAAGGCGAAGACCGCCCGTGCGGCCGGGGCGGGCTGCAGCCTCTAGGCGGCCTTGTCGTCGACAGACGCGGCGACCTCGGACCACGCCTCGTAGCCGCCGCTGCGCTCCCAGATCGAGGTCAGCAGACCCTCGAGCTGTTCACGCTCGGCTGGCTCGAAGCCTTCGAGGAGGTCGCCCTCCACCCGGTCCATCACCTCGGAGACCTTCTCGATCACCGCGATCCCCTTCTTCGAGACCTCGACGAGGTGCCGGCGGCGGTCCTCTGGATCGCGACGGCGCGTGGCGTAGCCCCGCTGCTCGAGCTCGTTGAGGATCGCGACGAGATTCGTGGGATCGAGGTGCAGCTGCCCGCATAGCGTCTGCTGGGTGAGCTCCCCGCGGTCGCGCAGCTCGATCAGAGCCGCGACGTGGCGCGGGCGGATGCCGAAGGGCTCCAGCGCCTCGCTGAAGCGGTGCATCGTGATGCGGCCGAGCTTGATCATCAGCAGCGTGGGCCACTGCTTGGCGATCCCCGGCGCCGCGCTCTCTCTCGTGTCCTTTGGCACGCGCAGAACGTTAGCACGGTCCAATCGTTGGTGGTGACCAACCATCTGCTAGGGTCACGCGTTCCTTGCAACGCGCCGCCAGCCCCAGCCCTCGCACCGTCCTCGCCGTTCTGTCCCTCGGAGGTATCTCGTACGCGCTCCTGCAGTCGCTGGTGGTCCCGGCACTGCCGCAGATCCAGGCCTCCCTCCACACCTCCCAGAGCGCCGTCGGCTGGGTGCTGACCGCGTTCCTCCTGAGTGCCTCCGTGGCCACGCCGCTCATCGGTCGGCTCGGCGACATATACGGGAAGGAGCGGCTGCTGATGATCGTGCTGCTGATGCTGGCGGTCGGCACCCTGATCTCGGCGATCGCCTCCTCCCTCCCGCTGATGCTCCTCGGCCGCGTCATCCAGGGAGCCGGCGGCGGCATCTTCCCGCTCGCCTTCGCGATCATCCGCGACGAGTTCCCCAACGAGCGGGTCCCCGGCGCCATCGGGCTCGTTTCCTCCCTGCTGGGAATCGGTGGCGGCGCCGGCGTGGTCTTCGCGGGGGTCGTCACCGAGAACCTCTCCTACCACTGGCTGTTCTGGTTCCCGCTGGGGGCGTTCATCCTCACCGCGTATCTGACGTGGCGCTACATCCCGGAGTCGCCGGTCAAGTCGCCGGCCGAGATCAACTACCGCGCCGCGGCGCTGATGACCGTTGGCATCTCGGGCGTCCTGCTGGGCATCACCCAGACGAGCAGCTGGGGCTGGGGCTCGCCGCGGACGCTGGGCTTGATCGCCCTTGGCGCCTTGCTGGTCGTCGCCTGGGTGCGGGAAGAGCTGCGCTCGCGCGAGCCGCTGGTCGACATGCGAATGATGGCCATCCGCGGCGTCTGGACCACCAACGCCGTCGCCTTCCTGATCGGGGTGGGCATGTACTCGTCCTTCGTCCTCCTGCCCGAGCTGGTCCAGGAGCCGGTGAGTACGGGCTACGGCTTCGGCGTGTCGGTCACGGTGGCCGGTCTCTTCCTGTTGCCATCCACGATCGCCATCGTGGTCGTCGGGCAGATGGCGGGAGTGCTCGAGCGCCGGATCGGCTCGCGCGGGTCGCTGATCGGCGGCGCGCTGTTCGTTCTCGCCAGCTTCGCCCTGCTGGTGGCCGACCGCAGCCACCAGGCCGAGGTCTACGTCGCCGCGGGGCTGATCGGCATCGGCATCGGACTGTCCTTCTCCGCGATGGCCAACCTGATCGTGCAGAACGTGCGCCGGGACCAGACCGGCGTGGCCACCGGGATGAACGCCGTGACGCGGACGCTCGGGGGCGCCTTCGGCGGGCAGCTGGCCGCGACCCTGCTTGCGAGCAAGCTCGGTGCGAGCGGCATCCCCACGTCCTCCGGCTTCACGCTCGCGTTCCTGATGTGCCTCGTCGCCGTGGCGGCGGCCCTGGCCCTCGCCGTGGCGGTGCCGCGACGGAGCGCCAACGACCTGGCGGCGCAGATGGCACTGCTGCCGGACTCACCGCACGGCGAGCGCCAGCGCAGCGCGGCCTGACGAACGACGTTCAGCGCGGCTCGATGCGTCGCTCGTGCTCCTCGATGCGGTAGTCGTTGATGCTCGCGTCCCGGCGGCGCATCAGGCCGTGCTCGTCGAACTCCCAGTGTTCGTTGCCGTGACTGCGCCACCACTGGCCCTCGGGGTCGCGAGACTCGTACTCGAAACGCACCGAGATGCGGTTGTCGCTGAAGCACCACAGCTCCTTGCGCAGGCGGTAGTCGAGCTCTCGCTCCCACTTGCGCCGCAGGAATTCGACGATGGCCTCGCGGCCCTGGAAGAACTCGTCGCGGTTGCGCCACTGCGAGTCCTCGGTGTACGCGGCCGCGACCCGTTCGGGGTCCCGGGTGTTCCAGCCGTCCTCGGCGGCCTGCACCTTCTGGCGCGCGGTCTCGGCGGTGAACGGTGGCACGGGTGGTCTGCCTGGCATGGACGCAAAGCTAGTTCACCGGGGCCTGCTGCCACGATGTCCGCGTGACCACGGCTGCCACAGAGACCGGCGCGCTCGATCGCCTGCGCACCCTCACGGGCGATCCCGCGGCCCAGTTCCGGCCCGATCAGCTGGAGGCAATCCGCGACCTGGTCGTGGACCGCAGCCGCGTGCTGTGCGTGCAGCGCACCGGCTGGGGGAAGTCGGCGGTGTACTTCGTGGCCACGGCGCTCCTGCGCGAGGCCGGCGCCGGGCCGACGCTGATCGTGAGCCCGCTGCTTGCGCTGATGCGCAACCAGATCGCCGCGGCTGAGCGGCTCGGGCTGCGCGCCCACACGATCAACAGCACCAACCGCGACGAGTGGGATGCCGTGCGCCAGTTGCTCGCCGACGGCAGCGTCGACCTGCTGCTGATCAGCCCCGAGCGGCTGAACAACCCGCGCTTCCGCGACGACATGCTGCCGCTCTTCGCCGCGTCGGTGGGCCTGCTGGTGATCGACGAGGCGCACTGCATCTCTGACTGGGGACACGACTTCCGCCCCGACTACCGCCGGGTCAAGGACATGCTCGACGCGCTTCCCCCCGACGTGGCCGCGCTCGGCACCACGGCGACCGCGAACGACCGCGTGGTGGGCGACGTCCTCGAGCAGCTGGCCGGCGCGCGCGGCGAGGCCCTGCGCTCCTACCGCGGCCCGCTCGCACGCCTGAGCCTGCGCCTCGAGACGCTCGACCTCCCCCGCCCAGCCGAGCGACTCGCCTGGCTCGTCGAGCACCTGCCGCGCCTGCCGGGCTCGGGCATCGTCTACACGCTCACCAAGCGCGACGCCGAGCAGGTCGCCGCGTTCCTGACCGCCAATGACATCCCCGCGCTCGCCTATAGCGGCGAGCAGGACACCGAGCAGCGGATCGCCACAGAGGAGCGCCTGCTGCGCAACGAGATCAAGGCCGTGGTGGCCACGAGTGCGCTCGGGATGGGCTACGACAAGGCCGACCTCACCTTCGTGGTCCACTTCCAGGCGCCCGGGTCGGTCGTGTCGTACTACCAGCAGGTCGGCCGTGCCGGCCGCGGCGTGGACCACGCCGACGTGATCCTCCTGCGCGGCGGTGAGGACCGCCGGATCCAGGACTTCTTTATCGAGCAGGCCTTCCCCGCGTACGAACGCGTGCGCGCCGTGCGCGACGAGCTCGCGTCCGCGGGCGTGGAGGGCCGCACCACGCGCGACCTGATGAGCGTCGTGAACCTGGGCCAGGGCCGCATCGAGTCGATGCTGAAGATCCTCGACGTCGAGGGAGCGGTCAGCCGCGCCGGCAACCGCTGGCAGGCGGTGCCGGACAGCGACTGGAGCTACGACTCGACGCGCTACGAGCAGGTGACCGCGCTGCGCCGAGCCGAGCAGAAGGCGATGGCGGCCTACGGGACCGACGGCCGGTGCCTGATGCGGGTGCTCCAGGAAGAGCTCGACGACCCCGACCCCCAGGATTGCGGCCGCTGCTCGGTGTGCACCGAGCCGCGCTTCGCCGAGCCTCCCGACCCGGCGCTCGTGGAGCGCGCGCAGCGCCATCTGCGTTCCCGCCCGCTCGAGCTGGAGACGCGCAAGATGGCCCCGGACGCCGCGACCGGGGCGATGCGCAAGATCCCCGACGACGCGCGTGTCGAGCCCGGCTGGGCGCTCGCGCGCGTAGGCGACGGCGGCTGGTGGCCAGCTGTCGAACGTGGCCTGCTTGCAGGCCGCCTGGACGACGAGATCGCGGTCGCGCTGGCCGA
>JAXDIH010000167.1:0-41199 GCA_034664105.1 Thermoleophilaceae bacterium
CCTTAGGCTTGGAGAGGTCCACCGATGCCCAGCCGTGCTCGGTCTTTAGGGGACCCTGAAGGTGCGGTGGCAACTCGGCGATCGCGTGGGCGGCATGGTCGCGAGCTTCCGTGACACGTCCCATCAGACGCAGTACCCGCGCCTTCCCCACCAGGCAGTCGACATCGTGAGGGCTGTGCGCTAGGCCTTGCTCGAACTCCGCGAGCGCTTTGTCAAACTCGCCGAGGTCCCCGTGCAGCCAGCCCGCCGCTGCGCAGACACGCGGCCCGGGCGGCGCGGCCTTGGCCTCCTTGCTCGCGGTGTCGAAACGTCGCGCCACGCGATGAAGCGCGATCAGGCCGGCCCATCCGTCCTGGCTTACCTCGGCAAGCTGGTCGTTTGCGGCAGCGCTGAAATAGGACTCGAGGTTGGGGCCCGCCTCCCGGAGGTTGGCCAAGCTGAGCTGGGCGTCGGCGATCGCAAGGCGCACGGTGTTTGGCAGGAAGAGCGAGGAGCTGCGCTCGCTCAAGGCCTTTTCCGCCCGAGCTATGGCATGGTCGATGCCCTCCTTGCTGCGCATGCGGCGGCGTGCACTGATCTCGTAGGCGTATGCCGGGCCGTAGTCGAGGTCCGCTCTCAGGGCGGCCTCGAAGTACTCCAGCGCCTCGTCATACCTCTCCAGGTACAAGGGGAGCGTGCCGAGCTCCGCGTACACGTCCGCTCCGAGCTCGGAGTCGCCGTCAATGCTTGTCTTCTCGGCGGCAGCGACCTCGTATCGGCCTTGCTTCACGTGGCAGCGAAACAGCCCTCTCTGGGCGAAGCTCATTTCCGGTCGCCTGCTCTCGTCGAGCGCGCTCGTGTAGTCCTTGCAGGCCCCGTCCAGGTCCAGCGCCTGTTCCAGCAACACCGCCCGCTCGGTAAGCAACTCGGCCTCTAGGTCGGGGGCGACGACCGGTCCCTCGGGCCCATCCGGCCCGGCCCCGCGCCTCAGCGCGGGATTCCGGAACAGGTCGTCGATGTCGCCGAGCAGATCCGGCGGCGGCGCGTCCTCCTCCTTCTCCGGCGGCCCGCTACGTCGCACGTAGATCATCCAGACGTTCGCCGCCTGGTGCCCCGGATCCGCATGCAGGACCCGGTTCAGGGCCTCTCTCGCCTGACCGATGTCGCTCTCCGCAAGCGCCAGCCGAGCTTGCTCATAGTCGATCATGATCTGCGCCTGCTCGGCCCTCATGTCCGACGGAGCCTCGAGCTTGGTGCGGCACTCCTCGAGCAGTTCCCGCGCCTGCTGCAGATCTCTCTCCCGTCGCGTCTCGGGACGGCGGATCTGCATCCGGTGCACACGCACCCGGGTAAGGAGGATGCGAGCGTTGCGCGGGGCGTCCGCTGCAGCCGCTTTTAGGTACTGGTCAGCCTGCAGGAGGTCCTCCAACTTGGGCCGTTGGTCCGGGTGAGGGCCGCTCAAGGTCCTAGCTCGCGCCCAGCGAAACGCCGCGCGCTCGACGGCGGTCCGCTTCGGGTCCTTGATCGCGCCATCCAACTCGAGCACGACCTTGTTGCGCTGCTTGGCTCCGTCGCGCGCGCGCCAGCGGCTCTCGAGAGCACGAGCACGCGCCCACGCTACGTCGGCGCGCTCGGCGACACCGGCTTCCAGCAGATCCGCGACTGCCTCCAGATCGTGCGCGGCCTCCAGGTATCTGCCTGTCTCGTAGCGGACCCACGCCCTGGCGTCGTGCAGCTTCTCGACGACCTCGGGCGAGTGTTTCTTCTTGAGCTCCTCACCGCAGAGCCGCTCGAGCCGCGTGTACGAGCGAGCTTCTCGAAGCTGCTTCAGGGATGCCAGTAGATCCCGGTCGACTGAGTCGGCCACCGCGACCATCCGTCGTGGTTTGGTCCGGCGCCGACTCTCTCACCTATGACGAACCGGCGCAACATCCTTATTAATAGTCAGCCTAGTTTGTTCCGGCGCCTGACTCACGCCACCGACTCGGTGCGCCGGCGCTTCGCCTGGTAGAGCGCGTCGTCGGCGCGGGCGACCACCCGCTCGGGGTCGTCGCCGGGCTCGAACACCGAGATGCCGAAGCTCGCCTCGATCGGCGCGCCGCCCGGCGGCACCCGGTACATGGCCGCGGCGCGCAGCCGCCTCATCACCCGCTCCGCGTCCAGCCTGGTGGTGGCGGGCAGCACCACCCCGAACTCGTCGCCGCCGATGCGGTAGGCCTCGTCGCTGTGGCGCAGCTGGCTGCGCAGCGCGTCGGCCAGCAGCTGGAGGGCCTTGTCGCCGGCGTCGTGGCCGCGCGTGTCGTTCACGGTCTTCAGGTTGTCCATGTCGCACAGCACGACCGCGAAGCCTTCAGCGATCTCGATCTCGCGCTCCATCCGCGCCCGGAAGGCGCGCCGGTTCGGCAGCCCGGTGAGCGCGTCGTGGAGGGCCTCGTGACGCAGCTGGGCGGCCTGCTTGGCCGTGTGGATCGCCGCCACCGCCTGGTTGGCGAACAGCCGCAGCGCCTGCAGGCGGGCCCGAGTCGGCAGCAGCCGGTCGCGCGGGTCGTCCACCCAGATCACACCGATGCGCCGGTCGCCCTCCACCAGCGGGACCATCAGCCAGTGGCGGGACCACGCGTGCGGGCCGCGTCCGTTCAGCTCGGAGCGATACGGGAAGTTGTCGATCGCCAGCCGGTCCTCGGCTACCTCGGCCGGCAACAGGTAGCAGCCGGCCACCTCGAAGTCCTCGGTGAACAGCCGCTCGAGCGCCTCGAGGCTGGCTCCGTGGTCGAGCGCGGCCGCGTCGCGCGGCCACCCGGCGGATGCCCTCGTCACGAGCGGCCGGCCCGGCTCCTCGGAGATCCCGATCAGCACCTTGTCGAAGCTGAGCGCGTCCTGGATGCCGTCGGCGACCGCGCCCAGCACCGCGTCCACGTCGCTGGCCTCCGTGAGGCGCGCCGACACCTCGAGCAGCCGCTCCAGCATGCGCTGGTGCTGCGCGTCGATGGCTATGTCCTGGCCGATGCGCATGGCCAGGGCCGCGTGCTGGGCGATCGTCACCAGCACGTCCAGCTCCTCGTCGGTCGGTCGCAGACCGGTCTCCGGCTCGTCCACCGAGATCACGCCGAGCAGCTGGCGGCGGGCGTCGCGCAACGGCACGAACAGGGCGTCGCCGGGCAGCCAGGCGTTCGGGTCGTCGCTGGGCGCGAGGTCCGGCACGTAGGTGTCCACGCCCAGCTCGTCCCAGTCGAACTCGCCGTCGGGCACGAAGTAGGCGCCGTCGCGGCGCCGGAAGCGGTCGTTCAGCAGCGGCGTCCAGGTGTGCTGCGGGGAGATCGTGCCGAGCAGCTCGAGGATCGAGTCGTCGGAGCCCACGGCCGCGGCCGTCAGCATGTCGTCGAACGCGTACCGGTACACGTTGATCACCACCGCCCGGTAGCCCAGCACCTCGCTGATGCCGCGAGCCACGTCCTCCAACACGTCCTGGAGGCCCCTCTCGTCGCGCACGGAGGCGGTCCACTCGAACATCTTGCCGAGCCGAGCGAGGACCGCGAGCGTGTTCGGCGCCATCGGCCCTACGCCCCTCTCCGCAGCTCGACCGGCGCGCCCAGCGGCACGATCTTCGCCTGCACCGAGCGCAGCTCGCGGCAGAGCCGCGCCGCCTCGGCATTCACGCGCGGCCACGTCGCCGCGGGGCGCCCCAGGGCCCAACCCTGCCCGTACGCCACGCCCAGGTGGATCAACACGCGCAGCTCGTCGAGCGTCTCGATTCCCTCCGCGCAGATCGACGCGCCCGTGCTGCGCGCGAACTGGACGAGCGAGCCGATCAGCGCGACCTTGGCCGGGTCGGCGTGCACCTCGGCGACGAGCGAGCGGTCCAGCTTGATGATGTCGGCGCGCATGCTCATCACCTGGCGCAGGCCGGCGTAGCCCTCGCCGGCGTCGTCGACGGCGATGCGGGCACCACGCGCGCGCAGGGGGTCGAGGTGGCGCTGAAGCGCCTCGACGTCGAGCACGCGCTCCTCCTCGGTGATCTCCAGCACGACCCCGCTCAGGTCGGCGGGCAGGCCATCCCTGACTTCCGCGTCGGCGAGCGCCGACGGGCTCAGGTTGACCGACAGGAAAGTGCCCGGCGGGCGATTGCGCGCCGCGAGCGCCGCGCGGACGGCTTGCACCTCGAGCGCGCTGCCCAGCCCGAAGCGGTGGGCCTGCGCGAACCACCACGACGGCGGCAGCCCGGGCTTGCCCTCGAAGCGCGCGAGCGCCTCGTAGCCGACCGGCTCGCCGCTCGCCAGCGACACGATCGGCTGGAAGACGGGGCGCACGGCGTCCGGGCGGGCGATCAGCGCGGCGAAGTCCTCGCGCTGCTCCTCGGTCACCACGTAGACGTGCTCGGGGTCGTAGCGGCGCGTGCGGCCGCGCCCGCTCTCCTTGGCCCAGCGCAGCGCACCGCCCGCCAGCTGCAGCAGGGCGCCGGCGCTCTTCGCGTCGTCGGGGTAGCACGCGATCCCCGCCGAGCAGCGCAGCGACCCGCGGACGGGGGCCGCCCGCTCCACCGCGGCGCGAGCGACCTCGGCGAGCGCGGAGGCCCGCTGGCCGTCGGCGTCGGGCAGGATCAGGCCGAACTCGTCGCCGCCGACTCGCGCCGCCACGCCGCGCTCCCGCATGGCCGAGCGCAGACCGGCCCCCGCCGCGGTCAGCAGCTCGTCGCCGTAGGGGTGGCCGCGCACGTCGTTGATGTGTCTGAAGTTGTCGATGTCGAGCAGCACGACGGCGAACGGCGGGCCGCCGCTCCGGGCCCGGTCGAGCTCCTCCGCCAGCGCCTCCTGGAAGTGCCGGTGGTTGGAAAGCTCGGTCAACGGGTCGCGGTGCGCCAGCTCCTCCAGGCCGCGCCGGCGGTCCTCGAGGCGAGCGGCCATGGTGTCGAACTCGTTCGCGAGCTGACCCAGCTCGTCCCCACGACGCCAGCCGAGCCGGGTGCCGAGGTCGCCGGCGCCCACGGCCTGGGCCGCGAAGCGCAGCCGGTCGAGCGGCCGGAAGATCCCGCGCGTGAGGAAGAGCATCACCAGGGCGAGCGCCGCGGCCGCCAGGACCCCCAACCCGATCAGCACACGTTGGTTGCGCTCGTCGAGCATCCGGTGCGCTGGACGCATGTCGTAGGTCAGGGCCAGCGTGGCGGTCGGCTTGCCGTCGCGGGTCAGCGGCGCGACGAGCCGCTCGGCGTCGCGTTCGGTCGCCGGCGCGTGGCCGACCGACACCTCCGGACTGTCGCGTCCACCGCTGCGGAGCGACGCCGACTGCAGCTCCGGATGGCTGCGCATCAACTCGCTCAAGAGCTCGCGCGGGTGAGCGCTGCCCTGTCTGTAGCTGGCCTCGAAGCTCTCGGCGTCCGCTCTGAGCGTGGCCTGGGCGGAGTCCCGGTAGGCCCCGCGCAGCTCGCTGCCCGTCCTGCCCGCGGCGATGTACACGCAGATCGAGGCGACCACCAGCAGCGCGACGCTGACCTGGAAGCGGAGACTGCGCACCAGGTGTCTCGAGGGGAGGGAGCGCAGTCGGGCCACCACGTCATCTATCGGCGACTTCCCCACCCTCTTTACCGCGATTTCCCGCAAAATGCGGTACTCAGGCGCGCTGGGTGAACCACCCCCCTCCGACCAGGTCGCGGAAGACGACGACGTTGCGCCCGTTGACGAGCACCAGCTCGAAGTAGCGCCGCCGCAGCGGCCGGCCCGTCCACCAGCGGTCCTCGACCACCCATTCCTCGCGCACCGAGTCGACCGGCGCCGGGCCCACGGTCAGCGGGACGCCGCGCTCGTCGGCTGAGACCGCGGCCGGCTCGGGAGCGCCGAGCCGCCGCGAGCCGGCGGGGGTCACGGCGCCGGAGCGTCCGGGAACGGCGCCAGCACAGTGCGCCGCTCCGGGATGCGCGACTGCGGATCCACCTCGAGCACCTTCAGGGCGGCGTCCGCACCCGCCGCCTGGCGAGCCTGGCGGACGGCCTCGCCCAGCCGCCCGCGCTTCACCGCCGCTGCCTCGTCGAGCAGGCGACCCTGGTCGTGCGCCGGGGGCCCGAACGCCTCTACCTCCAGCGCCAGCGAGTCGGCCGGCGCCGGCAGCTCGGACAGCTTGGGGGCGAGCGTGAGCAGGATCCGCTCGGGATCCGCGCTCGCGTGGCGCAGCGTGACGGCTGTGCGCCAGGTGCCGCCGGCCACGAAGCGGGCCGACACGGCAAGCGCCCGCAGCGAGCGCCCGCGCCGCTCGCGCCGGGCGAGCACCCGGGCGATCAGCAGCTCCAGCGCCCGCTCGAGCTGCTGGCCCGACGCCGCGTCGGGCAGGTCGAGCCGTTCGGACACCGGCTCGGGCGGCCGGCGCGGCTCGAGCGGGAAGTCACGGCCCTGCGCCAGGTCGTGCGCCAGCAGCCCCGGGTGGCCGAAGCGCTCCGCCACCGCGCGGGATGGCAGCTCGGCCACCTCGCCGAGCGTGCGGATACCGAGCCGCTCGAAGACCTCCGGCAGCGCCTGCAGCTCGGGCCTGGTGCGCAGCAGCGCGACCGGCAGCGGAGCGAGGAAGTCGCGGACATCGCTCTCCTCCACCACGTACGCGCGCCGGCCCCTGCGGGGCCTCACCTGGAGCGCCGCCGCGTGTGCGGCGAAGCGACTCGGGGCGGCTCCGAAGCGAGCACCCGGGCCGAGCGCCCGGCCCGACTCCGCCAGCACGCCGGCGAGGCCTCCCCCGTGCAACCCGTGCAGGCCGGCGGACTCGAAGAAGGCCGCCCCGGCGCGGTCGGACTCCACCTCCGCGCCGAGCGCCTCGAGCCGATCGAGCACCCGGTTCCAGAGCGAGCGCACCCCCTCGGGATCGGGCGGGATCAGCCGCAGCGCCGGGCAGCGGGACATCGCCTCGCCCAGGCGCATCCCGCGCACCAAGCCAAACGCCTCGGCCGCCGCGGAGACCTCCCCGACGACCTGCTCACGACCCGCCTCGGGCGCCAGCGCGACCGGCTCCGCCAGCAGGGCGCGGCGGTCGCCAAGACCCGCGAGCAGCTCGAAGCGGGGATAGAAGACGCAGACGACCATGACCGAACACATGTTCGCATCCGGACCGGCCGCGTGCAAGACGGCAACCAGCCCGGCGGCTCGCGACGGCCCGAGCGCAACAGCAGCGGTGATCGATGCGTGGGTGGCCGGCGCCGGCCCCGGCTCCGGCGCCCACGGGTGCCCCGAGCGGGGGGTCCCGGAAGATGGTCAACGCATAGTGAACTAACTTCCGGGACCCCCTTTGTCGATGCCGCTCGCCCGGGGCAAGCGGCCGCCCGGGGCTAGAGCACGCCCGCCCCTGCCACCACGCTTGCCACTCCCGTGCCCGCCACCAGCGCCAGCGCCAGCGTGTAGAAGCGCTCGGGGTCCAGTCGTCGGAAGGCCAGCGCTCCCAGCGCGTAGCCGGCCACCACCAGCGCCAGCAGCGGCCCGATCGTCCCCGCCTCGATCGACGCGCTGCCCTCGGCGCCCAGCAGCACCAGCCCGCCCGCCAGGTTCAGTGCCAGGAATATCGCCGCCAGGGTCTCCCGGAACTCCTCCGGGCGCGCACCGCGCGCCTCGAGCCAGAGCACCACCGGCGGGCCGCTCACGCTGATCGACGTGGTCAGCGCCCCGCTGACGAAGCCCGCCGCCAGCCCCGCCGCGGCGGGCAGCCGCGGCCGTTCGCGCCGCCGCCGCCGGTGCAGCTGCCACGCGGCAGCCGCGATCACCGCCACCCCCACTCCCACCTGCAGCGCCTGCTTCGACAGCTCCGTCAGCGCGATCGCGCCCACCGCCAGCCCCGGCAGCGCCGCGAGCAGCATCGGCACCAGCGCCCGCCAGTCCACGTGCTCGGGCCGCCCGCGCTCGAACAGCACCAGCACGCTGAGCACCAGCCCGAGCACGATCAGGGCCATCACGGCCTCGACCGGCTCCATCACCGCGAACAGCGCCGGGCTGAGGAGCAGCGCGAAGCCGAAGCCCGTCGTGGACTGGACGAACGCCCCGGCAAACGCGGCAACCGCGGCCAGAACCATCAGCCGTCGACGGTCACGAGCTCCTTCGGGAACCCACTCAGGACCTCGCACTGGTCGTCGGTCACCACCACCAGGTCCTCGATGCGGATCCCGAACTCGCCGGGCACGTACACCCCCGGCTCCACCGTCACCACGTTGCCAGCCTCGAGCGATCCCTCCGCGCTCGGCGCCAGCCGCGGCCCCTCGTGCACCTCGAGGCCCACTCCGTGGCCCAGGCCGTGCTCGAACCCGATCCCGAAGCGCGCCGCGACCGCCTCCCGCGCCACCGCATCCACCTCGCGGCACACGGCACCGGCCCGTACCTCGTCGAGGGCGGCCTGCTGGGCCTCGAGCACCGCCGCATACGCCTCCAGCGGGCGCTCCTCGAGCGGCCCTGTGGCCAGCGTGCGCGTGCAGTCGGAGCAGTAGCCGTCCAGCCGGGCGCCCAGGTCCACCACGACCAGCACCCCATTCGGGATCTCGACGTCGCGCGGCGACGCATGCGGCAGCGCGCCGTGCGCGCCCGCAGCCACGATCGGCGGGAACGAGACCTCCTCGGCCCCGCTGTCCTCGAGGAAGCGCACGATCGAGCGGGCCACCTCGCGCTCCGTGCGTCCGGCCAGCCCGGCGCCGCGGAGCTCCTCATAGGCCGCGTCGGCCAGCTCGGCGGCGGCGCGGATCGTTCGCAGCTCCCCCTCCTCCTTCACGGCCCGCAGCCGCTCCACCAGCCCCGCCGCCGGCACCAGCTCCACCCCTTCGGGCACCTTCTCGCTCAGGATCCGATGCGCCCTCACGCTCAGGTGGGCGTCGTCGAACCCGGCTCGGCCGTGGAGGTGCTTCGCCAGGTCGCCGAGCAGCTCCCGGCTGGCCTCCAGGTGCTCGAACTCCGGCACCTGCTGCTTGGCCTGCTCGACGTAGCGGGAGTCGGTCAGGAACAGGCGCGCGTCGCGCGTGACCACGCAGGCGCCGTTGGTGCCGGTGAAGCCCGTGAGATAGCGGACGTTGACGAGGTTGCTGACCAGCAGGCAGTCGAGCTCGGACTCCTCCAGCAGCGCTGCGAGACGGTCGGCGCGGCTCACGAGTCGAGGCGCTCGCGCAGCAGCGCCAGCGCGTCGCGGTAGCCCTCCGGGCCCTTGCCCTGCACGGTCCCGATGCAGACGTCGCGGATCACCGACACGCGCCGCCATTCCTCGCGCTCGTCGACGGCCGACAGGTGCACCTCCACGGCCGGCAGGCCCGTGACCTCGAGCGCGTCGCGGATCGCCCAGGAATAGTGGGTCCATGCGCCCGGGTTGAGGATCAGCCCCTCGCCGTTCGCCTTGTGCAGCGCCTCGCAGTACGCGCCCTCGTGGTTGGTCTGGGTGAAGGCCACGGTCAGGTCGAGCTCGTCGGCGTACCCCTTGATCTGCACCTCGAGCGCCTCCAGCGTGAGCCCGCCGTAGTGCGTCGCCGGCCGGCGGCCGAGCACGTCGAAGTTCACCCCGTGCAGCACCTCGATGCGGCCCCTCATCCCTCGCGCACCTCCTCCACGGCCGCGCGCAGGGCGGCCGGGTCGATCTCGTGGCCGGGCGTTACCTCTCCGGGCGCCTCGACGAGCACGAACGGCACGCGCCCGCCCACGCGCTTCTTGTCGCGCTCCACCAGCGCGAGCACCTCGTCCACCGAAGCCCCGCCGAATGCCAGTGGCAGGCCGCGGGCGCCGAGCAGCTCGGCCACCTCGGCGCGCAGGTTCTCGCGATCCGACAGGCGCAGAGCCGCCAGCAGCCCGATCCCGACCGCCTCGCCGTGGCGATAGCGCTCATAGCCCGTGGCCGCCTCGATCGCGTGCCCGACCGTGTGGCCCAGGTTGAGCACCTGGCGCCGACCGCCGTCGCGCTCGTCCTCGGCCACCACCGCCAGCTTCGTGCGCAGGCAGCCCATGATCTCCGCGGCGCCGACCGCGCCGCCCTGGCGCACTCTCGCCCACAGCCCGCCGCCCGCGATCAGCGCGGTCTTGACGACCTCCACGTAGCCGGCGGCCAGCTCCTCCTCCGGCAGCGTGTCGAGCGCCGCCGGGTCGCACAGCACCGCGGAGGGCTGGTGGTAGACGCCGGCGTAGTTCTTGCCCTCCGGCAGGTCGACACCGGTCTTGCCGCCGTAGGCGGAGTCCACCTGCGCCACCAGGGTCGTCGGCATCTGCACGTGGCGCATGCCGCGCTGGTAGACGGCGGCGCAGAAGCCGGCGAGGTCGCCGACCACACCCCCGCCGACAGCCACCACGAGATCGCCGCGCTCCGCCCCGCCCTGCGCCAGCGAGCGCAGCACGTGCTCGGCGCCGTGGATGGTCTTGTGCTCCTCGCCCGCCATCACGACGATCCGGTCCTCGCCGTCCACGCGCTGCACGCGAGCGACGTTCTCGTCGGTGACCACGAAGCGCCGTCCGCCGAGCGGCGGGAAGAAGCCGCTCTCGATCAGCCCGCGGCCGAGGAAGACCGGGTAGTCGCCGGACTCGGCGCCGGCCCAGACCAGCCGAGTGCCGGGCGGGGCTTCGGTCAGGGAGCGCACGAACGGCAGGGCGCGGCGCAGGGCGTCGCGGTCCGAGGGCGGCATCACCACGTCGGCCACCGACTCGTAGAGAGCGCGCCGGTCGCGCCAGAGGGCGCCGAAGCGGCCGGGGTCGCGCGCCAGCGGCCTGCCCTTTCCGGACGCGCGCCGCCAGGCGTCCTCGGGGTGGATCTCGAGGTGCACGACGGTGTGCGGGGTGAGCGCGTCGCGCACCCGCTCGGACTGGACCGCGCCCCCGCCGAGCGCGATCACGCCAGCGTCGCCGCGGCCGAGCAGCTCGCAGACCACGTTCTCCTCGCGCTCGCGGAAGGCCGCCTCGCCCTCGCGGTCGAAGAAGGACTCGATCGGCTCGCCGATTTGCCGCTCGAGCTCGCGGTCCGAGTCGAGCGCCTGCGCGCCCAGCTCGGCCGCGAGCGTGCGGGCGCCGGTCGACTTGCCCGCGCCCATGAATCCGACCAGGACGATCGTGCCGCTGGGGCCTACCTGCGGCTCCACCCGATGCGCTCCTCGTAGGCGCGCAGGGCCGCCTTGGTGTCGTCGATGTGGTCGCCGCCCAGCTTGTCGCGGTAGGCGGCGGCCAGCACCAGCGCCACCATGGCCTCGCCCACCACGCCCGCCGCCGGCACGGTGCAGGAGTCGGTGCGCTCCCTCAGCGCCTGGGCCGGCTCCTTGGTGGCGAGGTCGACGCTGCGCAGCGGCTTCGTGAGCGTGGGCAGCGGCTTCATCGCACCCTTGACCACGACCGGGTCGCCCGTGGTCATGCCGCCCTCGATGCCCCCGGCGCGGTTGGTCTCGCGGAAGTACCCCTGCTCCTCGGACCAGAAGATCTCGTCGTGCGCCAGCGACCCCACCCGGCCGGCCAGGTCGAAGCCGTCGCCGATGCTCACGCCCTTCATGGCCTGGATCGAGAGGATCGCGCCCGCGAGCCGCCCGTCGAGCCGCTCCTCCCAGGAGATGTGTGACCCGATCCCGGGCACCAGCCCGAAGGCACGTACCTCGAATACCCCGCCGAGCGACTCGTTGGCCTTGCGGGCGGTGTTGATCTCCGCCACCATCGCCTCGCTCGCCGCCGCGTCGAGGCACCGCACCGGCGACTCGTCGACTTCATCGAAGTCCTCGCGTCGCAGGTCGTCGCGCTCGGGGGCGGTGACGCTCCCGATGCGCGTGACGTGCGAGAACACGCTCACGCCGAGCGCGCGCAGAAGCGCCTTCGCCAGCGCCCCGGCGGCGACCCGCGCGGCCGTCTCGCGGGCAGAGGCGCGCTCCAGGACGTTGCGGACGTCGGTGTGGCCGTACTTGAGGACGCCCGCGAGGTCGGCGTGGCCGGGACGAGGCAGGTGGACCTCTTCGATCTCGGCGTCCACCGGCCACGGGTTCATCCGCTCTTCCCAGTTGCGGTAGTCGCGGTTCTCGACGCGCAGCGCCACCGGGCTGCCGAGCGTGCGACCGTGACGAACGCCGGCCACCACGTCGGCCCGGTCCTTCTCGATCTTCATGCGGCCGCCGCGCCCGTGCCCGAGCTGGCGGCGGGCCAGATCCCGGTCGATGTCCTCCGGGGTCAGCTCGAGCCCGGCCGGAAGGCCCTCGACGATCGCCGTGAGGCCAGGGCCGTGGGACTCCCCGGCGGTTACGAAGCGAAAAGACATGGCGCCCACACCCTACTTATGAGGATGCGGGCGCCATGGGTCCGGAGAGGAGGACCGTTTTAGAAGGGGACGTAGTCCTGGCACGTGCGCGAGTTCGGGTTCGGCGCGCACGGGTTGAAGGCGTTGACCGCCGAGTCCACGCCGCCAAAGCTGATCGACGGGACCGCACCGGCCGGGTAGCCGCACCACGCCGGGTTCAGCGAGCCGGGGGGGCCACCGTTGCCGTCCACGTCCTTCTCCGTCTCGTACAGCTCGAGGATGTTGTTCACATCGTCGTTGTCCTGGTCGTCCTCGCCGTCGAGCAGCGTGTCGCCGTCGACGTCGGGATCGGCCAGATCGAGATTCTGGAACGGACGCTCGGTGAAGTGGCCCGGGCTCTGGAAGTTCGGAGACGAGCAGTAGGCCTTCTCGCCCCACGCCTCGATCGGCGGACCGAACCTCTTGTCGTTGGCCCAGAAGGCGGCCCACCAGTCGTTGTTGCTCGGGCCCTTCGCCGACTCCATGCGGTTGTTGAGACCGTCGGCGTCGGCATCGCGCTCCTGGTCGCGCCACGCCGCGTCGCCCCTCAGGTCGTACGTGGCCGGGAAGGGCTGAACCGGGTTGGGCAGCCCATAGTCGCTGCTGCGCCAGGCCGGCACGCCGGGAGTCTCGTTCGCGCGGCTGAACTTGGTGCCGTCGCTGTAGCCGAGCGGCGACTCCAGGTCGAGGCCGCCGGCCTTCGACGCGATGAACGAGCTGCCGGTGATGCGCCACGCGCGGTACTCCTCGCGTGAGGTGAGCCCGTCGCCGTCGAAGTCGGTCGCGCTGGCAGGCCCGGCGCCGCCGTCCGACGGGTCGAGGGCGTTCGTGTACGGACGCTTGCCCGGATAGGGCACGGCCTTGATGTTGAGATCCTTGGCCGAGTAGTACTCCCAGCCGTCGGTCATGTGGTCGCCGTCGGTGTCGTCGAGGCAGGGATCGGTCCCGATCTGCAGCTCGAGGTCGTTCGGCAGCAGGTCGTTGTCGTGATCGGAGTCGTCCTTGCAGACCTTCGGGGACTCGCCGTTGCCGTCGCCGTCGCCGACGCCGGTCACGACGGGCGAGAGCCGCCGCGAGGTGTAGGCGCTGAACTTGCCGGCCAGCACGCGCAGCTTGAGGCGCGTGGGCCGCTGGTCGCTGTTCTTGACGGTCAGCAGGTGTGCCACGGCGGCCGGCACCCTCACCACGAGCTTGGTGGTGCTGGCGCGGCGCGGCTTGGCAAAGGCGGTCTGGCCCTTGTTGGACCGGAAGATGACGGTGTTGCGCTTGGACTGGGGCCTGAAGTTGTGGCCACGGATGACCAGCAGGTTGCCCACGCTGACGCGCATCGGCGTCACGCGGGTGATCTGCGGCTTGGACTTCGCCGCCGACGCGACCGGCGCGGTGGCGAGCATCGCCACGGCCGACAGCGCGAGCAGGCAGATGATGATGGGACGGCGCATAGCCATACCCCCTCTATCGGCGCTCGGAGGCGTCAGTTGAGTTGTCGCTGCCTTGGACTGACTCGACAACCAGGTCGGTCAGCACCGGGAAGGCGAAGCGGCGCGCCGGAGGCGGTGCCCCGACTGCCGCGCGCGCGGACTTGCTCGTCTTCTTGGAAGACGCGGCCGTGCCGGAGTTGTCTCCGACCTTGACCTTGCGGATCTCGTCGATGCGCATCCGGAACGAGTCTCCGTCGTCGGTGGTGAACTCCTGCTCCGAGCCGGCGCCCAGGTAGAGGAACGCGCACTCGGCGCGGCTCGGCTTGCACTTGCCCTCGCCGGTCGTGGCGAGCGTGGAGTCGACGAGGAACACGGCGTTCCCGGCTCCGTCGCTGACTCCCATGAAGATGAGCAGCGGCGATGCCTCGCTCGGCAGCATGTCGAGCTTCTTCATGCCCTCGATGGTGCGCTTGCGCCCGTTGGCCCAGAACGTCACGTCGAGGACGTACGTGAACTCGGAAGTCGTGGTGCCTCCGCCGCCGTTGCCGGTCGACGGGGTCTCGCCGCCGGTGGTGCCACCGCCCGTGCCCGTGCCCGTGCCGGTCCCTGTGTCGGCCGTGCCGCCGGTGTCGGGCGTGCCCGTGCTCGTGGCGCCCTCGGCCTCGCGGCGAGCCGCCGCGATGACCTTCTCCGGCGGGGCGAAGGGGTTGCTCGTATCGAAGGCGCTGAGCGACGAGCCGCTGCCCTTGGCGATCTCGTCGTCGAGCTTCACCTGGGCCAGCTCCGCCGGCCCCTGCGGCTGGTTCGCGTTGTTCGGCGCGGCCGGCGCGGGCGCCGGCGCGGCCTGATCGTCGGCCTTCTTCGACAGCACGATCGGCGCGGCCACGAGGCCGACCAGCAGGACCGCCGCCACTGGCAGCAGCCGCCGCGCGCGGAGGTCGTTCCACACCTGGATCAGGAAGGTCTGCATGGCGCTCACGCTCACGGGGTTGCGGTGGCGGTCGGGGTTGCGGCAGGCGTGCTCTGAGCCGGCGTCGGCGTGGTGCCGCTAGCGGGCGTGCCGGTGGCCGGCCCCTGCGGGCTCGCGCCGGCCGTTACGCCCTGCGTCTTCGGCGACAGGTAGATCGTCGCCTTTATCTCCGCCCGCAGGCGGGGGAAGATCTCGGCCTCGCTGGCCCAGCGCACGTTCTCGACGGTGAGCAGCCGGCCGCTCACGACGACGTTCTCGTTCGCCAGCGACACGAAGCGCTTCACGCGGTGGAAGAAGTCCGCCAGGTTGAAGAAGTTGCCGACGAACTCGAGCTCCAGCGGAACCGTCTCGAGGCCGGCGGGCGCAGCGGCGGTCGTACCGGTGGTGCCGGCAGCCGTGCCGCCGCCGACGGGCAGGCCGCTGCCCGTGGACGACGAGGTCTGGGTGTCCGAGGTGCTCACGCCGGACTGCGCCGCGGCGGTGCTGCTCTGGTTGGCGGTCTGCTGCGCGTTGTTGGCCGCCTCGGCCGCGCCGCCCGGCGCGCTCTGCGCCGTCTCGCCGCCCGCGGCAACCGGGGTGCCGGTGGTGCCCGACGTCGACCCCGCGGGCGGGGTGGTCGTCGTGGGCGTGGTCACGGCTGCCTCCACGCGGTCGCCGGTCTTGATCTTCGTGAAGTGGATGCCGGTCCCGGCGGCCGCGGCGTCGAGCTGCACCAGCAGGCTCGGCATGTCGACGGTCGACGGGATCGCCTTGCCGAGGCGCACAACCTGCGCGTAGCTGGCGTCGAAGGTCTGCTTGGCGCCCTGCACGGCGGTCAGCTGCGCACGCGCGGCTTCGAGCCGCTGCTCCTGATTCGACAGCTCCACGCCGGCCGTGCTGGCCTCCTGACGCTGGGGAGCGAGCAGCAGGAACCAGTAGGCCACGAGGACCACCAGCGGCAGCAGCGCGATCATGAGCTTCCGGTCGCGGTCGGTGAGGGTCATCGTCCACCTCCAAGCGAGGCCGGCACGCTGTTGCTGCCGCGCGGGGTCTCGCTAGCGGGCGGGGTCGCGCTGAACTTGACGGTCAGGTTGTAGGTGTAGAGGCCGCCGCAGCTGTCGACGGTGGCCTTGTCGCCGCTGGTGCCGACCGTGGACTCGTTCAGCTCGACGTCATCCACGCGGTACAGCTGGCGCAGGCGGACCATCATGCGTGCCACGTCGTCCTGGCCCGGGGTGCAGCCGACCAGGTTCGCGGCCGGAGTCACGACCGTGGTGACGCCGGCGGTCGGGGTGGTCGCGCCGCCGGAGGTCGGATCGCCGAGCACCGACGCGTCGGCCGACTGCAGCCAGCTGCCGTCGGGCATGACGCGCGAGAGCTCGCGCATGAAGCGCTCCCAGTCGAAGCGCGTGCCGGCGACGCTGGCCACCGACTGCGTGCGCGTAACGGCGATCTGGGCGAAGCTGCTGTAGCTGCTCTGGCGGCTCGCCTGCGCCTCGATCTGAGTCGCCTCGGCGCTCGCGGTCTGCGCATCGCTCTTGCGCTCGGTGACGGTGTTCGAGGTCAGGACGTAGACCACGACCATCGCGAGCAGCGCGGCGAGCACGCCGAGCGCGATCGGGGCGCCCTTGGCGTCACCATCGCTGCTGATCCGCCGGCGCTGGTCCTGCGGGATCAGGTTGACGGGCTTCACGCGGCAGCTCCGAGCGAGAGGCCCGCCGCGACCGTGTACCGGTGCGGGTCCTCGTTCGGGCCGAGCGCGGAGCCGTCGATGACGCCGAGCGGCCCGGGCACGATGACCGAGATGCCGAGATGCGTCTCGATGCTCTCCACCAGCTGGGCGTCGGACGAGCCGGGGCCCGCCAGGACGACCTCGCCGACGGGCTTGGCCTGGGGCTGGGTCATGTAGTAGTCGATCGAGAGGCGGATCTCGTCGGCCAGCCGCGAGCCGGCGTCCTCCTCGTCCCAGACGGAGGCGAGCGGACGCGTGAAGAAGCAGCTGGAGCCCACGGCGACGGCCAGGTTGGTGATCGCGCCGAGGTGGCAGAACACGCGGGCGGCCTGCTCGGGCTCGTCGCTATCGACGGCCAGGGTGCGCACCAGAGCGAAGGCATCCAGGTCGACGCCCTCGGCCTTCAGTCCGGCGGCCTTCACGGCGTCGAGCAGCGACTCGATCATCTTGCGCCGAGCGGCCACCAGCACCACCTGCATGCGGGGAGTGCCGTCCGGGGCCGTCGAGAAGCCGGCGATCTGGTGATCGAGCACGGCCTCGTCGAGGGGCATCGCGATCGCCTCCGAGGCCTGGAACCGCACCGCGGCGTCGCGCTGCTTGTCGTCCTCGATGCGCGGTAGCTCCACCACGCGGACGACGATCTGCTGGTTCGCCACGCCGATCCGCACGTTGCGCGGCAGGCCGGCGGCTGAAGCAAAGCTCTTGAGGTGCTGACCGAGCGCCTCGGCGTCGGTGACCTCGCCGTCGCGCACGAGGCCTTCGGGAAGGTTCTGGCTCGCGCAGCGCACCACGCGGCCGCCGCTCACCTGCGCGGCTGCGAGGTAGCGGCCATCGATGTCGAGACCGATGCTGCCGCGATCTGAGGACTTTCGGAGGGAGAGCGCCATGCCGGTTCTCCACGAATATCGGCCGCTGGCCGAACTCCCTTAGCGCTGCGGGCGAAAAGTCCAGCGCGGATGGACGATTTCGTGCGTCCTAGCCGAGGAAGTTCGACTCGTAGAGGTCGATCAGCTCGGGCCCGGCCAGCACTCCGGCCAGCCCGCCGATGGCCAGGAAGATGCCGAACGGGACGGCCTTCTTGCGTGCCTGCGCGCCCTCGCGCGCGATCACCACGAGCCCGAACAGCGTGCCGGTCAGGAACGCGGTGAGCAGTGCCGGCACCACGGAGAGGCCGAGGTAGAGGCCCATGGTCCCCCCCAGCTTCACGTCGCCCATGCCCATGCCGCTGGGATAGGCGAGCACGGCCACCAGCAGGAAGAGGAACGCACCGGCCCCCGCGATCAGGTGCTCGGGCAGGTCACCCGTGTCGACCAGCGCGCTGGCCACGAGCCCGTAGACGGCCATCGGGTAGACGATCCTGTTCGGCAGCAGCTTGTGGTCGAGGTCCACGCCGGCGAGCGCGATCAGGGAGGCCACGAACGGCAGCTCGAGCCAGAGCCCCTCGTCGAACCCGCGCACCGCGACCACCGCGGCGAAGCAGACGGCGGTCAGGAGCTCCACCGCCGGATAGCGCGGGGAGATCGGCGCGGCGCAGCTGCGGCAGCGACCGCGCAGCAGCAGCCACGACAGGACCGGGACGTTGTCGAAGGCGCGCACCGGCGCGTCGCAGGACGGGCAGTGCGAGCCGGGCGTGAGCAGCGACCCGCCGCGCGGCAGGCGGTAGATCACCACATTGAGGAAGCTGCCGATCAGCGCCCCGAGGACAGCTGCTGCGGCTATCTCCGCGACCATGAGTCCGAGAAGCTAACGGGCGGGCCAGAGGGCCCGCCCGTCAGACACCCAAGTGAGACCCCGGCTACCAGGTCCCGCCGGTCGGGCATGCGCCCTTGCCGGTCGTGGAGCAGGACCGCGTGGTCAGGCCGGTCGTGCCGTCCTTCGTGATGGTGAAGTTGTTGTTCGACGCCGAGTGGCCCACGATCGTGTAACCGGTCGCCGTGGCCGTCGAGATGTCGGCCTTGCCGGCGGTCGCGCCGAACACGCCGCTCTGCGTCACGTCGGTGGACGCCGCGACGTTCACGTACGTCTGGTTGGTCGCGTAGAACGACTCCACCGCCGACACCAGGTTACGAGCCGCCGACTTGGCGTCCGCGTCCTGGCCCTTGGAACGCTGCCCCAGGAAAGCAGGCAGGGCGATCGCGGCGAGAATGCCGATGATCAGAATCACGACGAGGAGCTCGATGAGCGTGAAGCCCTTCTCCCCGTTGTGAATACGCTCACGGAGCTTCAACATGATTCCTCCTCAGTCCTGCGGGTCACCAGTTGCCGCTTGCGGGGCAACCGCCGCTGTCCTTGGTGGTGCATGTGCGAGCCAGGGGGTTCCCGGACCCGTCCTTCGTGATCGTGAAGTTGTTGCCCGAAGCCGACTTGCCGACGATCGTGTAGCCGTCGGTGGTCGCGGTCGGGAGGGTGGCCTCACCGTTTCCCGTGCCCATCACGCCGCTCTTCTTGACGTCGTCGTCGGCGGCAGCGCCGACGTAGGTCTTGTTGGTCGCGTAGAACGACTCGACCGAGGACACGAGGTTGCGCGCGGCCGACTTGGCGGCCGAGTCCTGCCCCTTGGAACGCTGGCCCAGGAAAGCAGGCAGGGCGATCGCGGCAAGCACACCGATGATCAGGATCACCACGAGGAGCTCGATCAGCGAGAAGCCCCTCTGCCCTACATGTATGCCCTCACGGAGCTTCCGCAGCATGAGACTTCTCCTTGGTACTGGATCTGGCTGGGTCTACCGGCTCCACCTATCAGCGGACCCGGTTTTCACTACATCGGTCCATTGCAGGATTCCTGTAGCCCTTGCACGCACAGCACCAAAAAAGAAACGGGCGGGCCCGAAGGCCCGCCCGTTTGAGGTACTCGAATTACCTTTTCGCTTACCAGGTGCCGCCGGACGGGCATGCCCCCGAACCGGTGGTGTTGCAGGTACGCGATGAGACGCCGGTCGTCCCGTCCTTCGTGATGGTGAAGTTGTTGCCCGAAGCCGACTTGCCGACGATCGTGTAGCCGTTGGTCGTAGCCGTGGGGATCTGCGCCTGGCCGTTGCCAGTGCCGAACACACCACTCTGCTTCACGTCGTTATCGGCCGCAGCGCCAACGTACGTCTGGTTGGTCGCGTAGAACGACTCCACCGCCGACACCAGGTTACGAGCCGCCGACTTGGCGTCCGCGTCCTGGCCCTTGGAACGCTGCCCCAGGAAAGCGGGCAGGGCGATCGCGGCGAGAATGCCGATGATCAGAATCACGACGAGGAGCTCGATGAGCGTGAAGCCCTTCTCCCCGTTGTGAATACGCTCGCGGAGCTTCCGCAGCATGGGTCTCCCCCTTTTGAGGTGACTGAGATCTAGGTCTGCCAGACGCCGCGGACGCTCCGTGACTCTGGCCTTGCTCCCTAGATCGGATGTTGGGAGAAAAGCCTTAGCCCCAATGCCGTGATTGGACGAGAATCACCGCAAATGCAACGCCGCGGTCACGTTCGCGTAGTCGTCCGTCCACGTGCGCGCGCCGGCGTCCCGCGCGCAGGGCTTCCAGCGCCCGTCTGTGGCCGCGCGCCCGAGGTCCGCCGGGCTGCGGGCCAGCGCGATCCAGTGGGACGGGTACTTGCCCAGCGTCTCCCGGGTGACGACGTCGTCGTACTGGTCGACGCAGGGCAGGCCGGCGTCGGCGGCCAGGTTGCCCAGCACCGGCGCCAGGTCCACGTACTGATTGGAGATGTGGAACGCGATCACCCCGTGCGGGCGCAGCTTGCTCAAGTAGGTGGCGAGCGCCTCGCGGGTGAGCAGGTGCACCGGGATGGCGTCCGAGCTGAAAGCGTCGAGCGCGATCAGCCCGAATTCGCCGTCCTGGCGATGCCCGAGCGACAGCCGGCCGTCGCCGACCTGCACGTCGAAGCGGCCGCGGCAGTCACGCAGGTACGTGAACAGGCTCTTGTCGCGCGCCAGCTTCACCACGGCGGGATCGATCTCGAAGAAGGTCCAGCGGTCATTCGGACGACTCAGGCACGCCATGGTGCCCGCTCCCAGCCCGACCACCGCGGCCCGATCCGTGACGGCCCTGTCGGGGAGATCCGCGAGCAGCTGCCCCATCGGCCCCGTGCGGTGGTAGTAGCCGGTCGGCGTGCGCGGCTGGAAGCCCAGCTGTGAGCCGTGGATGATCGTGCCGTTCTTGAGGACATGGACGAAGCCCTCGAACTGCGACTCCACCCGGTTGATGCCGAAGAAGCTGCGCTCCTGGTGGATCACCCTCACGTCGTTGGTGGTCGGGATCCATACGGCGACCATCGCGACGGTCAGCGCGAGACCGAAGCGCAGCGGGTTGCGAACGAACACCAGGCACGCCAGGCCGAGCGCCCCGAGGACGGCCCACTCGAGGACGTCGGTGTCCTCGACGACCAGCAGCAGCCCCGCCGCTGCGGCGCCGATCAGCGCCGGCGGCAGCAGGTCCCGCCGCGGGGAGATCTCGTCGGTCCACGAGCCGGTTGCGAAGGGCAGCAGGAACGCGGTCAGCACGAGCGCGATGGGCAGCTCGGTGAGCGAGTTGAAGATCGTCGGCGCGATCAGCACGTTGAACACGCCGCCGAGCGCGCCTCCCAGGGCGACCCAGGCGTAGAACTGGGTCAGCTGCCGGGCCGGCGGCCGGTCCGCGGCCAGCTCGCCATGGCAGGTGACGGCGATGACGAGGAACGCGACGAGGTAGATGCCGCCGATCAGCAGGAGCGGGGTGTGCAGGCCCAGCACCGACACGGCCGCCGTGACGAGCAGGACCGGCGGAACGGCCACCCGGGCGAGGCGGTGAGAGCGGCCACCCCCCTCCCCTCTCGAGAACACGAGCACGAACGAGAGCAGGTAGAGCGACAGCGGCAGCACCCACAGCAGCGGGATCGGCGCGAGGTTGGTGGTCAGCGTCGCGGTGACCGCGAGCATCAGGCTCGACGGCACGAAGGCGAGGCCCACCCAGCGGACGCGCCGGCCCCGCGTGAGCACCGGCAGCGCCACGGCGTCGATTGCCGCCCGAGCGGCGTCGGCCAGCGGGCGAGCCGAGCGCCACAGCACCGCCGCGCACGCGGCAAGCAGCAGCATCAGCGCGCCGTAGCCGGCCGTCCAGAGCCAGCTCTGCCCGTCGAGCGTGAGCCGCGGCTCCACCAGCAGCGGGTAGCTCAGGAGCCCGACGGCGCTGCCGATGTTGCTCGCCCGGTAGAGGAAATACGGATCCGCCCCGTCGGGATGGTCGGTGCCGGCCAGCCAGCTCTGCAGCAGCGGCGCGGTGGCGGACACCACGAAGAACGGCAGCCCGACCGATACGAGCATCGTCCCCAGCAGCCATGCCACCGGGGAGCCGGTGGCGGGCGGGGTCCAGCCATCGGGGATGCCGATCGGCAGCACGACCAGGGCCAACGCCGCGAGGGCCAGGTGCAGAGCCGCCTGCCGGCGTGCGCCGAACCTGCCGATGGTCCAGTGCGCGTACAGGTACGACAGCAGCAGCAGTGTCTGGAAGAACAGCATCGCCGTGGTCCACACGGCGGGCGCACCGCCCAGCAGCGGCAGGGCGAAGCGCGCGAACATCGGCTGGATCAGGAAGACGAGCCCGGCGCTGAGCACCAGCGTCGTGGAGAACAGCGCCACGACAGACCCGCGCCGGCGCACGGGAGCTTCGGCCGGCGCTTCGGCGGGGGGCTCCTGGAGGTCGACCGCCATTGGGGCTCCTATCGGGTCCCTGCCAGCGCCGGAGCGTAGATCTCGGGCACGGCGTCGGGGACGGCCGGCGGCTCGGGCTGAGCCCGAACCGGCCCGCGATACGCGCCGAGCACAGCCACCAGGACGGGCGGGGCGATCCACACGAGGTACAGGTAGAACCAGTAGGTGGTGGTCAGCTGGAGCGCGATCAGGACGCCGGCCGCCAGGGCGGCCACCTGCCGCAGGTCACGGCGGCGCGGCACGAAGGCCACCAGCACCACCAGCGCGGCGGCGCCGACCTTGGCGATCGTCTGCAGCCAGTCGAGCGAGGAATGCAGCCCCCAGAGGCTGAACGGCGAGCTGCGGCCGAGCTGGAAGCCGATCGTGGTGTCGTAGAACTCCCGCCAGCCACCCTCGGGCAGCAGGAAGATCACCGAGCCGAGGCAGACGGCGACCAGCGCGGCGGCGAAGGCCGGCCACGCCCGCAGGCGGCGCTCGTCCCCCAGCCCGGTCGCGAACAGCGGCGCCAGGGCCAGCGGCGCGAACTTGGCGGCGGTCCCGAGGCCGATCAGCAGGCCGCGCCCGGACGGCGACGAGATCGCCAGCAGCGCCCCGAGCAGCAGGGCCGCCAGGAGGGCGTCGTTGGTGTTGGTCTGGAGCGCGAGGACCGAGAACGGGTATGCCGCCCAGGCCCAGGCGAACGCCAGGCCGAGCAGGGTGCCCTCCGCGCCGTCGCGCATGCGCCGGCCGAGCTGCACGAGGCCACCGATCACCAGCAGGTCGAACGTGATCGCGGCGGCGTGCGCCGGCACCACCGAATCCCAGGCGCCGTCCCAGGGCAGCAGCGCCACGAACGGCACGTAGCTGAGGTAGTTGAGCGGGCCGTAGGTATCGCCGTGGATGTCGTTCAGGACGTACAGCGGCAGGCCGTGCATGACGCGGTCCGCGCCCACGACGGAGGCGTACCCCACGTCGATCACGCTCGAGTCCACGACGTTCAGACCGATGCGGAACGCCACCAGCAGGCCCAGCCCGACCACCAGCCAGGAGGCCTTCGCGTATGGCATCAGCGGCTCGGCGCGCTCGCGCGGCCGGAAGCCGGCCAGCAGCACGCGCGCGAGCAGGTAGAGCAGCGGCGGATATACGAGCGGGACCGACAGGTCGATCTCGCCCCTGTTGAAGTACAGCTGCGAGATGCCGAACGAGAGCAGCACCAGCAGGTCCAGGTGGACCAGCCGGAACGGGCGGCGCGGATCGACGAACGGCGCCAGGAACAGCACTGCCAGCGCCAACCAGATGTAGGGCTTGTTCAGGGAGCGGCCCACCAGCGGCTTCAGCCCGCGCGCGAGGAAGGTTCCCGCCTGCGGACCGGTGTAGACGTTGAGCACCCGCCCGCTGCGACCGTCCACGTACACGTCGGCCACGACCTCGCCCTGGCTGGCGTCGATGAACGTCACCGCGTACTGGCCGCGGTAGCTGCCGTACATCGGCAGCTGCACGTAGACCCGCGCCTTCGGGTGGTCGGCCAGCTCAGAGCGGACCTCGTCGAGCCGCTCGACCGTGCGCCGCGCCGCGCGCGGCGTGACCGTGAACCCGGGCGGGGCCTTGTCGGGCCCGTCGACCAGGACGGACTGGGGAACGAGGGCATCGGGGGCCTGCGCGCTCGCGGGCACGACCCAGATCAGGGCAAGGGCGAGCGCCAGCAGCGCCACCCCCAGGGCGGAAGGGATGCGGGAGGGGAACAACATCTCCTCCACCGCTATCGGCCTCTGGTGGTCGGCACTTGACCGCGTGGGGGATCCCTCCCGGGCCGCCTTCTAGCATCGAGGCGTGCACCTGCGCCGCGCCCTCCTGCTGTTCGCGATCGTGCTCGGGTTGGCGGCGATCGCCGCTTCCGTGTCGCGTCCGCGCAATGCGGCCGACCCGCTGCGGGCGCCTCCGGCCGCCACGGAGACAGAGCCGACGCCCACGGTGTCCCCCGCGCCCGAGGGGTCGCCGCCGGTCGAGCTCACCTTCGGCGCCGGCGAGCGCCATGCCCAGCGGGTGTTCGCCGGGCAGGCGGTGACCGTCCTCGTGAAGGTCGAGCAGGCCGGCCAGGTGGAGATCGCGGATCTGGGGATGAGCGCAGTAGCGGAGCCGCTGACGCCTGGGCGCTTCGAGGTGCTCACGCGTGCGGTCGGACGCCACCCGATCACGTTCACTGAGGCGGGCGGGACCGGCCAGGCGCAGAGGGTCGCGACGCTGGTGGTCACGGAGGAGTGAGGGGCGCCCTGGCGCTGCTGTGCGGCGCGGCGCTGCTCGGCGGCTGCGCCGGTGGCGACGCGCCGGAGGAGCGCGCCCGCCAGCCCGCGCCGGAGGAGCGCGCTCGCGAGCCGGTGGCCGCGGCGCCCGCCGCCCCGCCGCCCCTGAAAGCGGCGCACTGCCCGCCCGATCTCACCAACTGCCGGACGGCCAGCGGGCGGATCGTCTACGTCGAGCGCGTGGACCCCGACGGCGACGGCGACGCCCACTTCGTCCTCTCCTCGCGCGAGGCGATCACGCTGCCGGGCGTGTCGGTGATCGACGTGAAGAAGTCGCTGCGGCCCCACCCCCTACCCGGCCCCGGCGACCGCATCAGCGCGGCCGGGCCCGTGTACCACGGCTCGTACGGGCAGAAGCAGATCGAGGCGATCGAGCTGCACGTGGCTCGCTGAGGGCTACCGCGGCTCGAGCTCGATCGACTCGGCGGCGGCCAGCAGCATCGTCAACCCATGGCGCGGATCGCGCGGCGAGCGGCGCTGCTCGCGCAGCACCACGGCCGACCACGGCCGTCCCGCATCGAGCTCGGGAGCCAGCTCCGCGGCGAGCTCGCGCGGCACCCAGCCCACCTGCGCGCCGCCGTCGCCGGGATGCACCTGGATCGCGTTGGGGTCGTGCGGGTTGTCGGGGTCGCGGCGCAGCTCGAGCGGGCGGCCGGGCGCGACGGCGTCCGAGCCGAGCGCGTCGGCGTGGTGCGCGCCGGCGCCGGCCACCCCGGCCACGCGCAGGCCCATGGCGCCGAGCTCCGGAGCGTCGCGGGCGAGGTAGCGGCCCGACTCGGGCTCGACGACCTGGTAGCCGACGATCCAGACCTCCCCGCCCTCGTCGGGGTACCAGTAGCGCTCGTCGTACTCGACCTGGATCTTCACCGCACAGAGCCTAGGATCCGGGCGTGCGCAGCGTGGCCACCATCGGGGTGTACGGGTTCACGGCGGAGACGTTCCGGGAGCGTCTGCGCGAGGCGGGCGTGGGCGTGCTGCTCGACGTGCGCCAGCGCCGGGGGGTGCGCGGCAGCGAGTACGCGTGGGCGAACTCGGCCCGCCTCCAGGCCGCACTCGCCGCGGCCGGCATCGAGTATCGACACCACAAGGAGCTGGCCCCCACGACCGAGCTGCGCCAGCTCCAGTACCGCGAGGACGACAGGCAGGGAGTGGGCAAGCGCTCGCGCACCGAGCTGGCGGCCGAGTACCGCGAGCGCTATACGAACGAGATCCTCAACCCGGCTGATCTGGACGCCGTCGTGGAGTCGCTGCCGACCGACGCGGTCACGGCGCTGCTGTGCGTGGAACGCGACCCGGAGGCCTGCCACCGCTCGCTGATCGCGGAGCGGATGGCGAGCGAATACGGGGCGAGCGTCGTGCATCTGCGGCCCGGCGAAGGCGGCGGCTAGCCTCGAACGGGTGCTTGCCGACGTCGAAACGATCGACCGCCGCATCGATGCGCTCGCCACCCAGCGCTTCCGGGCCAGGTTCCACCTGTACGGGCGCGAGCGGGCGCTCGTGCTGCTGCGCGGCCGCGAGGCGATCCGCGACCACGCGCACGAGCTGATCGCCCAGCGCGTCGCTTCGGCCGCGCCGCGCAAGGACGGCAAGCAGACCCCTTACCGCGGTCACCCCGTGTTCGTCGCGCAGCACGCCACCGCCACCTGCTGCCGCACCTGCCTACAGCGGTGGCACGAGCTCCCGAAGGGCCGGGAGCTCAGCGCCGAGGAGCAGGACTACGTGGTGGACGTCATCTGCCGCTGGATCGACCGCGAGCTCGAGCGCGGCTGAGCCGCCCCGGTTCCGCGGGCGATCGCCTTGGCCACGTACGTCGCCTCGCGCCCGATCAGGCCGAGGTGCGCCGGACGGGGCCGGAAGCCGATGAAGCGCAGCCCGGGCGCCGCCTCGTCGCCGGTGGGCGACCGCGGTACGCCGTGTTCGTCCAGCACTTCGAGATGGCCGACCACGGGCTCCAGCGCGCAGCGGTAACCGGTCGCGGCGATCACGGCGTCGGGCTCGATGCGCGTGCCGCCGGTGAGCGTGACGCCCCCCTCGTCCAGCGACTCCACGCCGCCCACGATCTCGATGCGCCGGTCCTTGATCGCCTGGATGACCTCCTTGTCGACGATCGCCGGGGCCACGCCGAGCCGCGCCAGGCGGGAGAACACGCCCTCCTCGGGGGTGGGCAGGCCGTACTCGGTGAGATCGCCGATCTCGAGCCGGCGGACCAGCGGCATGATGCGGTCCGCCCGCCGCGGCTCGAGCTTCGACAGCGCCCTGGCGAACAGCGGGCCGAGCGGGGCGCGCAGGATGATGTTGGGGGGCGTGCGGACCGCCAGCCGCACTCGCCGCGCGCCGCCGTCGATCAGGTCGTAGGCGATCTCCATGCCGGAGCAGCCCGGGCCCACGACGAGCACGTCGCCGTCGCGGAAGGCATCCGCGTTGCGGTAGTCGGCCGCGTGCAGCAGCTGTCCGCCGAAGCGCTCGCGACCGGGCCAGTCCGGGATGAACGGCGTGTGCGCGTAGCCGCTGGCCACGATCACCTCGTCGGAGGTCATGTCGCCGGCCGAGGTCCGCACGGACCAGCCGTCGTCGCCGCGCTCGATGCGCTCCACCCGGGTGTTCAGGCGCACGTCCAAGCGGTAGTCGGCCGCATACCGCTCGAGGTAGCCGACCATCTGCTCGCGCGACGGAAAGGTGCCGGACTCACGCGTGTGGCGCTGGCCCGGCAGGTTCGACCACCAGCGGCTGGAGTTCAGTCGCAGCCGGTCGTAGCGAGTCCGCCAGGAGGCGCCGACGGCGCTCGCGCGCTCCAGCACGGTCGCGGCGACCCCGAGCCGGCCCAGCTCCGCGGCGGCCGCCAGCCCGGCTGGCCCCGCACCGATCACAAGTACTCGTCTGTCAGTCATGGAGCCCAGTTTGCGCGCCGGTTCGAGGGCCTTATGTGGCATGCCGCACGGTGGGCGCCGAGTAAGGGGTCGAACGCGCGAATCGGGTGCGAATGCCCGATGTAAGGGAGGTGCCTCAGCTCCAGAATCGACGTTCATGGAGACCGGAAACCTCATGATCGACGCCCAAGCCGCGTTCGCACGCCAGCGCCGCCGGCGGCGCCGTGCGCGCGCCAAGGCATGGCTGCGCAGGCGGCCGAGCGAGCTGACCTCACTCGCCTCGCTCGACCAGGCGCTCGGCTGCGCGCCGCCGCCGTCGCGCCGCGCCGCGGGTCTCCAGGCGATCCCGCTGGAATCGGTCGTGGGCACGGCCGAGCCGGCGAAGTCGCGCGTGTTCGACGGGTGCTTCCGAGCACCCGAGTCGAGCCGCCACCGCTGGGAACGGCTGTGGATCGCGGAGCGCCGCGGCGCCCCGGTGCCGCCGATCTCGGTGTTCCGGCTGGGCGACGAGCACTTCGTCGACGACGGCCACCACCGCGTATCGGTAGCGCACGCCCTGGGAATGGCGGCAATCGACGCCGAGGTGATCGAGCTGGGCTAGGGCGCCCGCCGGCCGCTACTTGATCGAGTCGTACACCTTGAACATCGGCAGGTACATCGAGATCACGATGAACCCGACGATGCCGCCCACGACCACGATCATCACGGGCTCGAGGATCGAGGTGAGTGCCTTTACGGCGGCGTCCACCTGCTCCTCGTAGAAGTCGGCGACCTTGCTCATCATCCCCTCGAGGGCTCCGGTCTCCTCGCCCACGCCGATCATCTGCGTGACCATCACCGGGAAGGCCTCTGGGACCTTGGTCATCGGCTGGGTGAGCGACCCGCCCCTCTTGACCGACTCGCGCACGTCCTCCATCGCCATCTCGACGACCTTGTTGCCGGAGGTCTTGCCGGTGATCTCGATCGCCTCGAGCATCGGCACGCCGGCCGCGATCAGCCCCGAGAACGTCCGCGAGAAGCGCGCCAGCGCCACCTTCTGGACGATGCCGCCGATCTTCATCGGCGCCTTGAGCTTCAGCTTGTCCCACTGGATGTGCCCGCGTTCGCTGGCCTTCCAGTGCCGGAACAGCCAGACCACGGCGAAGATCACCGCGAACATCACGTACCAGCGCTGGGTGAACATGTGCGACAGCCACACCGTGAACTTGGTGATGGCCGGCAGCTCGCCGCCGAAGTCGGTGAAGATCTTCTCGAAGACCGGCACGAGGAACGTGACCAGCGCGAACAGCACGACGAAGGCAAACCCGCCGATCAGCGACGGGTAGACCATCGCGGCCTTGATCTGGCGCCGCAGGGCCGCGTCCTTCTCGAGCTGCTCGGCCACGCGCACGAGCGTCTGGTCCAGGATGCCGCCGGTCTCGCCGGCCTGCACCATCGCCACGTACAGCTCGTTGAAGGCGTCGGGATGGCGCTGCAGGGCATCGGACAGCGAGACGCCCGCCTCCACGTCCTTGCGCACCTCGATGAAGATCTCGCGCAGCTTGTCGGACTCGGTCTGCTCCTCGATCACGTACAGCGCGCGCAGGAGCGACATGCCCGACTGCACCATCGTCGACAGCTGCCGCGTGGCGATGACGAGGTCGTCGGCCTTGACCTTCCTGAAGCGCGCGAGCACGTCGGCGGCGTTGGCCGGCGCGTGCTCTTCGATGTCGACGACGATCAGACCGCGCGAGCGCAGCTGCGAGGCAACGGTCTGCTTGTCGGAGGCCTCGATCTCGCCCTTGGTCGGCGAACCCGCGAGGTCGAGCGCCTTGAACGCGTAAGTGGCCATTCCCTATGCCACCCGCACGGTGCCCATCAGGCGGCGCAGTTCCTCGGGCGTGCTCGAACGCGCCTCGGCGAGGTCGCGCGTGATCTTCTGCTCGCGAACGAGCTGGGCGAGCGCCGAGTCCATCGTCTGCATGCCGAACTGGCTACCGGTCTGGAGCGTCGAGTAGATCTGGTGGGTCTTGCCCTCGCGGATCAGGTTGCGCACGGCCGGCGTCGGCACGAGCACCTCCGTGGCCGCGACCCGCCCGTCGCCGTCGGCCCTGGGCAGCAGCTGCTGGGTCACGATCCCCTGGAGCGACACGGACAGCTGCACGCGCACCTGCTGCTGCTGATCGGGCGGGAACACGTCCACGATCCGGTCCACGGTCTGGGCCGTGTCCTGGGTGTGGAGCGTGGCGAACACCAGGTGGCCGGTCTCGGCCGCCGTCAGCGCGGTCGAGATCGTCTCGAGGTCGCGCATCTCGCCGACGAGGATCACGTCCGGGTCTTGGCGCAGCGCGGCCTTGAGGCCGAGCGCGAAGCTCTGCGCATCGGCGCCCAGCTCGCGCTGGTTGACGATGCACTTCTTGTGCTTGTGCAGGAACTCGATCGGGTCCTCGATCGTGAGGATGTGCTCCTGGCGCTCCTCGTTGATCATGTCGAGCATCGCCGCCAGCGTCGTCGACTTGCCCGAGCCGGTCGGCCCCGTGACGAGCACGAAGCCGCGCGGCTTCTTCGTGAACTCCTGGAGGATCGGCGGCAGTGCCAGGTCGCGCAGCCGCGGCATCTCGCTCGGAATCAGGCGGAACGCCGCCGACAGCGACGCCCGCTGGAAGTACGCGTTCACGCGGTAGCGCGCCTTGCCCGGGATCGAGTAGGCGAAGTCGATCTGCCAGTCCGTTTCGAGCCGCTGACGCTGGTCGTTGGTGAGGATCGAGTAGATGACCTCACGCGTCGTCTGCGGCGACAGGGCCGGATAGTCCAGCGCGTGCAACTTGCCGTGCTGGCGGATCATCGGTGGCGAGCCTGCGGTCAGGTGGAGGTCCGAGGCGTTCCGGTCCATCACCTGCATCAGGACGTCTGCGAAATCGAACTCCATCGTCACTCCTTATCGGCCAAAAGAAGCGATCACGTAACCCTCGCAACCTCGGCGATGGACGTGAGGCCGTTCTTGACCTTTTCGAACCCATCCGCACGCAGCGGGCGCATGCCCTGCGCGACGGCGATCTTGCGAATCTCTTCGGCAGCTGCGCGCTCGACCGTGAGGTCCCTGATCTCGTCGGTGATCGCCATGACCTCGTACAGACCGGTGCGGCCCTTGTAGCCCGAGCCGCCACAGCGGTTGCAGCCGACCGGCTCGAAGGCATCGAGGTCGAACGCCACGCTGAAGCCCGCGCGCTCGAGCGAGGAGACGCTCAGCGTGGTCGCGTGCTTGCAGTACGTGCAGAGCTGACGCACGAGCCGCTGCGCCACGATCATGCACACCGCCGAGGCCGTCAGGAACGGCTCGATCCCCATCTCGGTGAGGCGGGAGATCGCCGAGGGCGCGTCGTTGGTGTGGAGCGTGGAGAGAACGAGGTGGCCGGTGAGCGCCGCCTCGACCGCGATCTTGGCGGTCTCGCCGTCGCGGATCTCGCCGACCATGATCACGTCGGGGTCGGCGCGCAGCATGGCGCGCAGCCCGCTTGCGAACGTGAGGCCGGCCTTCAGGTTCACCTGGAGCTGGTTGACCCCCGCCAGCTGGTACTCGACCGGGTCCTCGATCGTGATGATGTTGCGCTCGGGCGAGTTGATCTCGTTGAGCGCGCCGTAGAGCGTGGTCGACTTGCCGGAGCCGGTCGGACCGGTGGCCAGCACGGCGCCGTGTGAGCGCCGGAAGCCGGACTCGAACAGCGCCGCGCTCCCCTCGGACATGCCGAGCTGGTCGAGCCCGATGAGCGCGGCCGACTTGTCGAGGATGCGCATCACGATGCCCTCGCCGTCCACGCGCGGCATCGTCACCACGCGCGTGTCGATCGCGTGTCCGTCGACGGTCAGCGACACGCGGCCGTCCTGCGGCACGCGCTTCTCGGCGATGTCGAGGTCGGCCATGATCTTGATGCGCGACACCACGCCGGCGACCATGCGGCGCGGGATGGTGGTCGTCTCGCGCAGAACGCCGTCCACGCGGAAGCGCACGCGCATCTCGCGTCCCTCGGGCTCGAAGTGGATGTCGGACGCGAGGTCCTCGACCGCCTGGGCGATGATCGAGTTGACCAGCTTCATGACCGGCGCGTCGTCCGCGGACTCGCGGATCTCGGTGACGTCGGCCAGCTCGGCCTCGCCCTCCTGCACGGCCTCCGCCACCGCGTCGTCGAGGCGGCTCATGCGCCCGATCAGGCCCTGGATGTCCTCGGGGGACGCCACCACCGGCTGCACCTCGTGGCCGGTCATCAGCTTGAGGTCGTCGAGCGCGATCACGTTCGACGGATCGGAGATCGCCACGCGCAGCCTGCCCCGGTCGTCGAAGGAGACGGGCGCGGCGTTCAGCCGCCGAGCCGCCTGGGCGCTGAGCAGGTTGAGCGCGGCCAGATCGATCTTGAAGCGAGACAGGTCGACGTGGCACAGGCCGAAGCGCTGGGCGGTGGCCCGCGCCAGCTGGTCGATCGTGATGGCGCCCGCCTCGAGCAGGAGCTGCTCGGCCGGGCGGCCGGTGGCCTTGCCCTGGGCGATCGCCTCGTCCACGCGCTCCCGGGTGGCGAAGTCGAGCTCCCCGATCACCGCGGGAATCGAGCGCGAGACCGTCCTGCGCTGAGGCGGAGTCAGCCCATCAACTGCGTCGTCGATACCTGGGTCCTCGGCGTCGGGGGGGCCACCCGGTACGGCGCGGAGCGCCGGCCCGCCTGGCTCCTCGCTCATCGAGCGTCCGCGACCGCTTGCGTGAGAGTGTCCGAGTCGACGTAGCCCTCGAGCAGCTGCGCCTTGCCGGAGCGATCGATGATCACCACGGAGGGGGTCTGGGACACGCCCAGGTCCTCCACCAGCTTGCCGTAACGCTCGACCGCGTCGACCTCGTCGGTCAGCACGAGCGCGTTGGTGCGGCTCTCCAGGTTCCGTATGACCGGGGCCATCGCGCGGTCGTCGAGGCCGCGGGGGTTGCGGAACACGATCACGACCTTCTTGTGGGCGCGCACCGCGCGCGCCGCCCTGCGCGGGTTGGGGCTCGTCAGGGACGCGAGCGACGCGTCCGGCTGACCGGTGATGCCGTTGATGCCGCCCACGAGGGCGCTCGCCACCTGCCCGAGCGCGCCGCCGGGCGCGCCGGCGCGAACGTGCGCGGGCGCCTCGATCCGCTGCGGCTCGTTGACGTCGCTGAGCCTCACGTCGAGGTTGAGCCGTCCGCGGCCGGCGAACACGACCTCAGCCGAGAGCCGGCGCAGGATGTGGTCATCCGAGCCGACCCAGACGTCGAGGCTCGCCTTCCTGACGAGGCGGCTCACCGTGGCCGTATCGGGCAGCTCGACGCCGTTGGACTGCACGGCCTGCGCCAGGTCGTTGAAGACCGCCTTCGGGTCGACGCGGGCGGAGACGTGCTCTGCCTTCACGCCGGCCACGCTGTCGGTGCCCTCGGACTTGACGTCGCGCACCCAGTTGCCCGGGTGCAGGTTGAGCGGAAGCTTCTGCTGGCCGGCCCCACCGGCGGCGAGGTTGGACACCAGCGGCGTCCACACGGCCGCGGGCACGCGCCAGCCGTTGTTGCCGCGGACGAAGTAGGCCTTGTCGCCGAGCGAGACCAGCCCGCCGCCCACCGACTGCTTGCCGGCGGAGAGCCGCACGTCGATGTCGAACTTGGGCATCTCCTTGGCGCCGGTGGTCTCGAATGCCCCCGAGACCGCGAACTTGCCGGCCGCCGGGCCGGAGCCGCCGCTGAACACGGCCTCAGCCGTAAAGCGGCCGCTATCGAGTTCGCCAAGGTTGAAGGCGGAGTTGAGGGTCTGCTCGGGCCCGGCCGCCGTGGTCGGGGCCGGCGCCGCCGGCGCCGCCTTCGTCTGCAGGACCGCCGGGGCGGCGTCGCCATCCGACGCCGTCCGGGCGTTCTGGACGGCAAGTCCCGTGACGCCGAGCAGTAGAGCTCCGAGGACGGCAAGAAGGAAGGGGCGCGAGATCGCCATTGCCTCGCATATCGGCAGCCCTTGGGGCCGGGTTTAGCGCAGGCGTGTCGTCATGCGTGGCGGGCCGCGCGCCGCATGGTCTCGACGGGTGCGGGCTGACCTGTCCAACGCTCGAAGCTGCGGGCACCCTGGCGCAGCAGCATCTCGAGGCCGTCGACAACGCGCGCGCCGCGCTGCTCGCCCCAGCGGCAGAGCGCCGTGGGCTCTCCGCCGTACACCACGTCGGCGACCAGCTCTGGCTCCAGGCGATCCAGCCCGAGCTCCGCGGGCAGGTCCTCCCCGCGCATGCCCACGCTGGTCACGTTCACCAGCACGCGCGCCGGCTCGGGAGCGGCGGCGTGCCGTACGCCGAACTCGGCTGCCAGCTCGGCGGCCCGCTCCGGCGTGCGGTTCCACACGGCTACGTCGGCGCCGGCCTCGCGCAGCGACCACACCGCCGCGCGGCCGGTCCCCCCCGCCCCCAGCACGAGCGCGCTCACCCCCTGGAGGTCCATACCGAGCGCGTCGACCAGCCCGCCCGCATCGGTGTTGTCGCCGAGGATCCGCCCGCCCTCGAAGCTGAGCGTGTTGACGGCGCCGATGGCGGCTGCCGCCTCCGTGCGCTCGTCGGCCAGGTCGTGGGCGGCGACCTTGTGCGGAATCGTCACGTTGGCGCCGCGGTAGCCCGAGCCGGACAGGCCCCGCACGACCTCGTCGAAGCGCTCGGGCGCCACCGGCAGCCGCACGTAGCGCCAATCGAGGCCCAGCTCGGCGAACGCCGCGTTCATCATGGCGGGCGAGCGGCTGTGCCCGACGGGGAACCCGAGGACGCCCGCCAGCGTCAACAGCTCGTTGGCGACTTGCCGCCGCGCTTCTCGCGTGCTTGGTTGTAGGCGTCCACGTAGCGCTGGAACTCCGCGTCCGTGGCGGCGAAGTTGTGCTGGCCGCAGGCGTTGGGCTTGACCACGTAGAACAGGAAATCGGTCTTGGCGGGATGCGCGGCGGCCTGGATCGAGGACAGGCCCGGGCTGCCGATCGGTCCCGGCGGCAGCCCGGAGTGCACGCGCGTGTTGTACGGCGAGGGGTTCTGCAGCTCGGACTGCTTGAGCGGCGACTTCCAGTTGCCGACCGCGAAACGCGTGGTCGCGTCGATGTCGAGGCGCAGGTCGTTCTTGAGCCGGTTGTAGATCACCGAGGCGATGATCGGCCGCTCCTTGGCGACCCCGGCCTCGCGCTCGACCAGCGACGCGATGATCAGCACGTCATAGGGCGTCAGGTTCTTGCGGCGCGCGTAGCCCAGGTCGACCTTGTCGAAGTTGCGCTTGAAGGCGGTCAGCTGCTCGCCGACCAGCTTGCGCACCGGCTGGCCCTTCTTGAGCTCATAGGTGGCCGGGAATAGGAAGCCCTCGAGGCTCGTCGCGCCCTTCGCCTTGTAGTCGCGCGGATCGAGCGCGGGGTTGCGGCGAGTGGCCTTGACGTAGTTCCCGCGCAGGCGCTTGACCAGCGGCGCCACCTCCCGGCGGGAGCGGCCCTCCGGGATCGTGATCCGGACGACGTTCGGCGGCAGGCCCTGCTCCAAGCGGTCCAGCACGGCGGTGAAGCTCATGTCGCGCGCCAGCCGGTAGCTGCCGGGCTTGAGGTCGCCGCTGCGGCCGGCGAGGCGGGCGCGCAGCTGGAAGAAGGACGAGCTGGACACCACTCCCTCGCCCTCCAGCGTGTCCGCGATCTGGCCGAGGCTGGCGCCCTGCGGGATCACCACGGCCACCTGGCCGTGGCCGTCGCCGGTGAACGGCTGGAAGAGCGAGACCGCGAACCACCCGAGGCCCACCACCACGATCACGATGGCGGCGAGGGCCACGAGCCGGGCCCAGCGCGGCCGGGCCGCGGGGGCCGGCCGCCACGGCGGCACGCCGTGCCCGTCCAACGAGGCCGGCTCCGCCGCGGGGTCGCGGGTGAGCGCCTCGGCCTCGGCCAGCCAGTCCCGGGGCTCGGGCGGCGGGGGTGGCAGCACGGGCTCGGGTACGGGACGGCCGGAGCGCGCGGCCTTGCGAGCCGCCCTGCGGTCGGCCCGTGCCCGGCGCGCGGCTTCGCGGTCCTCCGGCGAGCGTCCGTCGGTCACCTGTGCGCGCTCGCGGACGTGCGGGCGAGATAGCTCTCGAGCAGGTGGGCGGCGGCCCGGGAGTCCTCGTCCCCTGCCCCACCGGTGCGCTCGGCGAGCCTCGTCGTGAGGCGCTCGTCGTGCAGCTCCACCGGGACGTTCAGTCTCCGGTCCAGGCGCTCGGCAAACGCCCGCGCGGCAAGGGCCTGGTCCCCCTGCTCGCCCTGGAGCGTTAGCGGCAGTCCGACGACGACGCGCTCTACCCCCTTCTCCTCGACCAGCCGAGCGAGCGCGGCGAGCCCCTTCTTGGAATCCGGTCGGTCGACCGCCGCCACCGGCGTGGCGAGCGTGCCGGACGGGTCCGAGATCGCGCAGCCGCAGCGGGCCGACCCGTGGTCGAGAGCGAGGATTCGCGCCATCAGCCTTGGAGCGCCTGCTCGATCGCGGTCCGCGCCGTGGCCAGCGCCTCGGGCAGCTTCTCGGGATCGCGTCCGCCGGCCTGCGCCATCGTGTCGCGCCCGCCGCCGCCGCCTCCGGCCACCTCGGCCGCGGCGCGCACGATCTCGCCGGCCTTCACGCCACGCTCGACCACCTCCGGAGCGACGTTCGCCACCAGGTGCACGCGCCCGTCGACCGCTGTGCCCAGCACCACAACGGCCTCCCCCAGCCGCTGCCGCACGGCGTCGGAGAGCGCCAGCAGCGCTTTCGCATCCGGCGCGGTCACGGGCTCCACCACCACGCGGACGCCCGCGATCTCGTCGGCTCCCTCCACGAGCTGGTCGGCCACGCCGCGGTCGGGGGCGGCGCCGCCGCGCTCCAGCTCCTTGACGCGCTCGCTGAGGCGCTCCACCGTGCGCACCACGGAGTCCTCCGGCACCCGCAGCAGCGTGGCCAGCTCGCGCAGGCGCTCGCTGCGCTCGCGGAACAGCTCCGCGCTCGCGGGCCCGGTGATCGCCTCGATGCGCCGCACGTTCGAGGCGCTCGAGCTCTCGTTGACCAGGTGGAACAGGCCCAGCTCGCCCGTGGAAGCAACGTGCGTGCCACCGCACAGCTCGCGCGACACCGCGTCGACCTCGACCATCCGCACGCGGTCGCCGTACTTCTCGCCGAACAGCGCCATCGCGCCGAGCCGCTCGGCCTCGTCGCGGCTGGTCTCGATCGCGCGGACCGGGTGGTTGCCCTCGACCCAGCCGGACACCATTCGCTCGACCGCGGCCAGCTCGTCGTCGGAGAGGCGGGCGCCGTGCGTGAAGTCGAAGCGCAGCTTGTCCGGGCCGACGTAGGAGCCGGCCTGCCGGACGTGGGTGCCGAGCTGGTCGCGCAGCGCCGCGTGCAACAGGTGCGTGGCCGTGTGGTTGCGCATGGTGGCCAGCCGCTCGCCGCGCTCGACCACCGCCCGCGCGGACTCGCCGGGGCCGATCTCGCCTTCGAGTGGCTCCAGCGCCAGCGCCTGGTCGTCTCCCAGGCGGTAGACGTCGACCACGCGGGCCCGGCCGCTGGGCGTCTCGACCAGCCCGGTGTCGGACACCTGGCCGCCGCCCTCCGGGTAGAAGGGCGACTCCTCGAGCTTGGCCAGCACCCAGCCGTTGGCGCGCTCGGCCACGCGCAGGACCGTCTCGGCCTCGGTCGTCTCGTAGCCCACGAAGCGCGTGCGGAAGCCGGCGTCGCGCGCGAAGCGCATCACGTCCTCGTGCTTGAGATGCACGTCCGCGCCGTCATCCGCGGTCGCCCGCGCTCCGCGGCTGCGCGACACCTCACGCGCCCGCTCCATCAGCTCCTCGAAGCCCTGGTCGTCGACCGACAGGCCCTCCTCGGCCAGCAGCTCCCTGGTCATCTCGTACGGGAAGCCAAAGGTGTCGTGGAGGCGGAAGGCGTCCTCGGCGGAGACCCAGGAGGTCTGGTCGTGCTTCGCCTGGTCGATCAGCTCGGACAGCAGGCGCTCGCCCTGCTCGAGCGTCCGCCCGAAGCTCTCCTCCTCGGTGCGCGCCCAGCGCTCGATCGTCGGCCACTCGCGCTCGAGCTCGGGATACGCGTAGCTCATCACGTCCACCACGCGCCGGTAGAGGTCGGCGAGGAAGGGTCCCTCGATGCCGAGCACGTGGCCCTGGCGCATCGCGCGGCGCATGATCCGGCGCAGCACGTAGCCGCGATCCTCGTTCGACGGCACCACCCCGTCGGCCAGCAGGAACGCACCGCCGCGGCCGTGATCGGCCAGTATCCCGAGCGCTCGGGTGGTCTCGAAGTCCTGGCCCCAGGAGCGCCCCGACCGCTGCTCGCCGAACTCGACCAGCGGGCGCAGCTCGTCGGTCTCGAACACCGACTCGACTCCCTGGAGGATCGCCGCCATGCGCTCCACCCCCATGCCCGTGTCGATGTTCTTCATGGGCAGCTCCGTCAGCGAGCCGTCCCCGTGGAGCTCGTACTGCATGAACACGAGGTTCCAGAACTCGAGGAAGCGCTCGGTGTCGTCGCCCGGGCGGTCCTCCTCGGCGCCGAACGCCAAGCCGCGGTCGAGGTAGAGCTCGGAGCACGGGCCGCAGGGACCGGTCGGCCCGGACTGCCAGAAGTTGTCCTCGCGACCGAGCAGCACGATGCGCTCCTCGGGGATGCCGATCGAGCGCCAGCACTCGATCGCCTCCTCGTCGGGCCCGAGCCCCAGCTCCTCGTCGCCGCCGAAGACCGTGATCCAGATGCTGTCGGGGTCCAGCTGGAAGCCCTGGGTGGACAGCTCCCAGGCGTACTCGGCCGCGCCCTGCTTGAAGTAGTCGCCGACGGAGAAGTTGCCGAGCATCTCGAAGAACGTGAGGTGGCGCTTGGTGGTGCCGACCACCTCGATGTCGACGGTCCGGAAGCTCTTCTGGCACGAGGTCAAGCGCCGCGCCGGCGGCTCCTCCTCGCCGCGGAAATACGGCTTCAGCGGCTGCATTCCGGCGGTGGTCAGGAGCACCGAGGGGTCGTGGACGGACGGCACCAGCGGCGCCGAGGGCAGGCGCAGATGACCGCGCTCCTCGAAGAACGACAGGAACCGCTCGCGGATCTCGCGGGCCTTCATGCCGGTGGAGTCTAGGCGCGCAAGCGGCCTTGCAGAGGGCCCGATCCGTGCAAGTTCCGGCCAGATCTACCCAAAGGCTCCCGCCGAAGTGGAGCTTTAGTCCTCAAAGGTGTGCATTGCGTGTGCGCCCTCTTTCGCTGCCCCCCTGAACTTGACGATGAGGCGGGTGATGCTCGACGAGCAGCTTGTCGGCGAGGCGCGCGTGCGCCGCGCGCAGCCCATGCCCCGCCGCGAAGGTCGGGTTTACGCTGCTTCAGCCACCGCGTTCCTCGCGGTCGCCGCTGTGTTGGCCTACGTGCTCCCGTGGGAGCGCGACTCCCAAGCCCTCCTCGTCCTGGGACTGGTGGCGGGGTACGCGGTCGTCTCGCGCGTCCGCTTCGAGTTCGGCGACACCTACGTCGTCCCGGAACAGCTCGTCTTCGTCTCGATGGTGGCGCTCGCGCCGCTGCCGCTGGTCCCGCTGATGGTGGCGGCCGGCGCGGTGCTCGGCGTGCTGCCGGACTTCGTGCGCGGGCGCTGGCACTGGGACAAGACGATCACGACCGTGGGCGACTGCTGGTTCTCGGTCGGCCCCGTCCTGGTCCTGTCTGCCTTCGCTCCGGAGACCGCCACCCTCGAGCTGGCCGGCTACTACGTGCTGGCCTACATCGCGCAGGTCGCCGGCGACCTGTCCTGGGCAGTGCTGCGCAATCAGCTGATCGAGCGTCTGCCCCTCCGCGAAGTCCTGACCTACTTCGGCGGGATCACCCGCTTCGACGCGATCCTCTCGCCGATCGCCTTCCTCGCCGCGGTGAGCGCGTCGTCGGAGCCGATCGCCCTGGTGGCGCTCGCGCCGCTGGTGTGGCTGCTCGAGATCTTCTCGCGCGATCGGCGCGAGCGGTACGCCGCCGCACTGGAGCTGAACCGCGCCTACCGCGGGACGGTCATGCTGCTGTCCGACGTGCTCGAGCACGAGGACGAGTACACGGCCGACCACTCGCGCTCCGTCGTCGATCTGGTCAACGCCGTGGCGGACGAGCTCGACATCGACCGCGAGGAGCGCCAGGAGCTCGAGTTCGCCGCGATGCTCCATGACGTCGGCAAGATCTCGATCCCCAAGGAGATCCTCCACAAGCCCGCCGCGCTCACCGACCCCGAATTCGAGATCATCAAGCACCACACGATCGAGGGCCAGTTCATGCTCGATCGCGTCGGGGGCCTGCTCGGCCGCGTCGGAAATGTCGTGCGCTCGTGCCACGAGCGCTGGGACGGCAGGGGCTATCCCGACCAGCTGAAGGGCGAGCAGATCCCTCTGGCCGCCCGCATCGTGTTCGTCTGCGACGCCTACAACGCGATGACGACCGACCGTCCGTACCGCGCCGCGATGAAGTCGGAGGCAGCGCTCAAGGAGCTGATCGACAACTCCGGCACCCAGTTCGACCCGATTGCGGTCGCCGGCCTAGTGAGTGTGGTCGAGCGGGGCGACCTTGCCGTCACCAGCTCGGACGGCGTCCGCGCCCTCCTCGCCAACCGCCCCACGCCGGAAGGTGCCGGCGCGCCGAACTAGCGGCTTCGCGCTGGGCCGCAGCGGGATTCCCTCGCGCATGAGCGCGACCCCGCAGGCGGCGGCGACGATCAGCCCACCAACTCCCGCCGCGACGATCAGGCCGCGCGGCTCGATCACCGTCAGGATGCCGCCGGCCGCCAGGAACGCGGTGCCGAAGGCCCACGAGGACAGTGCGTCCTTGACGCCGTACGCACGCCCGAGCAGCCGGTCGGGCACCGTCTCCTGCACGATGATCCGCTCGTGTACCAGCAGCAGGCCGTTCCCGAAGCCCGCGAGCGTGAACGTGAGCAGGGCTATCGGGAGGTTCGGCGAGAGGCCCGAGAGCAGGAAGCCGAGCCCCATGAGGATGCTGCCCTGCAGGAAGCGCCTTCGCAGGAGCTGAGGAGAGCCTCCGCGCGAGCCCGCGAGCGAGCCACAGACGAAGCCGAAGCCGAACAGCGTGACGAGGATCGAGTAGCCCGAGGCGCTCGCCCCCAGCGCGTCCTTGGCGAACAGCAGCTCGCCGACGTTGAAGACGCCCCCGAAGAACAGGGCCGCGGCGGAGCCGGCGATCACCACCCGGACACCGGCCAAGCGAGCCACCACCCCCACGCCCTCGCGCGCGTCGCGGAGCAGGGAGCGGACCACGAAGCCGCCGTCCCCGCGGTCGCGCGCCGTCACGGCGCCAAACGGGAGCAGAGCCAGGATCACGGCGCAGGCGGCGAAGCTCACGCCGTTCACGAACACGATTTCCTGCGGCCCCGCGAAGAGGAGCACCACGGCGGCCAGGCCCGGGCCCGCGGTGAACCCGAGGTCGGCGATCGCGCCGTAGAGGGACATCGCGGCCGGACGCCTCTCCTCGCTGACGAGGCTCGGCAGAGCGGCCAGGGTGCTCGGGGTGAAGAGCGCCGTGCCGACGCCGGCCATCGCCGCGAGCGCGATCGTCAGCGTGAAGCTGTCCGCGAACGCGATGCCGACGAACGCGAACGCGCGGACCACATCCGCGGCGACGGCGCACCAGCGGCGTGACCATCGGTCCGCAACGGCCCCGAACACCGGCCCGAGCAGCATCGCCGGCAGCAGGTCGGCGATCAGCACGAGGCTGATCGCCCACGGCGAGGCGAAGCGCTCGTACGCCACGAGCAGCAGCGCCACGTACGCGGCGCCCGTTCCGAGTGCCGACTGCGTCAGCGCCAGGAAGAACCATCGCGCGCGCGGCTCGGCGCGCAGAAGACGAATGACGTCCTTCACCGTGCTGGCGACTCTAGATCAGGCAGCGGCGAATGGCTGCTCGGGAGTCGCGGTGTAGACACAAAAAGACCCTAGAACGACGAGGACCGCGCTGGGCGCGGTCCTGGTCCTAAGAAACTTATCGGCGGGAGGGCATGTTCGAGTCCCCTTTTCGCTTGCTGTCGCTTCCCGGGAATTGCACTGGTTCCGGCCGGGCAACC
>JAXDIH010000168.1:0-4894 GCA_034664105.1 Thermoleophilaceae bacterium
TCGGTCGACAGACCCTCGTCCTTGAAGAGCCGGTAGACCGCCGTGCAGGGAAACGCCTTGCTCGCGTAGATCACCTCGAAGCGCTCGGTGCGAGCGCGGAAGGCCTCGACGTAGGTGCGCGCGCGGGCGCGCATGTCGTCCTCGGAGTAGACGTATGCCGGCGTGCCGAACTCGCGCGCGAGCTCGACGACGTCGCAGCCGCCGACCTCTAGTCGACCCTGCTCGTTCAGGCGTGAGCCCAAGGGATATATGTGCGAGACCGCCACCGCCGCCATGCGCGGCGATTATGAAGCAGCGCGTCGGCCGGCCGGGCGCCGCGCCCGTGCGGGCGTGGCGGCCGGGCCTGCGATGATCGCCGCGCGATGGACCATCCGGTGCCCGAGCCACCCGAGTTGGGAGAGCTGAACGGGCTGGCATATGCGCTGTTCCTGCCTGACGGAGAGCCGAGGGCGGGCGTGGTGGTCCTGCACGGAGCGGGCTCGGCGAAGGAGTCGCATTTCGACTTCGCTCGCGGCTGCCGCGCCGACGGCATCGCGGCACTCGCCTACGACGCGCGCGGGCACGGGCGCTCGGAGGGCGCGTTTGGCCCGAACGCGATCGACGACGCGCTCGCGATGGTGGAGCTGCTGCGCGAGCACGCGAGCCCGATCGCGCTGCGCGGGTCCAGCATGGGCGGCTTTCAGGCGATTCATGCCGGCGCCCGCGACCCGTCGCTGTGCGCTGTCGTGGCCATCTGCCCGGCGCCCGAGGAGCTGTTGCTGCGCAGCCTGCGCCCCCAGGAGCAGCTGCGCTTCCGCTGCGACGTGCACGCGACCCGGGAATGGCTCGCGTCGGTCGACATCTACACGGCGGTGGGGAGCTTCGGACCCGAGACGGCGCTGCTGCTGATGCACGCCCGGGGCGACGAGCAGGTTCCCTGGACCGTCAGCGAGGAGCTGCACGTCGAGGCGCATGATCCGAAGCGGCTGCTGCTGCTGCCCGGCGGGCACCACCGCTCTCTGCAGCACGACCTGGAGCTGCAGGCAGAGTCGCGCCGCTTCATCCTTGCGGCGGCAGAGGGACGGCTGGGAGCTAAGCGCTAGCCGCCGGCGAGGGTGCCGACGGCCGTGGTGGCGTTGCCGAGCAGGCCGCCGACCGCCGCGCCGGTGTCGGTCAACGTCTGACCCACGGCGGGGCTGATCCCGCCGACCGCCGAGCCTGCCGAGCCGGTGGTGTCCTCGACGGTGTCGCCTACGGTGCCTGCCGTGCCGCCGGTGTCGCTGCCCGGGACCGAGCCGGTACCGGTACCGCTGCCCGAGCCGCTGTCGCTCCCCGACCCGGTGCCGCTGCCGCTATCCGATCCGCTCCCGCTGTTCGAGCCGGAGCCGGGCGGCGTGACGGTGGGCGGGTCGACTGTGCCGCCGGGCACGGCCGGCGCCTCGACGATGCCGGTGCCGCTGCCGGGACTCGGGTTCGGACTGGGCGCGCTGGGAGCCTTCTCGCCGACCGGCGCCCCCGGAGTGCCGGGGCCGAGCGCGTCGGGACCGGTGGCGCCGGCGCCCTGGTGGATCTGACCCGCCTCGGTGCGCTGCCCGCCGGACGCCTGCCGGCCGAGCACGCCTCCGGAGGGCCCGGCCACGTGGTGCTGGCCCACCACCGTCGCGGGGAGCACGCTGCCGGCGAGCAGCGCCGTCGGCTCGGGCTGTGCGGCGGCGGCCGCGGCCTCACGCTGCTGGCGCAACTCGATCCGGGAGAGGTCGCCGTTGCTGGCCTGGCCCGGCACGCCGCGGAACGCCACGAGCGTGCTGCCGACCGTCAACAGCAGGAAGAACGACCCGATCAGGACCCCGGTGGTCCCTAGACCCGCAAGATAAGCGCGAGATGCTTTCAGAGTCTGTCCTTCATTCCCGAGACCCAATGTTATGGAACCTTGGGGTCGTCTGGGGAAGAAATCGCGCAGAAATCTTGCGCGCGAGTGAGAATGATTCTCGTTAGGCTCCAGGGGCGCATGCCCTCCCCCCTCGACGTGGCCGATTTGCCGTTCCTGCGCGAGGCGCTCGCCGAAGTGGTGCTGCTCGGGGCCGCGGGCGGCCTGCTGAGCGCCTGGATCGTCCTGCGGCGGCTGGCCTTCTTCTCGCACGCCGTCGGGTCGGCCACCTTTCCCGGGCTGGTGGCCGCCGACGCGTCCGGGATCAGCCCCCTGCTAGCGGGGCTCGCCGTCGCACTCGGGTACGCCGGCGGTGTCGAGCGCGCCGGACGCGCCGGGCGCGAGCCGAGCGAGGCCACGGCCCTGCTGCTGGTGGCCGCCCTGGCCGGGGGCGTGGTGCTGGCCAGCGACGTGTTCCACTCCGGCGCCGCCGTGGACCGGCTGCTGTTCGGGACGCTGCTCGGCCTCGGGGCGTCCGACCTGGCGCTGTCGGCGGCGACCGTGGCCCTGGTGGCGGTCGCGTCGCTCACGCTCGGCCGCGCCTGGTCGGCGATCGCGTTCGACCCCGATGGCGCGCCCGCCCTCGGACTGCCGGCCGCCCGCGCCGACTTCCTGCTGCTCGCGCTCGTCGCGGTGGCCGCGGTCGCCGCCATCCCGGCGGTCGGCGCGCTGCTGGTGGCGGCCATCTACGTGCTGCCCGGCGCCTCCGCCCGGCTGATCGCCCGGACCGTCCCGGCGCTGCTGGCCTGGTCGGTGGCGCTCGCGCTCGCCCAGGGCCTCGCCGGGCTGTACGCCGCCTACTGGCTCGACCTCCCTCCCGGCCCCCCGGTGGCCGTGCTGGGGTCGCTCACCTACGCCGTGCTGAGGCTCAGGTGACCGCCGCGGCCGTGCTGGTCGAGGGCCTCTCCACCGGCTACGGCGGCCGGCCCGTGCTGCACGACGTCACGTTCGCCGCCGCCGCCGGGCAGACGGTGTGCGTGCTCGGCCCCAACGGCGGTGGCAAGACGACCCTCTTCCGCGCCCTCGTGGGCGAGCTCGAGCCGATCAGCGGGCGAGTCGACCTCAGCGGGCGGCCGGCCTACGTCGCCCAGACCGACCGCACGCGGCTCGACTTCCCGGTGAGCGCACTCGACGTCGCGCTCATGGGCACGCTCGCGCACGGGCGCTGGTGGCTGCCGCCGCGCAGGTCCGAGAAGGCCGCCGCGCGCGCGGCACTCGAGCGCGTGGGCCTGGCCGACGAGGGGGACACGCTGTTCGGCGAGCTGTCGGGCGGCCAGCGCCAGCGCGCGCTGCTCGCGCGGGCGCTGGTGCAGGACACCCCGGTGCTGCTGCTGGACGAGCCGCTGGCCGGCGTCGATCCCGCCAGCGCGCAGCTGATCGACGGCGTGTTCGCGGAGCTGCGCGGAGAGGGCCGCATCCTGCTCGTATCGAGCCACGACGTCGAGGGCGCCCGCGGCTTTGACCTGGTGCTGTGCCTGAACGGCCGCCAGGTCGCGTTCGGGCCGCCGGCCGAGGCGCTCGACCGCGCCACCATCGAGGCGACCTACGGGCGCGAGCTGATCGTGCTCGACGAGACCGGCACGGCTCGGGCCGTGACGATCCAGCACCACGACCACGGGCACGGCCACTCATGAGCGGCATCGAGCTGCGCGCCACGCTCGAGATCGTGCTCGCCGGCGGCTTCTGTGGCGCCCTCGGCTTCTGGGTCCTGAGCGAGCGCCTCGCCTACGCGGGCGAGTCGCTCTCGCACGGCCTGTTCCCCGGCCTCGTGCTGGCCGCGCTCGCCGGCGCGCCGCTGCTGCTCGGCGCCGCGGGCGGCGCCCTCGTGGCCGCGGGCCTGATCGCCGTGGCCGCGCGCGACGAGCGGGTCGGCCCGGACACGGGCACGGCAGTTGCCGTGACCGGGCTGGTCGGGCTCGGGTCCCTGCTGGCGCTGGCTCCGGACGCGCCGCAGCGCCTGGAGGAGCTGCTGTTCGGGGACCCGCTCGGTGCCAGCGACGGCGACCTGGCCGCCGCGGCGATCCTGCTGCTCGCGGGCGGGGCGGCGCTGGCCGCGCTGCGGCGGCCGCTGACAGCCGCCTCGTTCGACCCGGCCGGGGCCGGCGCCCTCGGGCTGCGCCCGGGCGTCGTGCGGCTGGCGCTGCTGGGGATGATGGCCGCCGCCATCGCCGTGGCCGTGCAGGGCCTCGGCGCGCTGCTGGTGCTCGCCGTGCTGGTGGCTCCGCCGGTCGCGGTCCGCCGCCACGTGCGCACGCCCGTCGCGGCGATGCTCGCCGGGGCGGCGGTGGCAGCGGCGGCCGGCGTGGCCGGCATCCAGCTGTCGGCCCTTGCGGGGACGGCGGCGGGAGCCTCGGTGGCGCTCGTGCTCTGCGCGACCGCCGGCGTCGGCGCGGCGCTGCCGGGCCGGACTGTCTAGGCGGTAACCGGCCGCGGCGCGTGCCTGCGGGCCAGCACCAGTGCGGTGCCGCCGGCCAGCATCGCGAGGCTGAACAGCTGGGGGACCGTGAGGCCCGCGACGACGGCGTCGTTGCGCCGGATGAACTCCACGAGGAAGCGCTCCAGCCCGGCCAGGATCAGGTACAGGCCGAACAGCACCCCTGGCGCGAGCCGGTCACGGAGGTTCCACAGCAGCAGCGTGACCAGCCCCATCGTCAGGGTCTCGTAGATCGGCGTCGGGTGGACCTCTTGGGTGGTGGGGACCGTGCCGTCCGGATAGGCCATCGCCCAGGGCAAGTCGGACGGCTCACCGTAGTCCCCGTCGCCCGACACCTGGCAGCCGATCCGGCCCACCGCGTAGCCGATCGCGATCGGGGCGGCGGCCGAGTCGAGCAGCTCCCAGCCGAGGAAGCCGCGCCAGCGCGCCCACAGCAGCACGCCGGCCGCCCCGCCGATCAGGCCGCCGAAGAAGACCAGCCCCGAGCCGGAGAAGACGTTGCCGAGGAGGTCACCCGAGACCGTGTCCCAGTTCTGGATCACGTAGTCGAGCCG
>JAXDIH010000086.1:0-8762 GCA_034664105.1 Thermoleophilaceae bacterium
GATCTTCACCGAGATGATCGCGGTCAGGCCCTCGCGGACGTCCTCGCCCTGCAGGTTGGGGTCCTTCTCCTTCAGCTCGCCGACCGCGCGCGCGTACCTGTTGATCGTGCCGGTCAGCGCCGAGCGGAAGCCGGACAGGTGCGTGCCGCCCTCGTGCGTGTTGATGTTGTTGGCGAACGAGAGCAGGGCCTCCTGGTAGGAGTTGTTCCACTGCAGCGCGACCTCGACGTCGCCCATGTCCTCTTTCGAGTCCTCGATGTAGACGACCGTCGGGTGCAGCGGCTCGCGCGTGCCCTGGCTGTGCAGGTACTTGACGAAGTCCACGATGCCGCCGTCGTACTTGAAGCTCGTCGTGAAGCGCTCGCCGCGCTCGTCCGTGAAGTCGATCTTGAGGCCCTTGGTCAGGAATGCCATCTCCCGAAAGCGCTGCTCCAGCACCGTCCGGTCGTATTCGATCGTCTCGAAGATCTCGAGGTCGGGCAGGAAGGTGATGCGCGTTCCGCGCCGATCGGTCTGCTCGCCTTGGGCCAGCTCGGTGGTCGGCGTGCCGCGCTCGTACGACTGCGTGTGCTCGTAGCCGTCGCGCCAGACCGTGAGGTGCAGCCACTCCGACAGGGCGTTGACCACGGACACGCCGACGCCGTGGAGGCCGCCGGACACCTTGTAGCCGCCGCCCTCGCCGAACTTGCCGCCGGCGTGCAGGACCGTCAGGACGACCTCGGCCGCGGGCCGCTGCTCCTTTTCCATCATGTCGACCGGAATGCCGCGCCCGTTATCGGTCACCGTGACCGAGTTGTCCGGGTGGATCACGATCTGGACCGCGTCGGCCTCGCCGGCGAGCGCCTCGTCGACAGCGTTGTCGACAACCTCGTAGATGAGGTGGTGAAGGCCGCGCTGGCCGGTCGAGCCGATGTACATGCCCGGGCGCTTGCGCACGGCTTCCAGCCCCTCCAGGACGGTGATGTCCTGCGCGGCGTAGCTGCCGTTCTCCTGCTTCCCCTTCTTCGGGGCGTTTCCGTCCTTCTCAGCCTTGTCTGCCAAGCCGTCCCTTCCGTCGTCGCACGGCGGCTTGCGCGATACGCCCGCGCACCGTGAAAAACCCCGGCTCCGCGACTGTTCGCGCACGGACCGGGGCGCTACATAAGACCGCTCCTAATAGTAGCAGGCTACCCCCTCGATCGGACGTCTCGAAGAGCTACAAAATCCCCGCTAATCGCAACAAAATGGCCATCTCCGAGTAACTTCGCGGGCCTGTTCGCGAAGAACGCCTCAAGCGCGGTTCGGTCCCGAACCCACGACGAACCGCAGGCGCTCGACTCGACCCGCCTCGCCGGCCCCCTCCAGCTGCTCGTTGAGGCGGGCTGTGAGGTCCGGCGCGAGCAGCTCGAGCTCGTGTGCCCAGGCCCCCGATTCGCACGCGACCGTGACGATGCCGGCCCGCTCCGAGGCGGGGCTCGCGGCCGCCGCGAGGGCGGCTCCGGCCACACCGGGCCACGCGGACTGAACCGCGGCGAGCACGCCGGCCGGCCGTGCGCCGCGGACCGCCCCGGCGAGGGCAGCGGACAGCGGGCGGGGGGCCAAGCGCCTCACGAGACCGTCACCGGCCCGAGCACCGCACCCGCGCCAACCCGGATCAGCTCGTCCTCCCTCACGCCGGGGACGTGCTCGGCCTCCGTCGCGGTCACGATCGCCTGGCCGCCCGAGCGGAGCAGCTCGGCGAGCAGCTCGCGGCGCTCGGAGTCGAGTTCCGACATCACGTCGTCGAGCAGCATCAGCGGCGGGCGGTCGCGGCGGGCGGCGAGCAGCTCACGTTCGGCGAACAGGAGCGCGAGCAGGGCGGCGCGCTGCTGGCCCTGCGAGCCATAGGCACGCAGGGCGGCCCCGTCGAGCTGGAGGCTGAGCTCGTCTCGGTGCGGCCCGTGGGCGGTGAAGCCGCGGTCCAGGTCGGCGGCGCGGCGCTCGGCCAGCTCGGCCGCGAGGCCCGCCGCGTCGGTGGCGGCCGAGCGCGGCCGGTAGCGCACCTCCGCCGGGCCGGGCAGCCCGAGCTGCTCCGCCAGCCGGGCGAACGGCTCGCGCAGGCCGTCGACGGTCTCGGCGCGGTTCTCCATCAGGGCGATGCCCTCCCGGGCCAGCTCCGCGTCCCACGCGTCCAGTGCGGAGGGGCTCGACGCGCCGGCGCGGATCCGCGTCAGCAGGGCGTTGCGCTGAGCCAGGACGCGCGAGTAGGCCGCCCGGCCGCCGGCGCGGGCCGGCCAGAGCGCGGCCACCACCTGGTCGAGGTGAGCACGCCGCGCCGCGGGGGCGCCCTTGACCAGCTCGAGGCGCTCGGGCAGGAACACGCTCACCAGCGGGCGGGCGTCGAGCCCCGCCAGGCTTGCGACCGGGCTGCCGTCCACGCGCAGGTGCTTGGCCTCGCCGGGCTGGAAGCCGGCCTCGAGCCGGTGGGTGGCCTCGTCGTCGCGCGTCTCGATCACCACGCGCGCGACCGAGGCGCCGCGGCGAACCAGTTCGCGCTCGTTGGAGGTGCGCGGCGAAGCGCCGGCACAGCCGAAGTAGACGGCCTCGAGCAGGTTGGTCTTGCCGGCGCCGTTGGGACCGATCACGACGGTCAGCCCCGCCGGCAGCTCCAGCTCGGCCGCCTCGTAATTGCGGAAGTCACGCAGCTCGAGGCGGGTGACCTGCATGGCGCCGCCTCAGCTCAAACGTTCAAGCGGATGGGCATGACGAGGTAGACGAAGCCCGACTGCTCGTCCCCCGACTGGAGCAGCCCCGGGCGCAGCGGGCTGATCAGCTTCAGGATCATCTCCTCCGACTCCGCGCTCTCGAGGCCTTCGCGGAAGAACTCCGGGTTGAAGCCGATCTCCAGCGGTTCGCCGGCGAACGGCACCGGTAGCGACTCGCTGGCCTCACCCACGTCGGGAGTCTGGGCCGACACGTCGAGCGTGCCCTCGGAGAAGCGCAGCCTCAGCGGGGCGTTCTTCTGCGCCAGCAGGCCGACGCGGCGCACGACCTCCAGCAGCTCGTCGCGACTCACCCGCAGCTCGTGCTCGTACGCCTCGGGCAGCAGCTGCTGGTAGTTCGGGAACCGACCCTCGACCAGGCGCGAGGACAGCACCACGTCGCCGACCGTGAACACCACCTGGTTCTCCAGCGCCGCCACGGCGATCTGCCCTCCGTCGTCGCCACCGGCGATCCGGGCCAGCTCCTGCAACGTTCGGGCTGGAACGTTCGCTTCGAGGGAGCCCTCGAGCGACTCCTCCAGCTGCGTCTCCTTGACGGCCAGGCGATACGAGTCCGTCGCGACCATGCGCAGCTCAGTTCCGCTGGCCGTGACGAGCACGCCGGTGAGGTGCGGCCGGGTCTCGTCCCGCGACGCGGCCCGTGCGACGCGGGCGATGGTGTCCACGAACGCGCTGGCCGGCACGGTCATGCCGCCCTCGGCGGGCGCTTCCGGCAGCTTCGGGAAGTCCTCGGGTGGGAGCGTGCGCAGGTGGAACTTCGAAGGGCCCGCCACCACCTCCACGTCCTGCTGCGCGCTGCGGTACTCCAGCGAGAGCTTGTCCGTCGGCAGTGAGCGCACGACGTCCAGCAACAAGCGGCCGGGGATGACGGCGTGGCCCGGAGACGACTCCTCGGTCTCGAGCGAGACCCGCACGCCGAGCTCCATATCCGTCGCCTCGAGCTCCGCGCGGTTCTCGTCCACGCGCAGCAGCACGCCGGCCAGGGTCTGGATCGCGCTCCGGGTCGACGCGCCGCGCACGGCGATGCCGAGCTTGGCGAGGAACGTTTCACGGGAAACGGTGAGCTTCAAGTTCTACAACCTGACCTTGAATTTGTAGGGCCTGTTCATAGGTTCACAGGGGCGCGAATTTGGCTTGGCGAAAGGAAAGCTGGCTGTGGATTGTGGCACTGACATCGGCCGTCACGTGCGGCGGCCGAGGCGGCGGTGCAAGTTATCCACCGCGCTGCGCACAGCCGGATCCTCGCGCATCGCGGCCCCGATCCGGTTCACGCCGTGCAGAACGGTGGTGTGGTTGCGGCCGCCGATGCCGCGTCCGATCTCCGGCAGGCTGTGTTCGGTGAGCTCGCGCGCGAGGTACATCGCGACTTGCCGGGCGGTCGCAACCACCGGGCGGCGGTCGCGGGCCAGCAGCGATTCGCGCTCTACGCCGAATTCCTGGGCCGCGGCGTCGATGATCTCCGAGATGCCGCACGCGTCGGGGCGGCTGTCCTCGCCCAGGCGGCGGAGCACGTGCCGGACCAGCCCGGGTGTCGGCTCCTCGCCCTTGAGCGAGGCATAGGCCACGACGCGGATCAGGGCGCCCTCGAGAGCTCGCACGCTGCTGTCGACCCGCTGGGCGATCTCGGCCAGCACTTCATCCGACACCCCGACGCCGTCGAGGCGAGCCCGCTTGGCGAGGATCGCGCGGCGCAGCGGTGCGGGCGGCGGCTCCAGCTCGACCACCAGGCCGGCACGGAAGCGCTCCGCGAGGCGGTCCTCCAACCCGGGCAGGTCCTCCGGGCTGCGATCGGAGGAGATCACCAGCTGCCGCCCGGAGTCGAGCAGCGCGTTGAAGGTGTGGAAGAACTCCTCGCGGGTCTTGGTCCGCCCGGCGAGGAACTGAACGTCGTCGATCAACACGACGTCCGCGGTGCGGAAGTCGTCCTTGAAGTCGCCGGTGCGGTGGCGGCGCACGGCGTCCACGAAGCCGGTGGTGAACTCCTCGATCGTCGCGTAGCGGACACGCAATCCCGATCCGTAGAACTGGACGTAGTTGCCGATCGCGTGGAGCAGATGGGTCTTGCCGAGCCCAGGGCGTCCGTGCAGGAAGAGCGGGTTATAGGCCTGCGCCGGCAGCTCCGCGACGGCCAGCGAGGCCGCATGGGCAAAGCGATTGCCTTCGCCGATCACGAACTGGTCGAAGCTGTACTTGGGGTTCAGGCGGGCGCCGCGGGGCATGTCGCCGCCGGGCACCGGCCGGGCGGAGTCAGCGGGCGAGCCCTCGGGCGGCGCAGACCAGGCGGCGCCGACGACCTCCACGACCGCGTGCGGATCGAAGCGCCGGGTGGCGGCGCGGCGCAGCAGGGGCAGGTAGCGCTCCTCGACCGAGGTGCGGATGTGCTCGGGCGCCCGCACGTAGAGGGTCTTGCCGCGCACCGCCGCGAGCTCGAGCGGGTCGATCCAGATGTGGAACTTGAAGTCGGGCGTCTCGCGGCGAAGTTCGTCGCGGATGTCGTCCCAGAGTTGGTCGGTTTCGGCAGGCACAGACAGTCGAGGCCCGTGGGGGGCCTTGCGATGCGTGAGGCTTTGGAAGAGAGAGGGCCCGCGTTCGAAATGCCACCGCTGCCCTCGGCGAGGCGAGGATACAACGGCGCCCGAGCGGCTCGTCGCGGCACCAGCAGGGTTCCCCGCATTTCGCGAGAAAAGGGTTGAGCGAGGCGCCAGGGGGCGCAGCCGCCGCCGTCGTGTACCCTCAGCTCGCGGCGCGAGGTTCTCCGCTTCGCGCCAACTCGATCTTCATGAAGCGCACCTACCAGCCCAAGAAGCGCAAGCGCGCCCGCACCCACGGGTTCCGTGCGCGTATGAGTACACGCGCCGGCCGGCACGTGCTCAGGCGCCGCCGCACCAAGGGCCGCAAGCGGCTCACGCCCTAGGCGCATGGCCGATCGCGCGCGCCGCAAGCGCCGCCGGCTATCGCGCAGCGGCGAGTTCGAGCGCGTGTACCGCGAGGGTCGCTCGCACGCGAGCCGGCACCTGGTCGTCTACGCCTTCCCGCGCTCCGACGAGCAGACCGACCCGCGGCTGGGCATCTCCGTCGGCCGCAAGCTCGGCGGCGCGGTCGAGCGCAACCGCATCAAGCGGCTGCTGCGCGACGCCTTCTGGGCGCGCGCCGGCGAGCTCACCCCTGGGCACGACTTCGTGATCGTCGCGCGGCCGGCCGCCGGCGACCTGGCGCGCGAGGGAGGCGAGCCCGCGATCGAGCAGGCGCTCAACGCGGTTCTCGCCGAGGCCGGCCTCGCGGGCGGGCAGGGGCAAGCTTCGTGATAGCCCTGCGCGGCCTCCTGGTGGCGCCGATCCGGCTCTACCAGCGCACGCTCTCGCGCGGGTTGCCGGCGCACTGCAAGTACCATCCGTCCTGCTCCCAGTACGCCGTAGACGCGGTTCGCCGCTACGGTGTCCTTCGCGGAGTCGTCCTCGCCGGCTGGCGCTTGCTGCGGTGCAACCCGTGGAGCCACGGCGGTGTCGACTTCGTCGACGACCAGACCCTGTTCCGCCCCCGCCCGACTCCCTAACTCATGCAGAGCATCCTCCAGCCGCTGATCGACGCCTGCCAGTGGATCCTGGAGTTCTGGCACGACCTGATTGGCGGGTCGTGGGGCTGGTCGATCATCCTCCTGACGTTCACGGTGCGGATCGCGATCCTGCCGCTGACCTTCAAGGGCGTGAAGTCGATGCAGCGCCTCCAGACGCTGCAGCCTGAGATCAAGAAGATCCAGGAGCGCTACAAGGACGACCGGCAGCGCATGAACCAGGAGGTCATGGCCTTCTACCAGCGGGAGAAGGTCAACCCGCTCGGGTCCTGCCTCCCGCTGGTGCTGCAGATCCCGTTCTTCATCTCGCTCTTCTACCTGCTCCGCTCCGCGGAGTTCAAGGCAGACATCGCGGGCAACGCGGCCTTCGGGCCGATCGAGGACCTCGCCACGAAGGTCACCGGCGACCCGGTGCTGCTCGGCGTCCTGATCGTCCTCTACGTCGGCACGCAGCTGGCGGCGACCGCGGTCACCGCGTTCAGCGCGGATCCGACGCAGCGCCGGATCATGCTTGCCCTGCCGTTTGTGTTCGTGATCTTCATCGTGAACTTCCAGGCGGGACTGATCGTCTACTGGATCACCACCAACGTGTGGACGATCGGGCAGCAGCTGCTCGTGAAGAAGCTCTATCCCAAGCCCGTCCCGGCGGCGGCGAGCGACGGCGACGACGCGGTCAAGCCCGCCCGAGGCAAACCGGCCGGCACGCCGGCCGCGGCGAGCGCCGTGGCCGCGGATGGCGGTGGCTCGAAGCGCGGGAAGGGCAGCGCCGAGTCCTCCGACAACGGCGGGCCGGCAAAGGCACCGCCGCAGTCGCCGCGCAAGAAGAAGAAGCGTTCGGGTCGACGGCGATGAACGACGACCCGCGCTCCGAGGACCTATCCGCGGAAGGCGAGGGCGACAGTGTCGGCGAGGCCAAGTGGGCCGCGATGAAGGAGCTCGAGCCGCGCTTCCCGGGAATCACGGCGGACCAGGTCAGCTTCGAGATAGTCGAGGAGCCCGAGGGCAGCGGCACCGCGCGGGTCAGGGCCGAGGTCGACGCGGACGCGTGGCGCGAAGCCGCAGAGGTGATCCCGGAGGAGCCCGGTGAGCGCGTGCGGGCGATCGTCGGCCGCATCGTGCATGCGCTGGGGCTGCGGGCCACCGTCGACATCGCCGAGACCGACGACGAGCTGCGGGCGACGGTCAACGGCGACGAGCTCGGACTGCTGATCGGCAAGCACGGATCGACGATCGACGCGGTGCAGCACCTGGCGTTCCGCGCCGCCTACCGCGGCCGCGAGGATCGCAAGCAGGTGACGGTGGACGCCGCCGGCTACCGCGAACGCCGCGAGACGGCGCTGCACCGGATGGCGGACCGGGCCGCCGCGGAGGCGCTGCGCTACGACCGCGCGGTGGAGTTGGAGCCGATGCGAGCGCCGGAGCGCAAGATCGTGCACACGTACCTGAGCGAACGCGGGGACGTGGAGACGCACTCCGAGGGCGACGAGCCGGATCGCCGGCTGGTGATCAGCCCGGCGCCGGTCTTCCGCGAGCCCTGAGCGTTTCCCGTGAAACGGTCGAGGCGCTGTGTGCGCGCTTCGGGCTGTCCGCGGGATCCGACGAGCAGATCCGGCTGCTGCTGGAGGCGCTGGCGGCCGAACCCGATCCGCACACGAGCGTCAGCTCGCCGGAGGCGGCGCTCGATGCGCACGTGGCGGACAGCCTGAGCGGCCTCGAGGTGGAAGACCTCGCGCGCGCGAGGAGGATCGCCGACGTGGGAGCGGGAGCGGGTTTCCCCGGGCTGGCGCTGGCGGTGGCGCTGCCGCAGGCGCGCGTGGACCTGATCGAGGCCACCGGGCGCAAGGCGGCGGTGATCGGGCGCCTGGCGCAGGCGGCGAAGCTGGAGAACGCGCGAGCCGTGACAGCGCGGGCAGAGGAGTGGGCAGGGACGCCGGCGCCGCTCGGAGGTGGGCGCGAGGCCTACGACGCGGTGACAGCTCGAGCGGTCGGGTCCTTGCCGGTGCTCGTGGAATACGCAGCGCCGCTACTGCGTATGGACGGGGTGTTCGTGGCCTGGAAAGGCGCACGCGACGCCGCCGAGGAAGCCGCCGGGGAGCGGGCCGCCGCCGCGGTGGGGCTGTCGGTAGGCGAGGTGCTGCACGTCGAGCCGTTCAAGGGCGCTCGTTCGCGGCACCTGCACACGTTTCGCAAGATCGCGCCCACGCCGGAGCGATTCCCGCGGCGTGCGGGGATGGCGGCGAAGCGCCCGCTGGGATAGGGCTGCCGCTCGGCCCCTCCCTTCGCCGCTGCGTTCGCAAACGCCCGAGCGCGAAAACCCGTTCGCCCCTGAACCTCGGCGCCCATTCCGACCGGCCCGGACCGTAGCTTCAGGTCCCTCATGGGCAGCGTTCTCGCAGTCGCGAACCAGAAGGGCGGGGTGGGCAAGACCACCACCGCCGTCAACCTCGGCG
>JAXDIH010000067.1:0-5316 GCA_034664105.1 Thermoleophilaceae bacterium
TCGCTGACCGGCTGGAAGATCGGCTGGGTGACCGGGCCCGCGGAGCTGGTCGAGCGCGTGCGCGCCGTCAAGCAGTTCCTGACGTTCGCGGGCGGCACGCCGCTGCAGCACGCCGCCGCGGTCGGGATCGGGCTCGACGCGGCCCCGCTGGCGGCGGCGCTGCGGGCCAAGCGCGACCGGCTCGCCGCCGGGTTGCGCGACGCGGGCTTCGAGACGCTGCCATCGGCTGGCACGTATTTCCTCAACGCGACGCTCGGGGACGAGGAGGCCGCTGCCCTGTGTCGCTCGCTTCCGCACGAGGCCGGGGTGGCCGCGATTCCGATGTCCGCGTTCAGCTCCTCGCCCGCGCTGAGACCGATCGTGCGGTTCGCCTTCTGCAAGCGCGACGAGGTGCTCGACGAGGCGGTCGATCGCCTGCACGACTGGACGGCGAGGCGGAAGTAGGGCATACCTGCGGGTCCGGGTGGGTAGCCATTCGGATGGAACCGAGGGGAAGGGGCTGAGGTATGGACACGGGAGTGGTCGTCGCCATCGTGGTCGCCGTGCTGATCGTGGTCGCCCTGCTCATGCTGCTCGGCAGGGGCCACCGGGAGCGGCGGCTCGAGGGGCGACGCGACCAGGCGAACCAGATTCGCCGCGAGGCGGAGGTCGGCCGGGCTCAGGCGGACCGGATCCGCGCGGACTCCGACGAGCGCGCCGCGCGCGCAAGGGGAGAGGAAGCGGCCGCGCGCGAGCAGGCGGCGCACGCCGAGGCGCTCGAGCAGGAGGCGCGAGAGCGCCACGCCGAGGCCGACAGCATCGACCCAGACACCGAAGAGCGGCAGGCGCTCGAGCGCCACGAGCGCGGCGGTGTGGACCCGGGCGGCATCACGTCGCACGGGCACGAGACTTAGCGCGGGGGCCCGCCAGTCGGGCGGACCCCCGCACCGCGATCAGCCGCAGACGGGCCAGTGCCCGCTGCCGTGGCGGCTCAGCAGCAGCCAAGCGCGCCAGGTCTGCTCCCAGCGGGAGGCCGCGACCGGATCGCCCGAACCGCCGACGACCGACCAGGTGCTGAACGAGAACTGGTACATGCCGCGATACGCCCCGCCGCCACCGATGGCGCGCGGGTCGTTCTTGGACTCGCACCAGGCGATGCTCGCCAGGTGCTGCTTGCCCCAGCTGGGCACGTGCCGGTGCACCTTCAACCGGAAGGCAACCGTGCGGCCCCGCGGGTCGCGTCGCAGCCAGTTGCCCCACCGCCGCTGCATCCGATGGATCGAATGGCGCAGCTCGCGCTTGGTCGGCCCGGGCGTCGCCTCCTCGGCCGCCCGCACGTTGCCGCGCGGCTTCCCGAGCAGGTCCCGTCCGACGAACACCTCGTTGCGCTTCAGTCGCTGACGCCACTCCCGGTACGCCACGCGGAACTTGCGTGGGGCCGGCTTGGCGGCGGGTGCCGCGGCGGTGGTGGGAGCGACCTGCTCTCCGGCGCCACTCGCCACGCCGACGCCCATGGGCACCAGGGCGACCGCCAGCACGCAGGCGCAGGCGACCAGCAGAACGGTGTGTCGCACGGCCCTCACGCTCCGCAGACCGGCCACTGGCCGGCTCCATCGCGAGCGAGCAGCGCGGCGGCACGCCGGTCCTGCTCGGCCTCGGGGGCCGCGGCGGGATCGCCGCTGCCACCGACCGACTGCCAGGTACCGACGCTGAACTGGTACTTGCCGCGGTAGAGGCCGCCGCCGCCGATGGCGGTCGGGTCACCGCCCGACTCGCACTGGGCGATGGCCTCCAGCTGAGCGCTCACCGCTCCGCCCGTTCCGGTGGCCGCCGCGGAGGCGCGCCTCAGGATCGGGATCGAGCGGCGCAACTCGGCCCGCGTGGCCGCGCGGATGCGACCATCGCGGGTCGCGACGCCGTTCAACAGGATGTTTCGGCCGGGATGTGCGACACCCCGGCGGTTGTTTTTCTCGTGCAGGTTCAGATACGTGTGCTGCAGGGCGGCACCAGGTAGCTGCGAGGCCGGCACGAACGCGTCGGTCTCTGAAACGAACAGCTGCTGGCTTGTGCGCCCTTCCGCCACAGGAGCGGCCACGGCCGCTCCCGCCGCGCATGCGCACGCGACGAACGCTCTCCGTCGAGACAGAGAAGCTCACCTCCGGTAAGACTGCCCGGCAGACGCCACTGCGCCGCCAGGGCTTGCCGTGCTCGCGCGCTTTCTCCCCCGCCGCGCGAACAGGGCCGGTTTCCGGCTTACGCGGCCAACCTAGCCACCGGATCCCGATTTAAAAATGTTGTGTGATGCATGTCACACAGCGTGAAACAGCACGGTATTGCCCGTGAAACCGTCAGGAAGCCGCTCTGCGAGCGAGCTCGATCAGCATCCGCGTGCCGAATCCGCTCGCGCCCTTCCCGACGTAGTTCCGCGACATTCCCCAGGCCGTGCCGGCGATGTCGACGTGGACCCAGGGGCGGTCGTCCACGAACTGCCGGAGGAACTCGGCGGCGTAGTTCGACTGCGCCACGCGCGCCTCGGCGGCGTTCTGGAGGTCCGCGACCGTGCCCTTGGTGAGGTCGAAGTACTCGGGGTGGAGCGGCATCCGCCAGCCGATCTCACCGCTGGCGTCGCTCGCGTCCCGCACCTGCTCGAACCAGGCGTCGTCGTTCGACCACAGGCCCGCGTAGGTGTGGCCGAGCGCGAACAGCACGGCGCCGGTGAGCGTGGCCAGGTCCACGATCCGCTCCGCGCCCTGCTCGACGGCGTAGGCGAGCGCGTCGGCGAGGATCAGGCGGCCCTCGGCGTCGGTGTTGTTCACCTCGATCGTCTTGCCGTTGAGCGCGGTGACGATGTCGCCGGGCTTGACGGCGTGGCCGCTCGGCATGTTCTCGGTGGAGGGCACCACGGCCGTGAGCGTCACGGGCAGGCCGAGCCGCGCGATCGCCCCCGTGGCCTCGATCACGGCGGCGCCGCCCGACATGTCGAACTTCATCTCCTGCATCTTCGCCGCGGGCTTGATCGAGATGCCGCCCGTGTCGAAGGTCACGGCCTTGCCGACGAAGGCGAGGTGCGGGCCGGTGGCGCCGGTGGGGCGGTAGCGGAGCACGATCAGCCGCGGGTCCTCGTGAGCCCCCTGGGCCACCGCCGCGAACGCGCCCATTCCGCGCGCCACGATCGCGTCGCCGTCAAGCAGCTCCAGCTCGAGGTCGTCGTACTGATCGGCGATCTCCCCGGCGCGCTCGGCCAGGAACGTCGGCGTCGCGAAGTTCGATGGCAGGTTCTGGAGGTCGCGGGCCGCGTTGGCGGCGTCGGCCGCCACGCGGGCGCCCTCCACCTCGGCCTTGTCGCCGCCCACCACCTCGAGCGACTCGATCCCGCCGTTGTCGTCGCCCTTCGGCTCCTTGAAGCGGTCGAACGAGTACAGCTTGAGCAGCGTGCCCTCCACGAGCCCGGCGGCGACGCTGGGCTCGTGGAGCCCGGCGGCGACGCCGTCGCCATCGGGGACCGCCCACGAGAGCGACACCGCGCCCAGCTCCTTGGCGCGTGCGGCGACAGCCGCGGCAGCCACCCGGGCCCGCTCGGCGTCGAGCTCGCCGCGCTTGCCGAGGCCCGCGATCAGCACCCGGCGCTGACCGCCGCCCGGCGCGTCCTCGTGCGCCACCGCCACCTTCTTCAGGCCCGGCTTCGCCTCGCCCAGGTCGACCAGGCGTTGCAGCCGCTCGTCCGCGAGCGATTCGCCCTCGAAGAGGCCGACGACGCGGGTATCGGCAGCCGTCTCCTCGGGGGCGCCGCTGCGGGCAGTCACATGAAGCAAGGGCACGAGCCGGCCATCCTAAACAGCGCGCGCCGGTAAGGTTGCCGGCCCCAGGAGTGCACGAAGGAGACTGAACTCGATGCCCAAGACCGTGATCCTCGGCGCCGCGCGTACGCCGTTCGGCAAGATGGGAGGCGCCTTCGCCTCGCTCGACGCGACCGACCTCGGCGGCACCGCCATCGCCGCCGCCCTCGAGCGTGCCGAGGTGGCGCCCGACCAGGTGCAGCAGGTCGTCTTCGGGCAGGTCCTCCAGGCCGGGCAGGGCCAGATCCCCAGCCGCCAGGCGCAGATCAAGGGCGGGATCCCCAAGGAGGTTCCCTCCGAGACCGTGAACAAGGTGTGCGCCTCCGGGCTGCGCTCGGCGGGCATCGTCGACCAGGCCGTGCGCAGCGGCGACCTCGACGTGGCCGTGGCGGGCGGGATGGAGTCGATGTCGTCGGCGCCGTACCTGCTCAAGTCGGCTCGCTTCGGCTACCGGATGGGCGACGGCAAGGCGCTCGACGGCATGGTCCACGACGGCCTCACCAACCCGTTCTCGGGCAAGCACATGGGCGAGGAGGCCGACGAGGTCGGCGACGAGCTGGAGATCACCCGCGCCGACATGGACAAGTTCGCTCTGCGCTCGCACGAGCTGGCGATCCAGGCGACCGACGAGGGTCGGCTGCCCGAGGAGATCGCCTCGGTGACGATCTCGTCGAAGAAGGGCGACACGGTCGTCGAGGTCGACGAGGCCCCGCGCCGTGAGTCATCGCTCGAGAGCCTGTCCAAGCTGCGCGGCGCCTTCCACAAGGACGGTTCCCACACCGCCGGCAACGCGCCCGGCGTGAACGACGGGGCAGGCGCCCTGGTGCTGTCCAGCGACGAGTGGGCCAAGCAGAACGGCCGGCCGGTGCTGGCCACGATCGTCGCCCAGGCGGCTGTGGCCGACGACTTCCCGTACCTGGCCCGCACGCCGGCCAACGCGACCAAGCTCGCGCTCGAGAAGGCCGGCCTCTCGGTGGACGACATCGACCTGTTCGAGATCAACGAGGCGTTTGCCTCGGTGGCGCTCAACTCGATGCGGATGCTGGGCGTGGACGAGTCGAAGGTCAACGTGAACGGCGGGGCGATCGCCCTCGGCCACCCGATCGGGGCCAGCGGCGCGCGCATCCTGATGACGCTCGTGAACGAGCTGAGGCGGCGCGGCGGCGGTCTGGGCGCGGCGGCGATCTGCTCGGGCGGCGGGCAGGGCGACGCCGTGATCGTCGAGGTCAACGGCTCGTAGCCGAGCCCGACGGCACCCCGGCTCTCGGCGGCGGTCCTGAGCCAGGCGAAGGCGACCACTCGCCCGTCACCCTGCCTAGTCTCCCGGGCATGAAGGGGGCCGCCTTCTTCGACCTCGACAAGACCCTGATCGAGGGGTCCAGCGCGTTGCATTTCGGCCGCGCCGCCTACAAGCACGGCATGTTGTCGCGGCGCCAGCTGGCCAAGGACGCGTGGGCCAACATCAAGTTCCGGCTGCAGGGCTCCAACGACGCGGACACGG
>JAXDIH010000218.1:0-3679 GCA_034664105.1 Thermoleophilaceae bacterium
TGGCGCACCTGCGCCTTCGTGATCGTGCCGACCTTGTTGCGGTTCGGCTCGCCCGAACCCTTGTCGAGCCCGATGGCCTTCTTGATCAGCACGGCCGCGGGCGGCGTCTTCGTGATGAACGTGAAGGAGCGGTCCTCGAACACCGTGATGACGACGGGAATGATCGTGCCCGTGTCCTGCTGGGTCTGCGCGTTGAAGGCCTTGCAGAACTCCATGATGTTCACGCCGTGCTGGCCCAGCGCAGGGCCGACCGGCGGGGCGGGGTTCGCCTGCCCGGCGGGGACCTGGAGCTTGATGAGTGTGAGGACCTTGCGTGCCATCTAGATTTTCTTCACTTGGTCGAACCCGACCTCGACCGGCGTCTCCCGGCCGAAGATCGAAACGAGGACCTTCAGCTTAGCTCCGTCCTCGTTGATCTCCGAGATCTCGCCGGAGAAGTCCGACAGCGGGCCGGACACGACCTTCACGGACTCGCCGATCGAGAACTGCGCACGCGTGCGCGGCCGCTCGGCGGTCTCGCGGTGGAGGAGTCGGTCGACCTCGGCCTGGTTCAGCGGCACGGGGTTCTGCGCCGCGCCCACGAAGCCGGTGACGCCCGGAGTGTTCTTCACGAGCTGCCACGAGTCGTCGGTCAGGTTCATGTTCACGAGCAGGTAGCCGGGCATGGTGCGCTGCTCCTTCATCTGCTTCTGCCCGTCCTTTACTTCCTGCACCTGCTCGGTCGGAATGACGATCTGGCGGATGCTGTTCTCCTGCCCGAGCGAGATGCGGCGATGCTCAAGGTTCTGCTTGACCTTGTTCTCGTGACCGGAGTATGTGTTGACTGCGTACCAGCGAAACATCGTTGCCTCAGAGAATTGCTTTGATGAGTTGGGAGAAGATCGCGTCCAGGAGACCGAGATAACCGCCGGCGATCAGGACGAAGCCGAGCACTACACCGGTGAGCGTGACGAGGGCCTGGCGGTTCGGCCATTGGACTCGCTGGAGCTCGGCCCAGACGGCGATTAGGAACTGTACGACACGCGGGCGATCTCTGTGGGTCTCGACGTCCGCGCCACGCCGACCGCGCACCTCGTAGCCCGACTCGCCCGTGCCCCCCGCTGCGATCGCGTCCTCGGGATCCTCGACCTCCCAGTCCTCGATCTCCTCGTACGCCTCTTCCTCGGTCGAGGGCGCGTTCTCGAAGGCCGGCCGGTCACCGAGCACCGGGTCGCGGTGGACGAGCTGCTCGGAGAACCCCTCGTCCTGGGGGGGCGCACCCGCTGCCAGCTCAGGCGAGACGGCGGGCGACGGATCGACCGCGGTGGGGTCGTCGATCGCCTGGTCGTCTAGGCCCTGATCGGCCTGCCGACGAGCGCGGCGCTCGGCTTGGCGCTGCTTGGCCCGCTGACGGTTACGTGCCATCCCTGCGATGGAGCCCGCTCTAGCGGGTCTCCTTGTGTGGCGTATGCCGGCCACACCAGCGGCAGTACTTGCGGAACTCAATCCGGTCCGGACTGTTCCGCTTGGACTTCTCGGTTTGGTAGTTACGCCGCTTGCACTCCTCGCACGCGAGGGTGACGGCGATTCGAACGTCTCCGCGAGCCATGGCCCCTTCGGAAGGTAAAGGCGGGCGTGCACAGGTACGACCCCGCCCGCCGACGAGGTCGAGGCCAGTCTAGCGGCCGCGTAATGGCAGGGTTGGCACGGGTACGAGTCGAACTTAGACTAGGTCCATGGATTCGCTGGCGGCCAGTGCCGCTCCTGAGAACGATCGCACCGAGTCGGCGAACCTGCTGGCCATAAAGGAGGCGTTCCGGACCACCCTCGAGGACGGCTTCGAGGCCGGGCTCGAGACGCTGCTGGAGCGCGCCGCCGAGGACATCGCTTTCCGCCCCTACATCGCGTCCGACCGGGTGCTCCACGGCCACGATGAGGTTCGCGCCTACTACCGGGAGGCGATCGCCGCCGGAACCGAGATGCGGCTCAAGGCCACGAGCTTCCACGAGAGCGGCGACGAGGTCGTCGTGAACGGCACGATGCGCGTGGCCCGCCCCACCGGCGGGTTCTCCGAGAGCCAGATCAGCTGGACGTACAGGTTCCGCGACGGCCTGCTGGCCGACGCCGCCTGGGGCCCGCGGCAGAGCAGCTAGTCGCTCAGCGACAGCTCGACCGAGCGGGCGACCTGCTCGCGCGACCGCGATCCGACCGCTGTGCCGAGCGCGGCTGCCCAGCGCTCGGCGCTGACCGTGCGCGGGGCGAGGCCGAGGCCGGCGAAGATCGCGGCCCTGTCGAGGTGACCGGCGATCTGCTCGGCCCGGTGGCGGGCGGCCATGTGCTGAGCTCGGGCCAGCGGCGTCCGACCGGGTTGCGCGGAGAGGGCGAGCAGATCCTCCGCCACGTGCGGCACCGCCCGGCGAGCACATTTCTCCCAGGGGGCATCGGCGGCGGACTCGACGACCACCCGGCGCACGACGCGCCAGCCGGCGTGGTGGGACTCGCAGCGATCGACGAGGAAGTGCGCGAGGGCCTTGGCAAGAACCGGGGCCTCCGGCTCAGTGCCGTGGGCGTCGAGATGGCGCAGGGCGGCCCCGACGCTGCGCCCGTTCCCCACGGCCCGCGCCAGGTCGGCGGCGCTCCGGCGGGGCCTGGAGGATGAAGGATCGATGTTCCAAGCCTAGTCCTGCATCAGGTCACGCGCACGATCTCGTCCCCGACCGTCACCAGGTCGCCGCGGTGGAGCTGGCGGCCGCGGCGCGTCTCCGGCTCGCCGTTCACGGTCACCCTGTCGTCGAGCAGCAGCGCCTTGGCATCGGCGCCGGACTCGGCCAGGCCGGACAGCTTCAGGAGCTGGCCGAGGCGGATCATGTCGTCGCGAATCTCGAGGTCTTGCAGAGTGTTGATGTTGCCAGCTCTCCCGCGCCGACCTCAAGTCGCCGCGGCCTCCTGTCGACTCTCGTGAATGAGCGTAGGTTGCTCTTGCGGCCTTTCAACCGAGGGGCCCGCGTTTCGACAGATGGAGATCGTCGTGGCTGAGCAGGTGCAGATTCAGGGATCGCCGGAGGCCGGCAAGCTCCGCAACCCCCTTGGAGTGATCGGGCTGATGCTGATCACGCTGGGGATCTACGGACTGTTCTGGTACTACACGGTCAACAAGGAGATGGCGGCGATCGGCAAGGCGCACGGCAGCGAGGAAGCCGGCACCAGCCCCGGCACGTCGCTGGTGGCCATCACGCTCGGCGCCATCGTCATCGTGCCGGCGGTCGTCTCGATGTACAAGACGTGGGCACGGCTGTCCGCGGCGGAGCGCCTGACCGGGACGACGGGGGGCATGGAGCCCGGCCTCGGCTTCCTGCTGTCGCTGCTGCTGAGCCCGGTCGGGACGTACATCCTGCAGGCCAACATGAACAAGGTGCTGCAGCACCAGGTCGGCGGCGCACCGGTCGTGCCGGTGGCGACGCCCGTGCCGGCGTAACGGAGCGTCCAGACCTAAGGGTTGAAGGTCCCGTCCCGGTTCTCGCCGGTGATGCGCTCGTCGCCGGGTCCGCCGTCGAGCGGGGCTTTCGTGGAGAGCCGACGAGGGGACTCGAACCCCTGACCCCCTCCTTACCATGGAGGTGCTCTACCAGCTGAGCTACGTCGGCATGTTTCCGGCTCTCAGGCCGGTAGTGGGGGGAGCAGGATTCGAACCTGCGTAGGC
>JAXDIH010000222.1:0-15445 GCA_034664105.1 Thermoleophilaceae bacterium
AGGCTTGCCCGCGGCGCACGAGCGGTATCGCTTAAGGCTGCTTCCTCCCGGATCTGACCTGGTTCGCGAGCGCTCGCCGCGCGGGACCCGGCCATCGACGCCTCTGTCCGGCGTACTGGCCCCGAGAGCCGAAGCCCCTAAACCGGGAATTCAGCCCCGCTAGAGCGGATTGCGGGTGACAGGGCACCGCTACCTCCCCGCCTAGCACGGTCCACCGTCAAGTCTAGAGCTTCCGGGCCACGTAGAGGGTGCGACCGGGCGGCTTCGATTCGGTGCTGAACCCCATCTCGCGGTACAGGGCCAGGGCGCTCGCGTTGTCCTCGTTCACGTCGAGGTCGATCCGCCGGCACCCGCGCGCCCTGGCGCGCTCGAGTGCCTCGGAGATCAGCGCGCGGCCCAGCCCGGAGCGACGCGCGTCGCTCTCGACGAACAGGTCCTCGAGCCAGCAGTCGTCCGCACCGGTCCAGACGGCCAGGCGGTAGCGCAGCTGGCAGACGCCCGCCGCCCGCTGACCGTCGGGCGCCGCGAGCAGGAACTCGGTCTGCGGGTCCCGGAGGAGCGTGGCCACGGTGGAGCGGATGTCGGCGTCCGAGGGCTGCTCCTTGCCCATGTGGTCGCGGAAGCCGCCCATCAGAGCGGCGACGCTCTCGAGATCCTGCTCCCCGGCCAGCCAGACGCGTGTTGCCATGCCCGCATAGAGTGCCAGCCCATGTCCGACCGCCAATCCGTCTCGACCGACTCCGCCCCCGCAGCCATCGGGCCCTACTCGCAGGGGATGCGCGTCGGCGACCTCCTGTTCTGCTCCGGTCAGATCCCGCTCGAGCCCTCCACCGGGGAGCTCGTCAAGGACGACATCGAGGGCCAGGCGCGCCGCTGCCTGCAGAACCTCGCGGCGGTAGCGGAGGCGGCCGGGGGGTCGCTCTCGAACGCGGTCCGCTGCACGGTCTACCTGACGGACATGAACGACTTCGCGCGCGTTAACGAGGTCTACGCCGAGTTCTTCGGCGAGGGCGACCCGCCCGCCCGCGTGGCAATCGCGGTCGCGGCGCTGCCCAAGGGCGCCGACGTCGAGATCGACGCGATCGTCGCGCTCTAGCGAGCCGGCTCGGCGACCGTCGACAGGTTGCCGGCAAGGCCGGCCGCGACCACCAGCAGCGCGCACACGCAGGCGAGCGCTCCGCTGAGGCCGAGTACCTCGCCGAGCAGGCCGATCACCGGCGGTCCGGTGAGCAGTCCGGCGTAGCCGACGCTCGACACCGCGGCCACCGCCGGCCCGGCGATGGCGGGCTCGTACCCGGCGGCGCGCAGGGCGAGCGGGAAGACGGAGGCGAGCCCGAGGCCCATCAGGGCAAAGCCCGCGATCGCGCCGGCGGGCGTGCCGAGCGCTAGCGCGGTGCCGAGGCCGACGGCCGCGATCAGGGTGCCGGCCCTGCCCAGCCGCGCCGAGCCGGCCTCGACGGCGATGCGGTCGGCCGACAGGCGCCCGAAGGCCATGGCGAGGTTGAAGGCGGCCAGTCCCGCGGGAGCCAGGCCGACGGCGGCGTGGGTCTCGCGCCGGATGAAGATGCCGCTCCAGTCGAAGACGGCGCCCTCGGCGAGCAGAGCGCAGAAGGCGACGGCGCCCAGGGCGGCGAGGCGCCGCGACGGCCGGGCGAAGCGTGGGCCCGAGGGGGGCGGCGCGGCGTCCGCCGGAGGCAGCCACCTGGAGGCGAGCGCCGCCGCGACGGCGCCGAACCCGACGACGATCGCGATGTGGCCCAGCGGCTCGAGCCCCGCGGCGGCGGCGAGCCCGCCGAAGACCGCGCCGGTGAGGGCGCCGAAGGAGAAGGCGGCGTGCAGGGAGTTGAAGATGCGCTTGCCGGAGGCGCGCTCGACGGCGAGCCCCTCGACGTTCATGGAGACGTCGAGCACGCCGTTGGCGGCGCCCACCGCCAGGGTGGCGAGGGCCAGCGTGGGAGCGTCCACGGCAAGCGCCGGGGCAATGCCGGCCGCCAGCCAGACCGGGGCGGCGGCGACCAGACGGCGTGGACCGATGCTCGCCGCGAGGGCGCCGGTGAGCGGCTGAGCGACGAGCAGGCCGACCGGCGCGCCCAGCAGGGCCAGCCCGATCGCGCCCGTCCCGAGGTCGAGCCGATCCTGGATGTCGGGCAGGCGCGAGTACCAGGAGCTGAAGACCAGCCCGTTGAGGAAGAAGACCGCGGTGACGGCGGCGCGGGGGCGTGAGAAGTCGCGGGGCACCGCGCCTAAGGGTTCCCGTTGGGGGAGCGCGGACTACATCGGCCGGCCCCGGGGGAGACACCGTCTTCCCGGAGCGTGAGAAGGCCCTTGAAGCCGCGGGGCCGCGAGAGTAGCCCGGCTCAGTAGATCACTGATGGGAACCACGAGCCCTGCGGCTCGCGGTAGTCGCCGACCGCCATCAGGTTCATCGGCTTTTGGAGACGAAGCCCTTCCTCGAGGCACCACCGCAACAACCCCGCACGCAATGGAACCAGGAACGCGAGCGGCTCCTCCACGGCGGGCGCCGCTCCCTGCAGAAGCGCCGTCATATCCTCCTCGCTTTCGGCGACGCCGTGGTTAAGCGGCCAAAAGGTCACGCTCGAGGCATACGCCGTTATGCGCGCGTCGCGCACCGCGACGAACGGGGCGAAAGCCTGGATCGAGTCGCGAAGCTCGTTGGTGCGCTCGAAGCCATGGACCTTCTTGCAGAGCGCCTCGCATTCGTCGAGGTCGCCCTCCTCCAGCGGTCGCACGTCCACCCCCGGGACCGGGCCGCTTCGCGGCTTGCCGCCGAACACCGCAGCGGGCTCCTTCACGTCGAACCCGAGCGACGCATAGAGCGAGAGCGAGCGCATATTGAACGCGTCCTGCAGGAGCCGGATGCCGGGCGCCCCTGAGCCGCGCTCCATCACGGCCTCCATCAGCTTGCGTCCCACGCCCACGTCCTGGCTCTCGGGATCGACGGTAATCGGCCCGACACCCCTGATCGGATCGCGCTCGTCGAGGAAGTTGGAGCCGACGATACGCCCGTCTATCTCGGCGACCACCCCCCAGATCGAGGGATGCGGGATCGACATCCCCATCATTCCCACGGCGGCCTCCAGCACCGGGAAGTCGCGCGGAAACCTGTGATGGTCGTGGAAGCCGCCAAAGGCATCGAACAGAATCTGAGCGCAGGCCTCCGCGTCGCCCGGCTCCACCTGCCGCAGCGTCACCCGTTCCGTGTCCTCGGTGGAAGCAGCGTCAGTCATCGTCCCCTCTTTCCAGCTCGGAGCGAAGCCCTCCCAGCCCAGTCCGCATCCTATGCAGCGACGACCGCGCGGTCGAGTCGAAAGGGGCAGGCGACGGGTCATCGGTCGTCCAGCAACGGTCTCATTCGGTAGCCCGGCGTTTGTCGCTTCGCGCGAAAGGGAGCCGCGCCGTCATTCCGATCCACGTCGGTCCAGCCTTCGCGTACGCGGAACTCGGGCTTCGGGAAGTCAGGGAGCGTTAGAAGCCGCGCGGGGGCTTGAAGACGACCTTCGCCCCGGCGATCGACAGGTCCGACGCCTGGTTGTGCAGCTTGTGCTCCTGGCCGGTTTGGACGAGCCCATGCGAGATGACGGCCGCCTTGCCTGCGGCCGCGCACTGGTAGTAGAAGGCGGCGTTGCAGAGCGTCGGCGCGAGAGCGTCGAGCTCGGCGCGGACGGCCGGATCGGCGATGTACTGGCGGTCGGTCTCGGCGGCGTACTGGCTTGTCAGCGCGAGAGTCTTGTCGGCCTCCTTGCCGAACTCGTAGACCGTGTACAGCCGCTTGTCGCCCCACTTCTTCTCAGCCTGCTTCTCCGCGACGGGGAGCGCCAGCCTCTTCCACTCCTCTTGGGTACGCGGCAGGTTGACCTTGACGGTCGGCAGCGGCTTCTTCGACAGCACGAGCAGGTCGATGTAGGCGTCGGCGATCGGCTTGAAGACCGCCTCCACGAGCTTGCCGGCCGCGTCACGCTGAGCCGGGGTCTTGGCGGCCTTGCGACGAGCCATCGCCTTCTTCAGCGGTGCGCGCTGTCTGGCGACCTTCGTAGCCGCCTTGACCAGCGTCTTCACCAGCGCCTTCTGCTGCGAACAGAGAACGCGCTTGCCCTTGCGCACGCACTTCGTCTGCTTGACCTTCGGATAGACCGGCTTCGTCCCGGTGGGTGGTTTGGGCGCCGATCCGCTGACCACGCGGAAGCTGTGAGTTGCGGAGAACAGCGTGGACGCTCCCCCGCAGCTCGAGTTGGCTCGCGCGGTGTAGTTCCCGGGCTGGACGAGGACGGTCGCGGAGAGAGTCGTGTTGTTTGTGCTGTTCGCTCCCCCGGCGGGCGCGCCATCCCGCATGAAGGGCACGCTCCAGTACGTGTTCGGCCCGTTGGTGCATCCGCTGAGATCGCGGGTCGCGGAGACCGGCACCATGGCCGCAACGGCCCCACCGGTGTAGTAGGTGGCCCCGTTCGGCGGGCTCGTCAACGTGACCGACGCCGCGTTGGCGGCCGGGGCACTGATCAACCACGCCACCAGCGCAAGTAGCACGACCCGCCCGCTCATCGGCCGATCCTAGAACCGGTTCGGCTACGCCGCAACGTGCATGCGCGAGGCTAGGCGGACGTCGTCGCCGTGTGACCGTCGTCCTGGGCGGAGCCGCTCGACGTCCCCGTCTAGACTCATCCGCGTTCTCCGGGCGCGTAGCTCAGTGGGAGAGCGCTCGCCTCACACGCGAGAGGTCGGTGGTTCGAAACCACCCGCGCCCATCGGTCCCCCGCCCTCAGCTCACTGGGGCTAGCCCGCGGCACGCCTTCGTCGCGCTGCGCGAGCGGAGAGCACATCTGCCCGCTGCTCATCGGTGAGCTCGGACTTTCCATCCTTGAGACGCACCTCGTCCATCTGGGCGAGGACGCGGTGGTCTCGCTCTAGTTCCCCCGCCTGAGTCTCCGCCGCGCGGCGCTCGATCTCCGCCCGCTGGTCGCCCAGGGACTGAGCCGCGATTGCGCGGTCCTCATCGTTGAACAGACCCTTGATCGGATCGGTGGCGTTGAGCACCATGTCCTCGAATGAGATGTCGAGCCGGTCGGCTTCGAGAAGCGCGTTCCAGCCCTCAGAGTTGCCCGACTTGCGGAGAACGTCCTTGATGTACTCGACGAGAGCCGGCCCGTCATCCTCGCGCTTGTCGACGGCTCGTGTGACGTATGGCCCCCAGTAGTTCGAGCCACCGGTGTTGGTGATGCCGCGGTCGGCGCGGGCCTCTTCAAGCCGGCGACGTATCTCCACGAGCAGAGTCTGGTGTGCATGGTCCACACCGCCACCTTAGCCGCGCCCATCAGCCACCCCTCTACCGGGAGGACGCTCCGCGATCCATCGGGCCCGCCCCTGACGCCGCGCCACCAACGCCCCGAGCCCCAGCGCCAGCGCGCCTCCCGCGCACGCCGCCACGCCCGGCCACTCCCATCGCTCCCAGGCCAGCCCTGGCAGGAATCCGGCCGCTGCGCCGGCCACGTAGTAGACCGTGAAGTAGACCGCGCTCGCCACGCCGCGATCCACGTCGCCCGCGTCGGACAGGCCCAGCTGCGCCGACGTGACCCCCACGAACATCCCGCTGATCACCAGCGCGAGGGCCGGCACCAGCGTGCCGATCTGGGCCGGTAGCGACAGCAGCACGCCGGCCGCCGCCGAGCAGACCCCGAGCAGCGCCACCCGGCGCCAGCCCAGACGATCGGCGAGCCGCCCCGCGAGCGGCCCGACAGTCCCGAGCCCCCACAGGACGAACACGAGGCTGACCGTCCCGGTCCCGTAGTCGAAGGGCGGCTCCTCCAGCCGGAACGTGGCGTACGAGAAGACGGTCACGAACGCGAAGAACAGCGCGGCGCCCACGAGGGCTGGGCGCAGGACCCGCGCGTTGCGCAGCTGGCCCAGCACCGCCGTCCCGGCGCCGCCGTGGCTGCGACTCGGAACCGGCGCCTCGGGCAGCGCCCGGCGCATGACCAGCGCTCCGGCCAGCGGGAACACCACGAGCACCCCCAGGGCCCAGCGCCAGCCGACGGCGGCCGTCATGAGCCCCACTCCCACTCGCGCCACCACGCCACCCGCGACCAGAGCGGCCACGTACAGCCCCATCGCCCTGCCGCCCAGCGCCGGCGCGAACACCTCGGCCACGTAGGGCACGCCCACGATCAGCAGCCCCGGCATGCACACGCCCTGCAGCGCCCGGAACGCCAGCAGCACCGGGTAGGTCGGGGCCAGCGCCACGCCGAGCGTCGGCACCGCGAGCAGGGCGCTCGCCAGCATGAGCGAGCGCTTGCGCCCGTAGCGATCCGAGACCAGCCCCCACACCCAGCTGGCCGCCGCGACGCCGATCAGCACGACCGAGATCGAGAGGCCGGTCTGCGCCGGCGAGACGTGGAACTCCTCGCCCAGGCGCGGCAGGATCGCCTGGGTCGAGTACATCGTCGCGAACATCGCCGCGGCGCCCACGAGCAGCCCGGCCATGTCGAATGCCCGCGCGGGTGCGTCTCTGGTGTGCACGCCGCTCAGGCGACCCCGAGGTACGCCTCGCGCACGCGCGGATCCTCAGAGAGCTCCGTGCTCGACCCGCTCGCCGCGATCCGGCCCGTCTCGAGCACGTATCCGCGTCCAGCGATGCGCAGCGCGGCGTCCACGTCCTGCTCCACCAAGAGCAGCGAGGTGCCCTGCTCGGCCACCGCCACCAGGCGGTCGATGATCTGATCGACGAGCTTCGGGGCCAGCCCGAGCGACAGCTCGTCGATCATGAGCAGCTTGGGCCGGCTCATGAGCCCGCGCGAGATGGCGCACATCTGCTGCTCGCCACCGGACAGGCTGCCGGCAAGCTGGGACATCCGCTCGCCGAGCTTAGGGAACAGCTCGACGGCGCGATCGAGGTCGGCCCCGTCGCCGTGGGCGTAGCCCCCGGCCAGCAGGTTCTCCCTCACCGTCAGCCCCTGGAAGAGGTGCCGCCCCTCTGGCACGTGAGCGATGCCGCGGCTGACTATCTGCTCGGGTCGCAGCCCGCTCAGGTCCTCGTCCTCGAAGCACACACGGCCCGCCCCGATGCCGATCAAGCCCGAGATCGCCCGCAGCAGCGTCGTCTTGCCGGCCCCGTTCGAGCCGACGAGCGCGACGATCTCCCCGTCGCGGACCTCGAGGTCCACGTCCCAGAGCACCTCGACGGCCCCGTAGCCGGCGGATAGGCCCTCAGCTCGGAGCATCGCCGCCCCGCGCCCGCTTGGCGTAGCGCTCGCCCAGGTATGCCTCGATCACGCGCTCGTCCTGCACCACCTCGTCGGGCAGGCCGCGCGTGAGCTCGCGGCCCTCGTGCATCACGAGCACCTCGTCGGACACGGCCAGGATCGCCTTCATCACGTGCTCGACGACGAGGATCGTGACGCCGTCCTCGCGCAGCGAGCGGATCAGCTCGAGGGAGGGCTCGATCTCCCCCGGCCGCAGCCCGGCCATCACCTCGTCGAGCAGCAGCAGCCGCGGCCGCATGGCCAGGGCCTTGGCGAGCTCGAGCCGGCGGGCGTCGGCCACGCTCAGGTCGCCCGGGGTCAGCTCCGCCCGATCCGCCAGGCCGACGCGCTCGAGCGTCTCGTCCGCCTCCTCGACCGCCGCGCGCGCCGATCGCGCGTGCCCGGGCCCGTACATGGCCCCGATGGCCACGTTCTCGCGCACGGTGAGGTTGCGGAACGGCTTGACGATCTGGAACGTGCGCGCCACCCGCTCCTGCGCGATCACCCACGGCTTCCGGCCCGTCACGTCGCGCCCGTCGACCACCACCCGGCCCGCGCTCGGCTTCACGTGCCCCGTGATGAGGTTGATGAGCGTGCTCTTGCCGGCCCCGTTCGGGCCGATGATCCCGAGCACGGTGCCCTCCTCGACCGCCATCGACAGGCCCGCCACGGCGTCCACGCCGCCGAAGCGCCGGCTCAGCTCGGTCGTTTCCAGCACGGGGCTCATAGCCGGTACTGGCGCACCGCGTCGAAGAGGGCGATGCGCCTGCGCTTCCACGCGTCGCGGGCGAAGTTGACGATGCCCATCGGGACTACCAGCACCGCCAGCACGATGATCCCGCCGAAGACGAACGTGTGGTAGTCGGGCAGGTGGTCGCGCAGCCACTCGGACAGGTACTGCAGCGACACCGCGCCGATGACGGGCCCGACGACGGTGCCGGCGCCGCCCAGCACGCACATGACGACCATCAGCACGGTGATGTCCACGGAGAACAGGCGCTCGGGATAGATCGTCACCTGCTGGAAGGCGAAGATCGCGCCGGCCACCGCGGTGAGCATCCCGGACAGCGCGAAGGCGGCGACCTTGGCGCGCGTGGTGTTGATCCCCGCCGCGGCCGCGGCGTCCTCGTCCTGGGAGATGGCGCGCAGGGCGTACCCGAACCGGCTGCGTGAGACCGCCCAGACCAGCGCCACCGCGAGCACGGCGAGCGCCAGGAAGTAGAAGTAGAAGCCGGTGTTGCCGGGGTACGAGGTGGTGGCCTCCGAGCCCACGGCGGGCACCGTGATGCCCTGGTTGCCGCCGGTGAGCCCGCCGGTGTTGATCACGACCTCGCGCATGCCCTCGGCCACGCCCAGCGTGGCGATGGCGAAGTAGTGGCCCTTCAGCCGCAGGATCGGGATGCCCATGAGCACGGCGAAGCCGACCCCCACGGCGGCCGCGGCCGGCAGCGTGATCCAGAATCCGGCCCCCGACTTGGCCATCAGCACCGCGGTCGTGTAGCCCCCGAGCCCGAAGAACACGACGTTGCCGAAGCTCGGGTAGCCGGCGAAGCCGCCGATCAGGTTCCACCCCTGGGCCAGCACCACGAACATGAAGACGCTGCCGAGCGTCCGCTGCTCGGACTCCAGCAGCAGGTAGGTGGGCGCGAGTACGAGGACGACGAGGCCGAGCACGACTGCCGCCGCCCCGAGCCACCAGGCGCGCGAGCGCCCGGCCAGCAGGGCCGACGGGCTGGGGTCGATCGCCGCGGCGGGCCGCGGCTCGGTGGTGGTGTTCACGCCTCGGCCCTGGCCTCGTAGTACGGCCGCCCGACCAGCCCGGCCGGCCGCACGATCAGCACGAGGACGAGCACGCCGAAGGCGATGGCGTTCACGAGCGTGCCGGACAGGTACTGGCCGCTCCAGGCCTGCACCAGCCCGAGCAGGATCCCCCCGGCCAGGGCGCCCCACATGTTCCCGAGCCCGCCGAGGACGGCGATCACGAAGCTCTGGAGCGTGAAGCCGCCGGCCGCCGAGGGGCTGAACGTGTTGATCGACCCGAGGATCGCGCCCGCCATCGCCGCCAGGGCAGCGGAGAGGCCGAACGTCAGCGCGTAGACGTGGCGCACGTTCACGCCCATCAGCCGGGCGGCCGCGCGATCCATCCCGGTCATGCGGATCGCGAGCCCGCTGCGCGTGCGGGTCATGAACCAGACGAGCGCGACCGTCACCGCCACGGCCAGGCCGAAGCCGGCTAGCCGCCCGTAGGGGACGCGCACGTCGCCGATGGCGAAGCCGTCGGTGCCCCACCCCGTGTTGATCGAGCGGAAGTCGGCCGTGAACAGGAGCTGGAGGCCCTGCACGATCAGCAGGTCGAGCCCGAACGTGAGCAGCAACGTCATCCAGATCGGCGCGTTCACGACCTGGTTGATCAGCAGCCGCTGGACCGCGTAGCCGGCCACGAACAGCGCACCGGCCGACACGAACATCCCGAGGTAGGGGTCGAGCCCCATCTCGGTGTTGAGCTTCCACGCGATGTAGGCGCCGGTGACCACAAAGGCGCCGTGGGCGAGGTTGACGATGTTCATCACGCCCCACACGAGCGAGAAGCCCACCGCCACGAGCGCGAGCAGGCCGCCCTCGAGTAGCCCGTACACCGTTGCCTGCAGGAACTCGCTCACGAGTGGTCAGCCGCCGGTGCCCGGCCACTGGAGCTTCGCCTCGGCCTGCTCCTCCGGATAGATCGTCACGACCTTCCCGTTCTGGATCTGGATGGCGGACATCGGCTTCGTCACGTTCTTGCCGGTGTCGTCGAACTTGATCGGGCCGAAGAAGGACTCGGTGTCGAGACTGGCGAGCGCGTCGCGCACCTTCGCCGAGTCGGCCGAGCCCGCCTTCTCCACCGCCAGCACCAGCGCCAGGCACGCTGCCGCGCCCTCGGCGCTGTGGTACTCCGCGTCGGCGTCGAAGCGCTTCTTGAAGTCGGCGGCGTAGTCCTGCGCCGTGCCGAAGATCTCGTCACGCCCCTTCGCCTGCGACGTCCACTGGGTGGAGCCCACGACGCCGTTGGCCGCGTCGCCGAGCGCCTTCGAGAAATCGGGAGTCGGGGGAGCCACCGTCTCGCCGAAGCCCTGCGGCTTCACGCCCAGCTCGGTGCTCTGCTTGACGATCGCGATGCCCTCCTCGACGTGCACCGAGCCGAGGATCAGATCGGGATTCTTCCCGCGCACCTTCGTGAGCGCCGAGGAGACGTCCGTCGTGTGCTCGGGGAAGGACTCCTGCGCGACGACCTGGAGGCCCTGCTTCTCCGCCTCGGCGACCCCGCCCTTGGCGGCGGTCTGGGAGAAGCCGTCGTCGGCCGACAGGAAGGCCACCGTCTTCGGCTTCGGGTTGGCCCCGTTCACGATTGCGTCGACGATGATCGCGACGTACTTGCTGGCCGGGGACAGCACGGCAAACGTGTTCTTGTAGCCCTTGGTGAAGATGTTGTCGTCCGCGCCGGAGCTGTCGACCATCACCTGGCCGTTGCGTTCCACGGCGGCCGCGGCGGCCTCGGTCGAGGGCGAGCCGTACGGGCCGAGCAGGAGCTTCACGCCGTCGTCGTTGAACGTGTCGACGAGCCTCGCCGCGGTGTCGGGCTCTGACTTGTCGTCGCTGTAGGCGATGCTCAGGTTCGCCTTCTGGTCGCCCACCTTCACGCCGCCGCGCGCGTTCACCTTCTCCTGGCAGAGCTGGTAGCCCTGCTTGGTCAGCGCTCCCTCCTTGGCCAGCGAGCCGGTCAGCGACAGCGCCGCGCCGAGCTTGAGCTTGCCGTCCTGGACGCCGCTCTCCGCGTCGCTTCCTCCGCCCTTGCCGCAGGCGGTTGCCACTGCCATCGCCAGAACCAGCACCGCTGCGAGTCCAAAGCGCAGATTCAGACTCCTCAAGGATCCTCCCCTTCTCGCTGGGTTCTTCGCGGCCTTACCCGGGGCCCCGAGCGCTCATGCGTGGGGTAGCCCCCACAGGCTGAGGGAGGTATGGTCGACGAGGCAACCATGCGGATTTCCGAACGCCTGGGCCTGCGCTCGAGGCCCGCGGCACAAACCACACCGTCAGCCGGTCCGGCTACGGACGAAACGCTCCCGATCGCCGGCTACGACGCCCTTTCGGACAAGCAGGTGACCGCGCACTTCCGCGAGCTGTCCCAGGTCGAACTCGAGGAGATCGAGGGCTACGAGCGCTCGCACCGCAACCGCCCGGTCGTCCTCGCCAAGCTGCGCTACATGCGCAGCCCGGAGCCGGTGCCGGGCTACGACGCCCTGGAGCCGAGTGAGGTCGTGCGCCTGCTCGAGGACGCGGACGCTGCCAAGGTCCGCGCGATCCGCGACTACGAAGGCAAGTTCCGCGGGCGCCGGGCTGTGCTGAGCGCCGCGGCGGATGCGCTACCGAAGGCGGCGGCCAACCTCGCCGAGCAGAGCCGTCGCGACGAGAAGGCCCTGCGCACCAAGACCGGCATTCAGGACCGTAGGGACCGCACGTCCTAGCCGCCGAAGTCGATCTCGAACCACACGCACGTACCGGATGTCTTGCGGTCGACCCCCCAGCGGTGGGAGACCCGCTCGACGAGGAACAGCCCCCAGCCGCCCGGCTCGTCCCTGGGGCGGCGAGGGGAGGGCGTCGGGGTGAACCCGGGCCCGTGGTCGGCGACCTCCACCCGCACCAGCCGCTCACTGCGCCGGACGTCCACGCGCACTGGGCGGGCCGGTCCGAGGGCGGCGTGCCGCACCGCGTTGGTCACCAGCTCGGTGACCAGCAGCAGCACGTCCTCACGCACGGCAGGCGGCAGCGCGCCGTCCCCGTCGACCACCGCGCGCCGGGCCGTGATCGCGGCGTCGCTGGGCGCGTGCAGCTGGAATCCGAAGTCCGTGCTCGACGCGCTCAACGGTGCTCGGTCTCCATTTCGCGAACGAAGCGCGCCCGGCGTGCGCGGTAAGTGGGCGGCAGGTCCCCGCTCAGCGTTCCGGCCAGATCGAGCCACTCGATAGCGAGCGCGTAGTGACCGCTCCGCGCGAATGCATCGGCCCTGTCGAAGGCGTGCTCGATGCGGGCTTGGCGCTGAGCCTCGAAGGCCACGCGCTCCTCCCAGTCGTGGGCTACAGGCGGCTCACGCCAGCCAGTAGATGGTTCGGGCGAGGACAAGGCCATGATCGGCTCCCAATGCCGCTTCGTGCCGGCCGGCAAGGTCGACACCCTGCGCCGGCCAGCTGCTGGGGCCGGAAGAGCGCCCGCCATTTACTGGGGCAAGACGCGTGCACACCCTATCACCAATTGACGGCGCTACACTCGAAAAATCTCGTAGGGATGAGCTATCGGGACACACAGCATCTGCGTGTGCTGATCGCGAACGAGCGGCGCGATCGGTTAGCGCTGGTTGCACCAATCGTCGCCTCGCTGGGGCACGAGGTGATCGCCCGCGAGATCGAGGTGAACGACGTCGGAGCGGTGACCGCGCGGGAGCGACCGGACGTGGCGCTCGTGGGGCTCGGCGCGAGCTCGGCCCACGCCCTCACCTTGATCGAGAAGATCGTGCACGAGTCGGCCTGCCCGGTGATCGTCCTGATCCACGAGCCAGACCCGGAGTTCGTGAAGGAGGCGTCGAAGCGCGGCATCTTCGCCTACATCACCGACGCCGACGCGATGGACTGGCAGAGCTCGATCGACATCGTCCTGCGTCGCTTCGCGGAGTACCACGACCTGGAGGGCGCGTTCGGCCGCCGTGCTCTCACCGAGCGGGCCAAGGGCATCCTCATGGAACGCCACGCGGTGGACGAGGAGACCGCCTTCGAGATGCTGCGCGACCACTCGCGCTCGGCCAACCGCAAGATGGTCGACATCGCCGGCGCGGTCGTCGACGGCCACGCGCTGCTGCCCAAGGAGGCTCCGAGCGCTCCCTAGAACGAGGCGCGCGGTGGCCTATCACCAATGGTGATGGCCGCGGCGATCGTCACCTGCCCCAACTGCGGTAAGCGCAACCGCGTGGCCGCGGTGGCCGAGGGCGTGCCGCGCTGCGCCGTGTGCAAGGCCCACCTCCCCTGGATCGTGGATGCCGCGGACATCGCCGAGTTCGACGCCGAGCTGAGCGCGACCGTGCCGGTGCTGGTCGAGTTCTGGGCGCCGTGGTGCGGACCGTGCAAGTGGGTCGCGCCGGTCGTGGAGCGCCTCGCCCACGACGACGCCGGCCATCTCAAGGTCGTGAAGGTGAACATCGACGAGGTCCCCGCCGTCGCCGACCGCTACGGGGTACGTGCGGTCCCGACGCTGCTACTGGCGCGCGACGGCGAGGAGGTCGACCGGCTCGCCGGTGCGGTCCCCCAGCCTCAGCTCGAGGCGTGGGTCCAGCCCCACCTCTCGGCCACGCCCGCGGGTCAGACGTAGATCTCGTCGAAGAAGCACCAGCGCCAATCCTCGCCGGGCTCGAACGACTGGGCGATCGGGTGGGCATCCGCGTACGCATGCCGGCGGGCGTGCCGGTTGGGCGAGGAGTCGCAGCAGCCGACGTGCCCGCAGCTGAGGCATAGCCGCAGGTGCACCCACGGCGACCCGATCTTCAGGCAGTCCTCGCACCCCGCGGTGGTGTGCGGCACCACCGGGCGGATCTGCACCACGTGCGGGCAGGAGCCGGGAACGCTCATCGCCGCGGTTCCACCAGCCCGTAGTCGCCGTCGTGGCGGAGGTAGATCACCTTGCCCCGGCCGTCTTCCGCGTCGAGGAAGTAGAGGAAGCGGTGGTTGACCAAGTCCATCTCCTCCCGAGCCGCGCTGAGCGAGATCGGCTCGGGGTAGCGGCTCTCCTTGGGAACGACCACGTCGGTCTCGTCAGCCAGGACGCTCCCCGGCGGGTGCAGCAGGCCGATGCGCTCGTCGTCGCGCCGGTACACGACGACATCCTCGCCGGTCCGCGAGTGGGTGAACAGGTAGAACTCGACATCGAGGTCGAGCAGGTCGGCCACGGCGTCCAGCGTCGGCAGCGGCACGTCGACGTACGGGAAGCGGCGGATGATCTCCCGCTCCTCGGGCGGCTTCAGGCCCGCCTCCGGCCGGAACCGCGCGTCGTGCTCCAGCGCCTCGATCCCCGCCTCGACCACGCGCGGGTCGTTGCGCAGGGCCACGTCCGCGTCCACCACCCGCCGCAGCTGGCGCCGCAGTCGCTCGATCGCTTCGTCCGCCGCCTCCAGCGGGCCCCGGCCGGAGGCGTGCGCGGCCAGCACACGGCCCTCGAAGAGCACGTGCGCGTCGGCGGCGAAGGGACGCTGCGCCTTGCGGCCCTGCGTGCGCCGCAGGGTCAGCCGCCCACCGGTGATCGGGCGGCCGGCGTAGTCGTCGAGCGCCTCGAAGCGGCGGCGCGCCTCCTCGGCCTGCTCGGGGGAGACGTCCTCCCCCCCGGTGAACTCGACGTCGATCACGCGGGGGCGCCCACCTCTTCGGCGGCCTCCGCGTCCGGCTGGCCCTCGGGGGCGCGCCAGGTGACCACCAGCTCGTCGCCCTCGGCGTCCACGGTGATCGTGGAGCCATCCGCGATGTCGCCCGCGAGCAGCGCCCGGCCGATGCGCGTCTCGACCTCGCGCTGGATGAAGCGCTTCAGCGGACGCGCTCCGTACACGGGGTCGTAGCCGGCCTGCGCGATCAGGGCGCGCGCCGCCTCGGTCAGCTCCAGGTCGAGGCGCCTGTCGACCAGGCGCCGGCGCACGTCGGCGATCTGCAGGTCGACGATCAGCTCGATCTCGTCGAGCGTCAGCGGCTTGAACAGGATGATGTCGTCCACGCGGTTGAGGAACTCCGGCCGGAAGTGGCCGCGCAGCTCCCCCATCACGCGCTCGCGTATCTCGGGCGGGATCTCCCCACCCTGGGTGAGCCCCTCGAGCAGGTGCAGCGAGCCGATGTTCGAGGTCATGATGATCACGGTATTGCGGAAGTTCACGGTCCGCCCCTGGGCGTCCGTGAGGCGTCCGTCGTCGAGGATCTGGAGCAGCGCGTTGAACACGTCCGGGTGCGCCTTCTCGATCTCGTCGAAGAGCACGACCGAGTACGGCTTGCGGCGCACCGCCTCGGTCAGCTGCCCGCCCTCTTCGTAGCCGACGTACCCGGGCGGCGCTCCCATCAACCGGCTGACGGTGTGGCGCTCCTGGTACTCGGACATGTCGAGGCGCACCATGTTGTCCTCCGAGTCGAACAGCGCCG
>JAXDIH010000228.1:0-3832 GCA_034664105.1 Thermoleophilaceae bacterium
GCGCGCTCGACGGGACCGAGGGGCCGCGTCCGGGAGGCCGGCGCCGATTCTCGAGCCATGCACCGCGTAGCCGCAGGCTTGGGAAAGGCGACCCCTACAACTGGATGACGACCTCGCCCGACGACACTTGGGGCGGGCTGACGTTCAGATCGGAAAGGTTCGTCCGAACCCACTCTCCCGCCTGCCGGGTGGATTCCTCGGCGCCCGCTTGATCGTCGTAGACGCTAACCGAGACAGCGCCGCCTTGGTCGGTCTTCACCAAGTAGTACGCCCGGAAACCAGAGATCCCCTGGATGAGGCCCTTGACCTCGTCCTGGCGGTTTACGAGCTCTTCGGCAAAGCGCTCCGGACCTGCGTAGTTCCGGACGGTCGCGTACATGGGCGCTCCCTCTGATAAAGCAGATCGGTCGGGCTCGACCGACCCTAGAGCGCGCGGCCCCCGCACGTCAATCGTCAGGAAGCCGGGTCAGATTCGCGCGGTGCGGTGGCCGAGCGTTCGACAGGTCCCCGGCTGTGCGCCCGCTGGAGCCTCGCAGAACGCCGCACGCCAGCACCGCAACGCGGGCACGGGCTGCAGGGGCCCCCGCCATGCGCGATGCGCTACTGGAGTGAGGCACATGCAGCGTCGGCGATGGCGGACCGCGCGCCTCCGGCTCGCAACGCGAGCGTCCCGGTGGCCGGGGTCGCGCCCCCCACGCACGAGATCTCGAAGCGCTCGTCGTCGCGCGCGGCATCCAAGGGCCGCGTCAGACGTTCGAAGGCCGCATGGCTTGCCCTTGGGCGTGGCAGCTCGAGCCGGCCGGTTTGCGCCGCGGCGCACCGTAGGGGAGACTCCGCCAGGCGACATGAGCACGGACGTCGAACCAGTGGGGCCTCCCGGTGGGCTCGGCGGCACGATGCGAGGGATCGAGATCGCCGCGGTCGGGCTGTCGCGGACGCTCAAGAACGGCCGGGGCGTGCTGCATGACGTGTCGTTCACCATTTACCGCGGCGAACTGGTCGCGATCGTCGGCGGCAGCGGCGCGGGTAAGACGACCTTGCTGGAGGCACTCGCGGCCGTCCGGCCTGCGCAGCGCGGCTGCGTAACGTTCGACGGGGTGGACCTATACACGCACATCGCGGCGTTCCGGGGCAGGCTCGGCTACGTGCCGCAGGACGACATCATCCACGCCGAGCTCCCGCTGGAGAGGACCCTTCGCTATGCCGCGAAGCTTCGCCTCGCCGGTGCGATGACCCCGCAGCAGGTCGATTCCGCGGTCGAGCGGGCGATGGCCGCGCTTCACCTCTCCGAGCGCGCGAGCGTGCGCGTGGGGGCGCTGTCCGGAGGGCAGCGCAAGCGCGCGAGCATCGCCGTGGAGTTGCTGACCCGCCCGCAGGTGTTCTTCTTGGACGAGCCGAGCTCGGGGCTCGACCCGGCGAGCGCCGCCGAGCTGCTACGCGAAATGCGCGGCCTGGCGGACGGCGGGTCGACGGTGGTGTTCACCACGCACGCCCCGCAGGACCTCACACGCTGTGATCGCATCGTCTTTCTCGCACGCGACGGGCATCTCGCGTTCGTCGGAACGCTAGACGAGGCGCTGGAGTACTTCGCCGTCGACTCCATCGAGGAGGTCTACGAGCGCCTCGAGCACGAGGCGGCACCGGCCGAGTGGGGGCGGCGGTTCGCGCAACATCGCGGCGCCGAGCCCGCGGCGGCTCCGGACGCACCGAGTCGGGACGGCGTGCCGCCGACCGAGCGCCGCACCGCGGGCTTCGTGCGTCAGTGGTCCCTGCTGACGCGGCGCACGGCCGAGACGCTCCTGCGCAACCGCCTGACGCTGGCGATCCTGCTCGGCTCGCCGGCGCTCGTGGTGGCGATGATGGCCATCCTGTTCCGGCCGGGCGCGTTCGACTTCGCGGACCCGAGTCCGAGCGCTATCCCGATGATTCTGTTCTGGGTGACGTTCGGGGGCTACTTCTTCGGGTTGACCTACGGCCTGCTGCAGATCGTCAGCGAGCACGCGATCCTGCGGCGCGAGCACCTGGTCGGGCAGCGGCTCGGCGCGTACCTGCTGTCAAAGGTCACGGTGCTGCTTCCGTTCCTGTTGCTCGTGGTGGTGCTGATGCTCGTCGTGCTACGGCTGCTCGATCGCCTGCCGGCGGTGAACGCGACCACGCAGCTCACCGTCGCCATCACGCTCGCGCTGCTGGCGGCCGCGGCTCTGACGCTCGGGCTGCTCACTTCGGCGGCGGTCACCAATCCGGCGCAGGCGACGCTGGCGCTTCCGATGCTGTGCTTCCCGGCCGTGCTGTTCTCCGGCGCGATAGTTCCGGTGCACGTCATGGCGCCGGCGGGCGCGGCGATCAGCGCGGTGATGCCGGACCGTTGGGCTTTCGAGGCGCTCGGGCACGATCTCGGTGTCCGGCACATCCTGGCCGACGGCGGGTCACCGCTCGGCCCGCCGCTGCTTGACGCCTACGGCGACGCCGGGACGCAGACCACCGGAACGTACTGGCTGTATCTTCTGGCGTTCGCCGTCGTGTTTCTCGCCGCGGCGTGGGCCGTCCTCGCGCGCCGCTGCCGCGCCTCGTAGCGCTCGGTCGTCGCGCCACGCACGAGCGCGCGATCCGGCCGTGGACGGAGCGCCCCGCGCTGCGCCGCGGAGTTCGAGCGCCAGCGTCCACTAGGGAGGACGGGGCGCCGCCGCAGTCACGCGCCGGCGTCGGACCCCCGCCGCACTCGCGCACGAGCTGCTCGCGGACTTTCCCGACAGCCTCGCCTCAAAGCAGCAGCGGTCGCGTCAGCGGACCTGCGCGTAGTCGGCGACGATCCGCGCGATCTCGCGGCGAGGCACGGCGGCTTCGGGCGCGCCACTTTCGAGGTGCCCGGCGAGCGTGATCAGCGCCTTCCACAACGCCCAGCCGCGGCCGCGCGACCAGGTGCCCGAATCAAGGTCGCGTTCGGCCCGGAACCGGTCCCGGCTCGACCCCGACAGGAACGTCCACGCGATGACCGCGTCGCACGCGGGATCGCCGACGCCGGAGGAGCCGAAGTCCAGTACCGCAGCGAGCCGTCCGTCACGGACCAGCAGGTTGCTGACGGCGACATCGCCGTGGATCCAGACTGGCTCGCGCTCCCAGGAGGTCGCGTTGGCGTCGGCCCACACCCGCTCGACATCCTCGACGGGGATCTCGTCTGCGAGCGCGTCGATCGCCGCGATGGTCTCCTCCTCGTAGGTGTCCAGCGGCCCGCCTCTGAAGAAGTTGTGCTGTCCGGGCGTCGGTCCATCGGTCGCGTCGACGCGGCCGAGGGCGTTCAGGAACGTGGCCAGCATCGTTGCGAAGTCGCCAAGGTCGCGGATGCGGGCAGTCGAAGCCGGCTCTCCGTCGAGCCAGCTATACACCGACCAGCGGTACGGGAACTCGGCGTCGGGCTCGCCCTTTGCCACCGGGCTCGGGATCGGCAGCGGAAGCTGTGGGGCGAGCACAGGCAGCCACCGCTGCTCCTTGTCGACCTGCTGCGCGTACCAGTTCCCGCTCGGCAACCGAACCGTAAGATCGGAGCCGAGCCGAAAGCTGCGGTTGTCCCACCCGTCGAGCTCAACCGTCGTGATCGGCAGGTGCGCCCACTGGGGGAACTGGCTGTCGATCAGCCGGCGCGCCAAGGACTCGTCGATCGCGCGTCCCTCGGACGACTCGAACAGCGTGTAGGGATCGCTGCCCACAGGCGCTGCAGTCTGCGGCCCGGGCCCGCTGGCGACAAGCCTGGCCGCTTCAGGAATGCCATCCGCGCCGCTGCTGCCTCCGCCTGGGAGCGGCCGCCGAGAGCGGCGCGCCACGCCGCTGCTCGCGC
>JAXDIH010000031.1:0-9905 GCA_034664105.1 Thermoleophilaceae bacterium
GGCGGCGCCGCCAAGGTGGACGAGCTGATCGGGCTGTCGCCGTCGAACCACGGCACGAGCAACCCGGGTGCGCTGCTGCTCGCCGGCGCCGGCGCCTGCGACTCGTGCGGCCAGCAGGCCACCGGGTCCCCGTTCCTGACGAACCTGAACGCCGGGGACGAGACGCCCGGCAAGGTCGCGTACACCGTCATCCAGACCCGTAACGACGAGGTGGTCATCCCGTATACGTCGGCGTTCCTGGCGGGGGCGAACACCACCAACGTGCTGCTCCAGACGCTCTGCCCTCTGGATGTCTCCGAGCACGTGTCGATCCAGTACGACGCGATCGCCCTGCGCTGGATCAAGAACGCCCTCGGCCGGCCGGGCCCGGCCGACCCCGCGTTCCGCCCGAGCTGCCTGCCGCTCTAGCGGGAGGCCGCCCGGCCCGTTTGCCACGATGCGGGCATGGACGGCGACGGCCCCCGGTTTGGCGCGATGATCGCTCTGGTGGCGATCGTCGTGGCCACCGTGATCCTGGTGTTCTTCGGGATCGGCTACGCCCTGGGGCGGCTGTTCCTCTAGCGACTCGGCTCAGACTGGTGTGGTTCTAGCCGTCACAGGCGGTCAGTACACTCGCCCCTCTTATGGGCGCCCTTGCCGCCTTCGGCATCGAGAACAACGGGCTGGCCCTCGCGGTCAACCTGCTGCTCCTGTTCCTGGTCGTGATCTGGCTCGCGCTGGTGTACTGGACGTTCGCCGACGCGCGCCGGCGCATCGGCGATCCGCTGCTGGTGGGCTGTTCGACCGCGGCCTCGCTGTTCCCGTTCGTGGGCACGGTCGTGTACCTGATCGTGCGCCCGCCGGAGTACCTCGAGGACGTGCGCGAGCGGGAGCTGGAGATCGCGGCCGCCGAGGCGCGCCTGGCCACCCTCGAGCACGTGCACTGCCAGTACTGCGGTTTCGAGGTGGAGAAGGACTTCCTGCGCTGTCCCAGCTGCCTGCGCCGCCTGCGCGAGCCCTGCACCGTCTGCTCGCGCCCGCTGGATCCACGCTGGAAGATCTGCCCCTACTGCGAGGCCGAGGTCGGCCAGGCCGCGCCGGAGCCGCGCCCGCGGCGCGCCCGCCGGGCGAGCACCGCGGCGGCGCCGGCGCGCCAGGGCGCGCAGCGGTCCGCGCAATCTTCGCGCCCGGCGAGACAGGCCGAGCAGACGAGCGAGCGGCCGGTCGCCGCCGAGCCTCCCGCGGCGGCCGAGCGGCCCCGCACGGCGCGCGCCTCTCGCGAGCGCCCACCGTCGGCCGGCTAGCCTCCTCGGCCGTTCAGCCTCGACCCGATAAGGAAGATCTATGGACCGGACCCTGATCCTGGTGAAGCCCGACGCCTTCGAGCGCCGCCTGACCGGCGAGATCCTCGCTCGCTTCGAGCGCAAGGGCCTCGCCATCGTCGCGATGAAGCACATGACCGTCGAGCGCGACGTGGCCGAGCGCCACTACGCCGAGCACGCCGAGAAGCCCTTCTTCGGCGAGCTGGTGGACTTCATCACCGGCGGCCCGCTGGTGGCACTCGTGCTCGAGGGGTACGAGGCCGTCAAGGCGGCGCGCCAGTTGATCGGCGCGACCAACCCGCTCGAGGCGGACGCCGGGTCGATCCGCGGAGCGTTCGGGCTGGAGGTCCAGACCAACCTCGTGCACGGCTCCGACTCGGCGGAGTCGGCGGCACGCGAGATCGGGCTGTTCTTCCCCGAGCTTTGATTCGTCGTGCAGGAGGGGGCGGACTGGCCCGCCCCGGAGTGATCCTTTCCTCGGGCTCGCCGCAACGGAAGGCCATCCTCGAGCAGCTGGGGGTCGACTTCCGGGTCGAGGCGCCCGAGGTGGAGGAGCTGGCCGCGGGCGAGCCGCGCGAGGTGGTCGTGGAGAACGCACTGCGCAAGGCTCGCGCGCGCGCCTGGCCGGACGACCTCGTACTGGGCGCCGACACGGCGGTGGTGCTCGACGGGGGGATCTTCGGCAAGCCGGCCGACGAGAGCCAGGCCGAGAGCTTCCTGAGGGCGCTGTCCGGCGTGACCCACGAGGTCATGACCGGCATCGCCGTCTGCGAGGGCGGCGCCGAGCGCTCCGCCGTGGCCGTCACGGCCGTGCGCTTCCGGGAGCTCGAGCGGGCCGACCTGGACTGGTACCTGGCCACGGGCGAGTGGCGCGAGCGCGCCGGGGCCTACGCGATCCAGGGGCGTGGGGCCGCGCTGGTAGAGCGGATCGAGGGCGACTACTGGAACGTGGTCGGCCTCCCGGTGACCGAGTTGCTGCGCCTTGTTCCGGACCTGCTGCGCAGGTAGCGCTGCACCGGTTGCCGGCGGCGTTTCGCCCGCTAGACTGCCTCCTCCGGCCGGGCGCAGCGCGACGGCGCCTCTCAGCACCGGGGGTGTCGGTCTTTCCCGTGCTGCCGCTTCGGCACCTATCCTCACTTCTCAAGGCGCGAATGGGCTTCTTCTCCTACCTCACCGGCATGGGTGGCCGCGACATGGCGGTGGACCTGGGAACCGCCAACACGCTCGTGTACGTGCGTGGCCGCGGGATCGTCCTGTCCGAGCCCTCCGTCGTGGCAATCGACTCGCGCAGCGGTGAGGTGCACGCGGTCGGCATCGAGGCCAAGCGCATGCTGGGCCGCACGCCCGGCACGATCCAGGCGATCCGTCCGCTCAAGGACGGGGTGATCGCCGACTTCGACGTGACCGAGCAGATGCTCCGGCACTTCATCCAGAAGGTCCACCAGAACCGCTGGGCGCACCCGCGGGTCGTGGTCTGCGTGCCCAGCGGGGTGACCGGGGTGGAGAAGCGCGCCGTCGAAGAGGCCTGCCTCAGCGCCGGCGCCCGCCAGGCCTACCTGATCGAGGAGCCGATGGCGGCCGCGATCGGGGCCGGGCTGCCCGTCGGGGAGCCCACCGGCAACATGGTCGTGGACATCGGCGGCGGCACCAGCGAGGTTGCGGTGATCTCGCTCGGCGGCATCGTCGTGTCGCAGTCGATCCGCATCGGCGGTGACGAGCTCGACGAGGCGATCATCAACTACGTCAAGCGCGAGTACAAGCTGATGATCGGCCAGCAGACCGCCGAGGAGGTCAAGCTCGAGATCGGCTCGGCCTTCCCGCTCAGCGAGGAGGTCCAGGCCGAGATCCGCGGACGCGACCTCGTCTCGGGGCTGCCCAAGACGATCGTGCTGACCAGCGAAGAGGTGCGGATGGCGCTCGAGGAGCCGCTCCAGGCGATCATCGACGCGGTCAAGGAGACGCTCGACCGCACGCCACCGGAGCTGGCCTCGGACATCATGGACCGCGGCATCATGCTCGCGGGCGGCGGGGCGCTGCTCCAGGGACTCGACGAGCGCCTGCGCGACGAGACGCAGATGCCCGCGCACCTGGCCGAGTCGCCCCTCACCTGCGTGGCGGTTGGATCGGGCCGCAGCCTCGAGGAGTTCGAGGCGATCCACCGCGCAAACAAGAATTCCCGAACGAGCCGGCGGCGGTAACGCCCGCCGGGCCCTGGTCGAGGCCTCGCGATGTATGACAGGAAGGTGGTCCGCAGGCGGCGGGCGGCGCTCGCCGTCTTCGTCGTGCTGTCGGTGGCGATCCTGACCGCGTACTTCGGCGAGTCCAATGGCGGCGTCTTCCACACGTTCCAGCGCGGCGCGCAGGAGGCCTTTGCGCCCGTGGAGACCGGGGCCAGCCGCGCCCTGAAGCCCTTGCGCGACCTGTTCGGCTGGGTCGGCGACACGGTCGACGCCAAGGATCAGAACGCTGATCTCAAGAAGGAGGTCCAGCAGCTGCGCGGCGACCTCGCCAAGGCGCAGACCCAGGTGCGCGACGCCGGCCAGCTGAAGGGCCTGGCCAGCCTGCGCGAGCAGAACTACTTCCCGCAGGCCACCGCCCCCGTGACCGCCCGCGTGATCGCCCGCTCGTCCACCGTCTGGTACTCGACGATCAAGATCGACAAGGGCTCCGGCGACGGCCTGCGCGAGAACCAGCCCGTGATCGCGGCGGGCGGTCTGATCGGCAAGCTCACGAGCGTCACCGGCGGCACCGCGGAGGTACGGCTGATCACCGACGGCCAGAGCGGGGTGTCCGCCCAGGTCTTCCCGGCCGGCGTGTCCGGAGTGGTGCGGCCCGAGGTCGGCAACCCGCAGGACCTGCTGCTGGAGCACGTGGAGAGCGGCCGGCGCGTCACCGAGGACACGCTGGTGATCACCTCCGGCTTCACCTCGTCGAAGATCGAGTCGCTGTTCCCGCGCGGCATCCCGATCGGCCGGGTGACCAAGGTCGACCTCGACGAGCTGGAGACCTACCAGCGCGTGCACGTCAGGCCGTTCGCCGACATGCGCCGCATCGACGTCGTGCAGGTGCTCACCCGCAAGGGCGTGGCCCAGCAGGCCGCGTCGGTCACGGGGACGGGCGGATGAACCTCTCCGTCGGCGCCTTCGTGCGCGTGGGCGCGCTGCTTCTGCTGGCCGTGGTGCTCCAGCTGTCGGCGCTCAGCCAGCTCAGCGTGTTCGGCGGCCACGCCGACCTCGTGGTGCTGGTGGTTGCCGCGGTGGCCTACTACGGCGGCAGCGTGCCCGGCTGCGCCGCCGGGTTCAGCGCCGGGCTGCTGCTGGACCTGCTCACGGGCACGACCATGGGCGGCTCCTCGCTGGTGCTCACGGCGGTCGGCTACGGAGTCGGCCGCTTCCGCGAGGTGCGCGACCCGAGCCACGGACTGCTGCCGCTCGCCGTTGGCCCGGTGGCCACGGCCGCCTGGGTGATCGCGTTCGCCGCGGTCGCCCTGATGCTCGACATCGGCGCCCGCGTGAGCCCGCTGGTGATCCGCGACATGATCCTGACCATCCTGCTGAACGCGCTGCTCTCGCTGCCGGTGTTCACCGGCTGCCGCAAGGTGCTGCGGCCGTCGCTCGCGGTCGACCCGCTCGAGGTCCGCCGGCGCCGGCGGCCGCCGCGCGAGGCTGGGCCGCTCGGGCTCCGAGGGCTCGAGATCTGATGTACCTCGACGACGACCGCCGGCCCACCCTTACGCCCCAGCTGGCCGTGCGCGTGGCGATCCTCGGCGGGGTCGCGCTCGCGGCTTTCGCCGTCATCTTCTTCCGGCTCTGGTTCCTGCAGGTGCTGTCCGGCGACAAGTACGTGGCCGAGGCCCAGGGCAACCAGCTGCGCGAGATCCGCGTGCAGGCGCCGCGCGGCGACATCGTCGACCGCGAGGGGCGCGTGCTCGTGCGCAACCGCGTCGGCCTGGCGATCGAGGTCACACCCGAGAAGCTGTCCGAGAACACGGGCGAGCGCCGCGCGCTCTACCGCCGCCTCGGCCCGCTGCTCGACATGCGCCCGCGCGCGATCGAGCGGCGCGTGAACGAGCAGTTCAAGGAGCTGCCGTTCTCGAAGGCGACCGTCAAGCAGGACGTGTCGCTCGACGTGGTGATGTACATCGAGGAGCGCGAGGAGAACTTCAAGGGCGTCGAGGTCGATCCGGTCTTCCTGCGCGAGTACCCCCACGGCGAGCTGGGCGCGCACCTGTTCGGCTACGTCGGGGAGGTCAGCGCCGAGGACCTCAAGGACCCGAGCTACTCGGGCGTGCAGAGCGGCGACCGGGTGGGCAAGGCCGGCCTGGAGTCCGAGTACGACCAGTTCCTGCGCGGGCAGAGCGGTGCCACGCGCGTGCAGGTGGACGCGCTCGGCAACCTCAGGCGCGAGCTCAGGAAAGACCAGCCGAAGCAGGGCAGCCAGCTGCGCCTCTCCCTCGACCTGGACGTGCAGCGCGCCGGCCAGGAGGCGCTCGCCGGCGGCACCGGCAAGGGCGCCTTCGCCGTGATGGACATCCACAACGGCGAGGTGCTCGGCCTGGGCTCGCAGCCGTCGTATGACCCGAACCTGTTCGCCAAGGTCGTGAGGGCATCGGACTACAACCGGCTCAAGGCGGACGAGACGGGCGCGCCGCTGACCAACCGGGCGGTCGCCGCCGGGTACCCGACGGGCTCGACGTTCAAGCTGATCACCGCCACGGCCGCGCTCGAGTCCGGGCTGATCACCCCGGACACGCCGCTCAACGACCCGGGCAAGCTGACCGTGGGCGACCAGGTCTTCCAGAACGCCGGCGGCGTGGCGCACGGCGTGCTGTCGCTGCGCCAGGCCCTGACGGTCTCGAGCGACGTGTTCTTCTACCAGCTGGGCCGGGACCTCAACCGCAAGGGCATGCCGCTCCAGCACTGGGCGCACGTGCTTGGGCTGGGACGCCGGACCGGGATCGACCTACCCGAGGAGGGACCCGGGTTCGTCCCGAACCCGCACTGGCGTGACAGCCAGTACGCCAAGTTCCAGCGCTGCGTCGATCGCACGAACCCCACGCCGACAGAGATCTCGCTCGGCAAGTGCGGGTGGCAGGACCGGCCCTGGTCGGTCGGCGACAACGTGAACCTTTCCGTGGGACAGGGCGATCTGGCCGCCAACCCGCTGCAGATGGCCGTGGCCTACGCGGGGATCGCCACCGGCAAGGTGATGCGCCCGCGGCTCGGCCAGCGGATCGAGAACTCGGCCGGTCAGGCGCAGCAGCAGCTCGAGGCGCCGATGGCCCGCAAGCTGAACGTCGCGCCGGAGTACCGCTCGGCGATCCTCGACGGCTTGCGCGGCGCGGCCAGCGCACCGGGCGGCACCTCGACCCCGGTGTTCCAGACCTTCCCGGTGCAGATCGCCGGCAAGACGGGCACGGCGGAGAAGGGCGGGGGTCGCGCCGACCAATCGTGGTACGTGGCCCTGGCGCCGTGGCCCGACCCCAAGTACGTGGTGGCCGTGACCGACGAGGCTGGCGGCTTCGGCGCTGACACCGCTGCGCCGATGGCGCGCCGGATCCTGGCCGAGCTCTTCAACGTGAACGAGAAGCAGCTGGTGCAAGGCGGAGGGCCCTCCGACTGATGAGCACTGCCGTCCAGGACTTCCGCGACACCGGCCCGCGGTTGCTGCGGCTGGATCCGCTGCTGCTGCTGGCCACGCTCGGCCTGATCGCGGCCAGCCTCTACACCGTGCGCAAGGCCACGCTCGGCGACATCCCGCACGACCCCAACTACTACATGAACCGCCAGGCCATCTACATCGGCGTGGGCCTGGTGCTGATGGTCCTGCTGTCGCGCTTCGACTACTCGCGGCTGCGCGAGTGGAAGCTCGGCGTGTACGGGCTGATGATCGGCGCGATCCTGCTCGTGTACATGCTCGGGTTCTCGGCCCGGGGGTCGCGCCGCGCCATCGAGTTCGGCTTCTTCAACTTCCAGGCCTCCGAGCTGGGCAAGGTGCTGCTGATCGTGGCGCTCGCCGGCTTCACGGTCGACCGGGCCCGCCGTCTGGGCGACCGCGAGACCACCAGCCGGATCGTGCTGCTGGCCCTGATCCCGGCCATGCTGGTCGTCGCCCAGCCCGACCTGGGCTCCGGGCTCGTGTACCTGGCCATCGTGCTCGCCGTGCTGTTCGTGGCCGGCACGAAGTGGACCCACTTCGCCGCGTTGGGCGCGCTCGGGGCGGTGGCGATCGTCGTGGTGCTGCTCGCAGCCCCCGCGGCCGGGGTCGAGGTGCTCAAGCCGTACCAGGTGGACCGTTTGACCGCATTCCTCAACCCTTCGACGAATCCGGTCGATGAGGGCTATCAGATCAATCAGTCGCTGACCGCGATAGGCTCAGGGGGGAAGACGGGCCGTGGAGACGAATCCACGCAGACGAAGTTGAACTTCCTTCCAGAGCACCACACGGACTTCATATTCTCCGTAGTTGGGGAGGAGTTCGGTTTCGTGGGAGCGGCGCTCGTTCTTTCCCTGTTTGCGCTCCTAATCTGGAGAGCGTTGAGAATCCTGACGACGTCAAAGAACTTCTACGGCGCACTTGTCGCCGGCGGCATCACCGCGATGCTGATGTTCCAGGTGTTCGTCAACGTGGGCATGACCATCGGGATCATGCCGATCACCGGGGTTCCATTGCCGCTGATGTCCTATGGCGGCTCGTCGGTGATCACGACATTGATGGCCATCGGCCTGTTGCAGTCGATCCACGCGCAAGCGCGCGAGACGGCTCTGGCCAAGGGCCTCTAACTCTTATGAGAGGGCTAAGTCTTGAAGAAGCAGTTGCTCGTCACGGTGGACCGTGGCGAAACCAGAGTCGCGATCCTCGAGTCGGAGGGCTCACCCTCCGGGAATAGCGGGGGACGCGGCAAGAAGCAGAGCGACGACTGGCGCGTCGCGGAGCTCTACATAGAGCGCCGCGGCTCCCGCTCGATCGTCGGAAACATCTACAAGGGCAAGGTCGACAACGTCCTGCCCGGCCTCGAGGCGGCGTTCGTCGACATCGGCCTCGAGAAGAACGGCTTCCTGCACGCCGACGATGTCGTCTTCCCCGGCGTGGAGGTCGCCCGGCGTGGCCGCGGCGGCGCCAAGGGGAAGCGCATCACCGAGCTGCTGAAGCCCGGGCAGGAGATCCTCGTGCAGGCGATCAAGGACCCCCTGAAGACCAAGGGGCCGCGCCTGTCCATGCAGCTTTCGATCGCGGGGCGCTACCTCGTGTACGTGCCGCAGGGCGAGGGCGTCGGCGTGTCGCGCCGCCTCGAGGACAAGGAGCGCGACCGCGTGCGCCGCGCAGCCGGCAAGGCCGAGCTCGGCGACGGCGGAGTGATCGTGCGCACCGCCGCTCAGGGCGCGACGAAGGAGGACTTCGAGCGCGAGATCAAGTACCTGCACAAGCTGCACGACGTCCTCCAGCAGCGCGCCACCGAGACGGCGGCGCCGGCGATGGTGTTCCAGGAGGCCGACCTGTCGGTGCGCGTGGCGCGCGACATCTTCTCGGGCGAGTTCGGGAAGGCCATCGTGGACGACGAGAAGCAGCACCACCGCCTCCAGTCGTTCTTCACCCGCACGGCGCCGGAGCTGCTCGATCGGCTCGAGTTCTACAAGGACGACGAGGCGATGTTCGAGCGCTACCACATCGAGGAGGCGATCCAGTCGGTGCTCAAGCGCCGCGTGGACCTGCCCAGCGGCGGCTACCTGATGATCGACTACGCCGAGGCCATGACGGTCATCGACGTCAACTCGGGCTCGTTCACCGGTCGCGGCAAGGGCGCGAAGCTCGAGGACACGATCACCAAGACGAACCTCGAGGCCGCCGAGGAGGTCGTGAGCCAGCTGAGGCTGCGCGACATCGGCGGCATCATCGTCATCGACTTCATCGACATGGCGCGGGCGCGCAACCGCGACACCGTGCTGAAGACGCTGCGCAAGTCGCTCGACGAGGACCGCACCAAGACGTACGTGGTCGAGATCTCGCCGCTCGGCCTGGTGGAGATGACCCGCCAGAACGTGACCGACGGCGTGCGCGAGATCATGACCAAGCCGTGCCCGACCTGCGAGGGCGAGGGCGTGGTGCTGTCCGAGGAGACGGTGGCGATCGAGGTGGACCGCTGGCTGCACGAGGTCACGGCGGAGCGGCCCGAGTCGCCTGCCTTCCTGATCCGGGTGCACCCGAAGGTGTCCTCGATCCTGGTCGGCAACCAGGGCGTGCCCGGGCCGATCCTGGAGATCGAGGAGGAGACCGGGCGCCACTTCCACTTCGAAGGGACGGAGGCGCTGCCGATCGACCACTTCGAGGTTGTGCTGGAGGGCAGCCGCGAGGACGTGGAGGAGCGCGCGCTGCCGTTCCGCGAGGGCGAGGAGGTGCTCGTCCTGATCGAGGAGCCGCACATGTACAACGACGACGACGCGGTGGCGAAGCTCGACGGCTACGTCATCTCGGTGGTGAACGCGGCGACGCTGGTCGGCGAGAAGACGCTCGTGCGGATCGAGAAGGTCGGGCGCTCGGCGGCCCAGGCGTCGCTGGTGAACCCGCCGGAGGGCGTCGGCTCGAGCTCGGAGGAAGGCGAAGGCG
>JAXDIH010000118.1:0-6441 GCA_034664105.1 Thermoleophilaceae bacterium
CCCGCGCGCGCACCTACGTCGAGGCCTTCCGCGCTCGCACCGAGCGCTTCGAGGTGATCTACGCGAGCAAGGCGTTTCCCTGCACGGCGGTCTACCGGCTCTTCAAGGACGAGGGTCTGTCGACCGACGTGGCGAGCGGGGGCGAGCTGCACCTGGCGCTCGCGGGCGGCTACGAGCCGGAGCGCATCTACATGCACGGCAACAACAAGACGCCTGCCGAGCTGGACTACGCGCTCGAGGTGGGCGTGGGCCACATCGTCGTGGACTCCTTCGACGAGATCGACCGCCTGCGCGGGCGCGACGCCCGGGTGATGATCCGAGTCACGCCCGGGATCAAGCCGTCGACCCACTCCTACATCCAGACGGGCCAGGAGGACTCCAAGTTCGGCTTCGGGCTCGACGACGTGCCGCGGGCGGTGGCCGCGTGCGCCGACGCGGGACTCCAGCTGGAGGGCCTGCACGCGCACATCGGCTCGCAGGTGTTCGACCTGGAGGCGTTCGAGCGGCTGGCCGAGGTGCTGGCGGGCATGGGTGACTTCCCGCTGCTGAACCTCGGCGGCGGGCTCGGCATCGCGTATACGCGCGACGAGCGTCCGCCGGCGATCGAGGAGTACGCGGACGCGCTGCTGCGCCACGCGCCGAAGGACGTGACGGTGCTGTGCGAGCCGGGACGCTCGCTGGTCGGCAACGCCGGCGTGACGATCTACACGGTCGGCACCGTGAAGCGGATTCCGGACGTGCGCACCTACGTGGCCGTCGACGGCGGCATGGTCGACAACCTGCGTCCGATGCTCTACGGCGCCCGCTACGAGGCTGAGATCGCCGATCGCTTCGGCGGCGCCGACGAGGTCACGATCGCGGGCATGCACTGCGAGTCCGGCGACATCCTGGTGCGCGACGCCCTGCTCGACGATCCCCGCCCCGGTGACGTGCTGGTGACCCCAGCTACCGGCGCCTACGGCCACGCCATGGCCAACAACTACAACTCGATCCCCCGCCCGCCGGTGATCTTCTGCAAGGACGGCGACGCGCGTGTGGTCGTGCGCCGCGAGACCTACGACGATCTGACCCGGCGTGACGTCTGAGCCCTTCCGGATCGGGCTGCTCGGCCACGGCACGGTGGGCTCGGCGTTCGCCGAGCTGCTCGAGGAGCGCGCCGGGGCGATCGAGGCCGAGGTGGGGCTGCGGCCAGAGCTGTCCGGAGTGCTCACGCGCAGCCAGGGCGACTTCGAGGACCTGCTCGAGCGCAGCGACCTGATCGTCGAGCTGATGGGCGGGATCGAGCCGGCGCGCGACTACGTGCTGCGCGCGCTCGAGGCCGGCCGCCACGTGGTCACCGCCAACAAGCAGCTGCTCTCCCAGCACGGCGAGGAGGTGTTCGACGCGGCGCGGCGCGGCGAGGTGCAGCTGCGCTTCGAGGGCGCCGTGGCCGGTGTGGTGCCCGCGATCCGGGTGATGGCGGAGACGCTGGCCGCCGCCCACATCGAGCGGGTGCACGGCATCGTCAACGGCACGACCAACTACATCCTCACCCAGATGGCCGCCACCGGCGCCTCCTACGACGAGGCGCTGCGCGAGGCCCAGGAGATGGGCTACGCGGAGGCCGACCCCACCGAGGACGTGACCGGCAAGGACGCCGCCGCCAAGATGGCCATCCTCGCCCGGCTCGCCTTCGGCGCCGCGGTGCGGCTCGAGCAGGTGAGCTACGAGGGAATCGAGCGCATCACGGCCGACGACATCGCCTACGCCAGCGAGCTCGGGCTGTCGCTGAAGCTGATCGGCTCGGCGGAGCGGATCGCCGACGGCGTGGCGGTGCACGTGCACCCGGCGTTCCTGTACGCCGACCACCCGCTGGCGAGCGTGAACGGCGCGTTCAACGCCGTGACGATCGAGTCGCCGGCGATCACCGAGATCACGCTGAGCGGCCCGGGCGCGGGCGGCATCCAGACCGCCAGTGCGGTCCTGGGCGACGTGGTCTCGGCGATGATTCCCCCGCCGTCGCTGCCGCCCCCGGCCGTGGAGCTGCCGATCGTCACCGACGTCGAGTTCTCGTTCTACCTGCACCTGGAGGTGGCGGACCGGCCGGGAGTGCTGGCCCAGGTCGCCGAGATCCTCGGGATGCAGGGCGTGTCGATCCGGTCCGTGGTGCAGAAGGGGCTGGGCGAGGAGGCCCGGCTCGTCATGGTGATGCACCCGGTGCTGGAGTCGAAGTTCCGCGCAGCGGTCGACCTGCTCTCGCGGCTCGACTTCGTGCGCGAGCCGCCGCGGGTGATCCGCGTGATCGAGGAGACCTTCTGAGCCTCTGGCGCTACCACGACCGGCTGCCCGCCGATCCGCTGGTGACCATGGGCGAGGGCGATACCCCGCTCGTTCAGGCCCCGAGGCTGTCAGAGCTGACCGGAGCCGACGTGTGGCTCAAGATCGAGGGCGCCAACCCGACCGGGTCGTTCAAGGACCGGGGCATGACGGTGGCCGTGAGCGCCGCGATCGCCGAGGGGGCGGAGGCGATCATCTGTGCCTCCACGGGCAACACCGCCGCGAGCGCCGCCGCCTACGCGGCCCGCGCCGGGTTGCGCGGGGCCGTGATCGTGCCCGAGGGCAAGATCGCCACCGGCAAGCTGGCCCAGGCCCTGATGCACGGCGCCCGCGTGATCGCGCTGCGGGGCAACTTCGACGAGGCGCTCGCGCTGGTGCGCGAGCTGACGAAGCGGCACCCGATCTCGCTGGTCAACTCCGTCAACGACTTCCGCATCGAGGGGCAGAAGACGGGCGCGTTCGAGGTCTGCGACGAGTTCGGCGAGGCGCCGGACGTGCTCTGCGTACCGGTCGGCAACGCGGGCAACGTGACCTCCTGGTGGAAGGGGTTCCAGGAGTACGGCACGGCGCCGCGCATGCACGGCTATCAGGCCGAGGGCGCCGCGCCGCTGGTGCTCGGCGCGCCGGTGCCGGACCCGGAGACGGTGGCCTCGGCGATCCGGATCGGCAACCCGGCGCGCTGGGAGGACGCGATGAACGCGTTCACCGCCTCGCGCGGGGAGGTGCGGGCGGTGTCGGACGCGGAGATCCTGGACGCCTACTCGCTGCTGGGCTCGCGCGAGGGCGTGTTCTGCGAGCCGGCGTCGGCGGCGTCGGTGGCGGGGCTGCTCAAGTACGGCGCCGAGGGCCGCGTGGTGTGCGTGCTGACGGGGCACGGTTTGAAGGACCCCCAGACGGCGATGAACCGGGCCGCGTCCGTGGTCCCGTGCGAGCCCGACATCGACAGCGTCGAGGAGGCCGTGCTCGGGTGAACCGGCGCAGGGTCGTCCGAGTGCCGGCGTCGTCGGCGAACCTCGGCCCCGGCTACGACGTGCTGGCGGCGGCGCTCGGCATCGAGCTCGAGCTGGAGGTGGAGGAGACGGGGTCGTTCTCGGTCGCGGCGGATGTCCCCGGCATCCCGCTCGACCGGTCCAACCTGTGCGTGCGGGCGTTCGAGCGTCTGCACCCGGCCGACGGCGTGAGCTTCTCGATCCGCTCGGCGATCCCGCCGGCCGCGGGGCTGGGCTCGAGCGCCGCGGCGATCGTGGCGGGGCTGTGCGCCGCCGACCACATGTACGAGCTGGACGCGCCGCTGTTCGAGCTGGCCGCGGAGCTGGAGGGACATCCGGACAACGTCGCCGCGGCGCTGCTGGGCGGCTTCGTGGTCTGCGCCGGGGCCGACCCGGTGCGCTTCGATCCTCCGGCCGGGTTGGAGGGGGTCCTCGTCATTCCGGGGTTCGAGGTGAAAACGGCGGCCGCCAGGGCGGCGCTCCCCGACACCGTCCCGCTCGCTGACGCCGTGCACAACGTGGGCCATGCCTCGTTGCTCGTGCTGGGACTGGCGCGGGGCGACTTCTCGCTGATCGGGCGCGGCCTGGCCGATGCCCTCCATCAGCCGCACCGGCGCTCGCTGTATCCGAGCTCCATGGAGCTGGTGGAGCGGGCGGAGGAGCTCGGCGCGGTGGGGGCGACGATCTCCGGCGCGGGGCCGACGGTGCTGTTCTGGTCGCACTGGGAGCAGACCGGAACGCTGGTGGAGAGGCTGCGCGCGGAGGCCCCGGACGCCGCGGTGCGGCGGGTGACGTTCGCGCCCGGCGGGGCGGACGTGAATGAGCTCTGAGCGGATCGAGGCGGCCGGCGGCGTCGTGATGCGCGACGGCCAGGTCGCGCTCGTCCACCGGCCGGAGTACGACGACTGGACGCTGCCGAAGGGCAAGCTCGATGCCGGCGAGTCGTTCGAGGAGGCGGCCCTGCGGGAGGTGCGCGAGGAGACGGGGCTGAGCGCGCGACTGGTGCGGGAGCTGCCACCGGCGGAGTACTCGGTACGCGACCGACCGAAGCTCGTGCGCTACTGGCTGATGGACGTCGCCGACGATCCCGGCTTCGAGCCGAACGACGAGGTCGACGAGCTGCGCTGGCTTGCTCCCGCGGACGCCGCTTCATTGCTGACGTACGACCGCGACAAAGAGGTGCTCGCCGCGGCCGCGATGGCGTGAGCGCGAAGCGCTCTTGCAGCGGGTGTGGGCCCCCAAATGGGGGTTATGTCTGACGTTCGGGGCCCACACCCCGCTCGGGCCGCCTTTCATTGCCGCTGTTTGCGGCGCTCGGGCCGCCGAAGCGCCCCGGCCGTCTACGAGGCCCGCGCCTGCTCCGGTCGCCGCTCCGCCCACGGCCGCGCCGCTTCCAGCTGGGCGGCCAGGGCCAGCAGCTGGCCTTCGCCCGCCGGCTTGCCGGCCAGCTGCACGGCGAGCGGCAGGCCGTCGTCTCCGTGGAAGAGCGGCAGCGAGATCGCGGGCTGTCCGGTCACGTTGAAGATCGCCGTGTACGGCGTGAACTGGCCGGAGCGGCGGAAGTCGTCCCAGGGCTCGTCGCTGCAGGAGTCGATCTCGCCGATCGGCACCGGGCGCTGGGCGAGGGCCGGCGTCAGCACGACGTCGTACTTGTCCCAGAGCGCGACGATCGGGCGGCTGAACGCCCCCAGCTGGGTGCGCGCAAGCAGGTAGTCGAGCGCGGTGCGGTCGCGGATGCCCTCCCAGATCGTCCATGAGAGCGGCTCCACCAGCTCCTGGGAGGGCTCGCGCCCGGTGACCTGACCGCCGAAGAAGAGGCCCATCGCGATCGGCGTGCCGAACACGAGCGTGAACACCTGCAGCAGGTCCTGGCCCGCCCACGGCGGCGCCTCGATCTCCTCCACCTCGTGCCCGAGCGACTCGAGCAACTCGGCGGCGTCACGGACCGCGCGCTCACAGAGCGGGTCGAGCGGGGCGGGGATCGCGGCCTCGGTGGTCACGCCGATCCGGAGCCGGCCCGGCTCGCGGGTGGCGGCCACCGCGAACGGCTCCTCCGGTGGCGGCGCCCAGCTGGCGTCGCCGACCTCGTAGCCCGCGAGAACGTCCAGCAGCGCCGCGGTCTCCGCGACCGTATGCGTCAGCACGCCGTCCTGGACGAGGAAGTCGTCGCCCTGCTCGGGCCCGCGCGACACCCGCCCTCGGCTCGGCTTCAGCCCGACCAGCCCGCAGCACGCGGCGGGGATGCGGATCGAGCCCCCGCCGTCGCTGCCGTGGGCGAGCGGCACCATGCCCGACGCCACGGCGGCCGCGGCGCCGCCCGACGAGCCGCCAGGGGTGCGCGCAGGGTCCCACGGGTTGCGCGTGGGCCCGAAGCGGCGCGGCTCCGTGACGGGCAGGATCCCGAACTCGGGCAGGTTGGTCTTGCCGACGATGACGAAGCCCGCGTCGCGCAGGCGGCGCACCACGAAGGCATCGTGGCCGGGCATGAAGTCGCCGAAGATGTCGGAGCCGAGCGTGTAGGGCATGCCCGCGACCGCGGCGGTGTCCTTGATCGCGATCGGAACGCCGGCGAAGGGACGCTCGTCGCCGGCCGCCACCTCATCGGCGGCGCCCAAGGCGCCGTCGGGGTCGGTGTGGATGAAGGCATTCAGGTCACCGTTGAGCGCCCCGATGCGCTCGAGGGTGGCCTCGGTGAGCTCACGAGCGGTCAAATCGCCGTCCCGAACGAGGGCGGCGAGCTCGGTGGCCGGCCGGAAGAGCAGCTCGGTTTCCATGGGAGCGCGAGCCTAACGCGCCGGCCTACGACGAGGACGCGATCGCCGAGGAGCCGGCCGCGGCACTCAGCCGCTCCCGCGCCTCTTCGAACCCGCCCAGCCGCGCCAGCGTCTCGCCGGCCAATGCCAGGTAGTCCGCCCCCAGATCGGGCGCGTAGTCGAGGATCGACACGCCCCGCTCGGCCGACTCGGCGTAGCGCACGCTGCGCCGGATCACCGTGTCGAAGACCTTCTCCCCGAACCGCTCCCGCAGCGACTTCAGCGCCTCGCGGGAGTGCACCAGGCGCATGTCCGCGATGTTCAGCACCACGCCCAGCCAGTCGAGGTCGGGGTGGAGCGACTCGCGCGCGAGCTCGACCACC